>DAIPHW010000032.1:0-19294 GCA_036771135.1 Fibrobacterota bacterium | reverse complement strand
CCTTCGACTTCGGCGGGGTACCATCCCTTCAACCAACCTTGGACCTTCGCCTTGTCATCGCGTGTTCTGACCTTCTGAAAAGCCAAGGTGCGTTCGCGAACCGCCTCATAGCGCAGCGTGGCCCAGTCGGAAAGACGCCCTCCATCCACCTCACACCAAAGCCCCTTGGCATCCTCCACATGAGCAAAGATCAGGAAGTAATCGAGCCCGATCTTGTCGAGGTCTTCCACGGTCTGCAGAAGGCTCTTGTCGCTTCGCCCGTTCTCCTGTTCATACTCGGAAGGAATCTTGCCGGTGAACATGGATGACAGAAACGGATTGATGCGATCCTGGCCGTTCTCCAGCCAGGTCGGCGCGAACACGACCAGGACGTGGATTCCGTTGGCCCCATCGCCCACCGAAAGCTCCACGCCAGGAAGAAGCACGATCCCCTTTTTCTCGGCTGTCTTGCGCAGGGCATGGTACTCGTCGACGACGAACTTGTTGTGATTGGTGATCACGCCGACGCGAATGCCTGCCGTTTCCAGGGCTGCCACATAGTTGGCGTTGTACCAATCCTCTTCGCCCTCGTAACGGAACTCGCGATCCGCCTTGGTGTGCAGATGGAAGTCCGCCCGCACCCAAGTGGCACCGTGTTCAAAGATCGACTTGGTGGCTTCGGAACTCATGGCTGGCTCCTGGTCGAGGGATGCATCAGATCGTCCTCACGTCCGTGCTGGGCGAGATCTGCGCGAAGATCTGGGCGGTGTTGATCTTGGTGTCGTCGCGATCGAACGAGCCGTCGCGAAACACGGCGCGCAAGGGCTTACGCGCGGCGATGGCGCGGATGAGCTCCTCGCTCACGCCCTTATCGAAGCAGGCGGCAAGGCCTGTATCGTTCACGAAGTAGACGGTCTTGCCCAACATGGACTCGCGCACGATGGGGTACGAGAGGTCCACGCCCCAGTCCAGGAGCACCTGGAAGAGCAGGTCTTCGCCGCTGCGGTCGGGCTTGATGTTGTCGACCATGCCCAGAAGCTCAGTTTGCTGCACCTCGTCGGGCTTCTTGTAGAACGACTCGTCAAAGTTCGAGGAATCAATCTTCAAGACGCGGAAGCCGACATCAGGCGGCGTGGCCGAGGCGCTGGGCTCGGCCGCTTCGAGCAGGTCGCCTTGAGGGAGCTTGGTTTGCTTGGCCTGCCACTCCTCGAGAACCTTTTTGCCCGCACGGCGGATACGTTCTTTGGTGATTTCGGCAATATTTTCTGCCAAACCAAGTTCACGACACAAGTCAAGCGGGATTTTATGTTCTTTCTTATCTGAAGATAGGCTTTCCGGAATCTGAACAAGAATAGTTTTAAACTTTGATTCAGATACCAAACTCTGGCCAAGAGCTGCATGAAAAAAAGATCCAGATCCAGCAAAAAAATCCATCACAAAATTATCTTCATTCCGCAAAGTTCCAATCTCCAAAATTCGCCGAATCAGCCTTGTCGGCTTGGGCGTATCAAATGGACTCACGCCACCAAAAAGTGACTGAACCTCTTTTTTACTTTCGTCAGTATGGCCAACCTCTGAATATGGCCACCAAGCCGAAGCAACAACACCCTGTTTCACTTCGGTCAAAAACCTTTTTGCTGCGGGCCTCCCCATTCCATCTGCCCCAAACCAAATTCGATTATCTGCAACAAGTTCGCTCATTTCCTTTTCAGGATGACGCCAGCTTGCTCCCTTCGGAGGATAAAATGCCACCCCAGAAATTGGGGAAACTATCGGATAGACATCCTTCTCTCTATATTCAGATCGCGTCAAATCTCCTGATTTCCAAGGACCCCTAGGGTCATTGTCGATATTTTTATAGGCTGAGTCCTGCTTTTCAGTTCTCGGCAACAAATTCGGCAAAAATTCCGAACTTCGCTGATAAACAAGAATGTGATCATGCATTCCCGGAATACCTTTTGCATCAGCGGAAATGCCATATCTTTTTTGCCAAATAGCATTGACGATAAAATTCTCTTCACCAAATATTTCATCACACATTTTGCGCAAATTCGCCACTTCCCCATCATCAATCGAAATAAAGATCACCCCATCCTCCCGCAGCAGATTGCGGGCGAGCTTGAGGCGGGGGTACATCATGTTCAGCCAATCGGAATGGAAGCGGCCATTCGATTCGGTGTTGGCCACCAGGCGATTGCCCTGCTCGTCCTTCTGGTTCGAGCGCTGCAGATAGCTCTCGGTGTCTTCGGCGAAGTCGTCCTCGTAGATGAAGTCGTTCCCCGTGTTGTACGGCGGATCGATGTAGATGAGCTTCACCTTCCCCAGGTAGGTCTCCTGCAAGAGCTTCAGGGCATCGAGGTTGTCGCCCTCGATGAACAGGTTCTTTGTCGTATCAAAGTCCACGCTCTCGTCGCGGCAGGGGCGCAGGGTCTTGGCGATGGGGGCGTTGGCCAAGAGCATGGCCTCGCGTTTTCCCGGCCAATCCAGGCGGTAGCGCTCGTCGGGGCCTTCTACGATCCGGTCAGACAATTCCTGTCGCAACAGGTCCCAGTCGACGCCGCGCACAAGGGCGCCCTTTTCGTCGCGGGTCTCGGTGGCCACGTTGGGGAAAAGCGAGAGGAGCTTTTCCACGTTCTCGGCCGAAAGGTCAGGGGTATGCATCTTCATCGAACTCATGAATCCCTCTCACGGTGAATGTCGGCACCGGCCGATCCTCTCGGAAAGCCCTGAAAATGGCGCTTCACAACGATGATAGTAGAAACCTGGCCCAGGCAAGTCATGAACGCAAGGCGTCTTCGCGCGCTTCCAGAACTAGGAGCGAGCGATGCAGTTCCATCTTGCGGTTGAACTGCACTTCGCGCTCCTGCGCTTGGCGCAGCCGCGCCGCTTCCCGCTCCAAAGACTGGTATTCCTCCATCCGTGCCAAGTGCTCAGTCAGCGCCTCACCTTCGCGCACAGGAAAGGCAAGCAGGCTCTGAAAGAGCCGCTCCTGCAAGGCCCCGAGATCCGCCACTACGGGAAGCATCTCTCGCGTTCCCGGCAAGAATTCCCAAGGACCGAAGAAGTGCTCCCCCACCACTTTCCGGGCGGGATCCTGGCGGTGAGGACGCTTCCAGGCCATGGCCATGCGGATGCGATGGCCGTGGACGAGTTCCAGGACAAGCGGCGAAGGAATGGCGGCATCGAGCAGCCGCAAAAGCTCGGAATCCGGCGATTCAGTGCGCAGGTCCAGACGGAACACCTGAATCTCCTTGACGCTGGGCGATTCCATGAGATTCAAGGTCCGGGAACTCAGGACATGCTCCCAGGTGACCTTCTCGATCTCCCGGGAAAAGCGACGCTGCACGGCCTTGCTCACTCCGCTCTTCTCGAAGATCCGCGTCTTGGGAAGAACCTTGGGAAGAATCGCCCCATGCGTCGATGCCGGAAAGAGAAAGAGGCTCACGCCCTCGTGTCCTCGACCACGAGGAAGGCGACAAGCTCAAAGTCGTCGAGTCCGTGCGAGCCCCCTAAGGCCGAGGTCCGCTCCCCGGTGAAGAGGCTATCCAGGGCATCGTCCTCCTCGCGCCGCAGAAGCGAAAAGACCGCATCGTCCAGTCTCCGGGAAGGCTCCTCCATGTCCCGCCCGTCCCGCGTCCGACGGTTGAAGGCTTCGAAGGCCTCGGGCAAGGGCTCGCTGCGCTCGCGGCAGGCAAGGCGCAGAAGGTCAAGAAGCCGCTTTGCCTGGAGATGGTCCGCGACGACCTCTCCGTCGGCACCGACATAGACCATGTAGAAAGGGTGCAAACGGTTCCGTCGCGCAGGATCGACGCCTCGGTTGCGGTTGCGCAGCACGAAGAGGATTCCCGGAGGCAGCCCCCGCTCGGGATCGGCCGGCACCACGGCATGCAGCCCCGTCGGAAGCTGTCCGGGATCGCCGCATTCCTTGACATATCCGAGAAGGTCCATCCGAAACTCGTTGAGACCGAGATCGGTGATGTTCACTCCCGTGCGCAAGTCTTCCAGCTCGATCACCTCCTCCTGCAGGCGGCGCAACTGCTCCTTGCGATAGGCGATGTCCTCGGCTCCGGCCGTGAGGACGTTGTCGTCTCCGGTCGCGACCATGTCGGCAATCACCATGCGGCTTTCCACCCGCTCCTTAAGGTGGATGTAAGCGTCCAGCGAGATGTCCGGCCAGAAATTGACGAGCTGAATCTTGCTATTGCGCGATCCGATGCGATCCACGCGCCCGAACCTCTGCACGATCCGCACCGGATTCCAGTGGATGTCGTAGTTGACGCACCAATCGCAATCCTGCAGGTTCTGCCCCTCCGAGATGCAATCGGTGGCGATCAGCAGGTCGATCTCCCCGCATTCCTCCGGCATGGAATCCGCCTTCGCCTTGGAGAGCGGCGAGAACAGGGCGAGGATCTCCTGGAACCCGAACCCTCCACGCCGTCTTGGGTCCATGGGACGAAGCGTACTCCTCGGATCGTCGCTTCCCAGCACAAGCCCTGTCGCCAGGCCGAACTCCTCCTGCAGCCAGGGTGCCAGATGCTGGTAGAGATACCGCGCAGTGTCGGCAAAGGCCGAAAAGACGAGCACCTTGCGATTGCCGGGATTGAGCGGCTCGCGGACCTTCTTGGCGATCAAGTCCTTCAGCATCCTGAGCTTCACGTCGTACTCAGGAGCGACCTTCTCCATATCGCTCTCAAGGCCGATCAGGACGGCGAGGTCGGCTTCCAGGTCGCGTTTCCACGACGGAAGATCCATATCGGCAAGCCGGATCCTGACTTTGTTGCCGACGGTCTCCCCCGCCTCGTCGAGGTCGTCCTCGTCGAACTCCGATTCCGCCAAGGGAGCGGGAAGATCTGCTTCGTCCGCACCCTTGCCAAGCTCGTAAGCCTCGATCGTCTCGAGCAGACGCTTGTGATTCTGAAGGATCGCAGAGAGGGTGAGCCGAAAGGCGGCCACCGAGCTTTCCAGACGCTTGAGGAGGTTCGTCGTCATCAGGCGCTGCAGGCTCTTCTCGCGATCGGCCTGCCTCAGGGTGCCACCACCGGAGCTGACACGCGTGTCGTAGAGCTCTTCGTAGCGCTTGCGTCGACTCGGAACCACGAACGACAGAGGGGCGTAGATCGAAAGCCGCAGCGTCATGAGCTGCTCGAAGATCTCTCCGAAAGGAAGGACGTCCGTCCGTTTCGTAAGCGGCGCACGGAGGGAAATCGGCTTGCAGCGTTGCGGAAAGCTCCCGATGTCGCTGGTGTCGTAGAACGACTGGACATGCCGGCGCGAGCGCGCAATCGTCACCTTGTCCAGCATCTCGAAGAAGTCGAAGCTCAAGGTTTCCAGGATGGCCGAAGCGGTCCGCTCGCCGGCGGGAAGCTTCGACCAGCGATTGAAGGCCGCTTGCGCATCTCGAAAGACGAGCGAAAGTTCCTTGCCGGCAAGGCTTCCTCCCAGGTCAGCATCCTTGCCTTCCCAGGCAAGAAGCAGTTGGTTGTACAGATCCTGGAAGCGATTATTCACCGGGGTGGCGGAAAGCATCAGGACCTTGGTGTGCACGCCTTCCTGCATGACCTTGCGCAGCAGAGTCTGATAGCGGGTTTCCCGATCCTTGAAGGAATTGTTGTTGCGGAAATTGTGCGACTCGTCGATGACGACGAGGTCGTAGTTTCCCCAGTTGATGCGATCCAGTTGGATTCCCAAGGAGCTGCCGCGCTGCCGTTGCAGGTCGGTATGGCAGAGCACGTCGTAATTGAAGCGATCCTTCACAAAGGGATTGGTGCGCAGATTTCCCTTGTAGTTGGTCCAGTTGTCGGAGAGCTTCTTCGGACAGAGGACCAGAACGGATTTGTTCCGCAGCTCGTAGTACTTGATCACGGCAAGCGCCGTGAACGTCTTCCCCAGGCCGACGCTGTCGGCGAGGATGCAGCCGTTGTGCTCTTCCAAGCGGTTGATGATTCCGATAGCCCCATCGCGCTGGAAGTTGAAGAGCTTCTTCCAGATCAAGGATTCCTGATAGCCGGTCCGCTCGTTGGGAAGGGCGTCGGAATCCATGTCTTGCAGGAACTCGTGGAAGATGTTGTAAAGGATGAAGAAATAGATCCGCTGCGGGGAATTCTCCCGATAGACCGTGGCGATGTAGTCGGCAAGATTCTTCGTCACGTCCTTGGTCCGATTCGGATCTTGCCAAACCTGCTGGAACAGCGAGAGGAACTGCGCCACCTGAGAGGCATCATCGGTCCTGGAAACGAAATTCGAGATCGAGTTGCCGCGCCGAATTCCCAACGATACCGCCGTGAAGCCATTTAGGGGGAAGTAAGCCACCGAGGCTCGCGATGCCGAAGCGACCGCAAACGACTGCATGGAACTCTCCGAGACATTGCTCTTGAAACTTGCCTTGCGCCGGATCCACTCGGCGCACTCCCGAGCGATGGCCTTCTGCGTCAGCTGATTCCGCAAACGGATCTCGAACTCTCCGCCGATCAATTCCCGCTCCCGCAAAGCCTTGGGAATATGAAATTCCCGCACCTCCTTGTGGATCGGATCGGTTGCCGTTTCTTCCGTGAAGGCCGGGTCCGTAAAGAGGAACTCGACCGATTCCACGGCTTCCAGTTCCTTCTTCAGGGCTTCGTAAGCGTAGATCGAAAAGCTCGCTGCAGCGATCCGCAAACGAGTGCCTTGATCCAAAGTCGCCTTTAGATCGTCTCCCAGACGGGAATTGATGTTGTCGATCAAGATCATTGCTGCGCCACTTTGCCTATTTGGGAAATCGACTCGAACAGGAAAAGCTAAGCGTTTTCCTTTGAATTCCAGCCGAAAGCACGCACGACATCGCAAACTGCGCCGGATTTGCCCGCCCCACCGTACGAGGCCGGCACTCCGAGCACCCTCCCAGCCCAAAGGAAAATCCGCTTTCCCAAAGCTTGGGCGCTCCGCTTAAAGCTTGGGGAAGCGAAACCCTCGAAGGGTGGCACCTTCCCAAAGAAAAGTCCGTTCTCCCAACGAAACATCTGCCGCTCCCAAGGAACAATCCTTCTCCCCAAGGAAAGGTTTTGACTTCCCCAAGAAGGGATCGCCTGGTTCCAAGAGAGATATGGAAAAATTATGGCAAAACGCGTAAATAGACCGTTTACAGGGCGCAGGGGATCGCATTATCCTTGAGAATATCGGGGAGGAACCTCGCACTCCCGCCGCCGCTCCGCGAGAGACCGGAAGTTCCGATCCCTTTCCGGAACCGGTGTTCCCTGCCGAGGAGAATACGAACATCCCATGACCTCGAAAAAGTCACCGGAAACCATCCGCAACGAGATCACCACCATCCTTGCGATGTGGAAGAAGAACAACGCCATCGCTCTCCCCGACCTGGACTTTCCCGCCTATCAAGCATTGGTGGAACGCTTCCAGACCCACGATGCGCGCATTCAGGAGCTCGATCTCGATCGCGACTCCGAACGCGTCTCGCGCGAGGAGGTGATTGCGCAGCTTTCTGGCTACCACACCCGCCTGAAGAGCCTCACCCGCGGCCTCTTCGGGCCCGACTCGGCCCAGATGAGCCAAGTCGGCCTGGTGCGCCGCTCAGATCGCAAAGTACGCCACGAATCCACCCTCACAGCAAGCTCCCCAGCCACCTAATCCACCCAAAGAAGCCGGTCTCTCCCAAGGGACCGGCACTCTTTGCCTCCTCCGTTCCTTGCTTAGAAGTCCAAACTTTGATGTTTTTACAAAAGCACCAATGCGCAATCGCCCGCGCACGCGCCAGCCGGGCATAAGTTATCAACTGGGATTTTTTGTTTTCGAGAAAGCCCGAACGATAGCGCAGACGATGCGCAAACGCTTCAGGCCGCGCACGCGGCACTTACCACCACCGTCTGTCCGAATTTTCCGTCCAAAGGGGAACGCATTGACAAAGAACCGCTTATTCAGGAACCCCCGCTGGACACGAGGCCTCTCCCGTGGAATCCTCCTGGCCGGTGGCCTAGTGCTCGTTCCGGCCGTAGGGACTATGGCCGTTCCCACAACGGCCATGGGAATCGTCGATGATCTCGGCCCCGGCTGGAACCTCGGCAACACCATGGACGGAACCGGTGGCGAGACCGGCTGGGGAAATCCCAAGACGACCCAGCAGATGATCGACGTCGTCCATCAGGGAGGGATGCGCTCCATGCGACTGCCCGTGCGCTGGGATGAGCACGTGTCCGGAAGCGACTTTACCATCGCGTCTTCTTGGCTGGACCGCGTGGAGGAGATCGCCAACTACGCGCTGAAGGACAGCATGTACGTGATCATCAACGTCCACCACAACGACGGCTGGGAAGATCCCCTCCCCTCCAACGAGACCAGCGCCACTAACCATCTGGTCAAGCTCTGGGCGCAAATCGCCAACCGCTTCAAGAAGTACGACAATCACGTGATCTTTGAGACGATGAACGAGCCGCGCAAGCAGAATCCGGACGACTGGAGCGGCAACACGGACGACTACGCCGTCGTCAACCGCATGAACGCCGCCGCCTTGGCCGCCATACGCGCCACCGGAGGCAACAACGCCTCCCGGCTGGTCACCATGCCGGGCTATGCGGCGAACAACGACAGCCGGATGAAGTACACCACGGTGCCGAAGGATCCGATGGTGGCCGTGGCGGTCCACTCCTACGATCCGCAGGCGATCTGCTTCGGAACCGGCGGACAGACCGCCATGACCTCCTCCGACAAGACCTTCATCGACAACATGTTCGCCCAGGTCTCAAGCACCTTCGTCCAGAAGGGAATTCCCGTGGTCATGGGCGAGTGGGCTCCCACGAACAAGAACAACACCTCCGCACGCGCCGATCTCGCCCTCTACTTCTGCAACGCAGCCCGCAAGGTCCGGGTTCCCGTGATCCTGTGGGACAACGGAAGCGTCGTCGTCGGATCCGACGGCATGGGTTTCCTGAACCGCAAGACCGTCCAATGGGAGTTCCCCACCATCATCCAGGCGATGGTGAAGGCGCAGCCGCCCACGGACGTGGCGCCCTCGTTGCGCACCTCCACTTCCCTAGAGATGGAATACGCTTCGGGAAGCTGCCTGATCCGCAGTCCCTTCGAGGCAACCCGCTTCCTCGTCACCGGCATCGACGGCCGGACGCGCAGCTTCGCCGGTGGCAAGACGCTCGTACTGCGCAGCGACGCGATGCCTCGTGGGGTGTATGTCGTCCGCGCCGAGCATGCCGGCGGTTTCGCAACGGCGAAGTTCGTGAACCGATAGAAAGGCCTTCACAGCCTAGACAAAACTTGTCCAAAGGCCGCGGGCGAGGCGAGGAACGGGACGTGCCCGCCCCGCTCAAGCGTCAAGAACGGCGCGCGGCCTTGCCAAGGCGGGCTCACCGGATCGTCCTGGCACACCAGACAAGAAATGCCGGCATCTGAAAGATGCGCGGGATCCACTCGCCGATCGCGCAAGGCCACGAGCCCAGCAGCCAGCGCCGCGTCAGGAATCGTCTCGGCGCGGCGCGCCCAGGCGGCGGCAAGACCCAAGGGCATGTCGGGCCACACCAAGCGGCGAAAGTCCTCCAGGACAGCTTCGCGCCGGCTCGCCAGGGCCGCGATCATGCGATCGAGCACCCGCGGCCGCCAGCGTCCCGTCGGCGCGCAGAAATCGGCGATGGGGCACGCGCAGAGGAGGCGAAGGCGGCGCGGCCAAGAGGCGCTCGCGCAGGCTTCCAGGGCGATAAGACTCCCGAGCGACCAGGCGACCACCAGCGTCTCGTCGGAAAGACCTGAAAGCGCCTGATCTAGCGCGGCCGGCTCCAGCAGCGCGTGGGCATCGAGGAACACGTGACAGAAATCGGGATACGCCTCCTGCAGCCACGGCTCCCAGGCGTCCAAGGGAAAGGCCCAGCCGCCGATCCAGGCGAGACAGGATTTGTCCATAGCGGCTAGCGCCCCGAAAGGGCCGACCAGAGGGATCCCAAGCCGAAGAGCAGGAAGAGACACGCCGTAGCGAGGCGGATCCAGCGCGCCTGCACCTTGTCGGCGAGCTTCTCGCCGACCGCCACCGCGAGGCCGTCGGCCACCAGCATCCCAAGCGTGGTGCCGGCCGTGACCCAGAGCACCGAATGGAAGCGCGCCCCGAGAGCGATGGTGGCGAACTGGGTCTTGTCGCCCATCTCGGCCAGGAAGAAGAGGATGGCCGTGGTGAGGAAGGGGCCAAAGCGCGGAGCCTTTTCAGCTCCGTCATCGCGATCGGGCACCAGGATCCAGATGCCAAAGCCGAGGAAACTGGCGGCCAAAAGCCACGAGAGGATCCGCGGCGACAGGAAGGCCGAGATGAGCACGCCGGCGCCGGCGGCCAGGCCGTGGTTGACGACGGTGGCGGCCAGGATCCCGGCCATCACCACCCATGGCTTGCGAAATCGCGCCGCCAGCGTGAAGGCCAGGAGCTGCGTCTTGTCGCCCGTCTCGCTCGCGGCCACTAGCAGCGCCGAGGAACCGATGGTTTCCAGGATCATGGCCGCCAAGGTAGCAAGTCAGCCTTGCGCGTAGCTGCGAACCGTGGCCAGCAGGTCTTTCAGGCGCACCGGCTTCGAGAGGTAAGTGTTCGCACCGGCGACCAGACACTTCTTGGCGTCCCCCGACTGGGCCATGGCAGTCATGGCCACGATGGGAATGCCCTGAGTCCGGGCATCGGCCCGCAAGCGTCGCGTGGCTTCCAGCCCGTCCATGACCGGCATCTGGACATCCATGAGGATCACGTCGGGAAGCCAGGTAGCGGCCTTTTCAAGCGCCACGGCACCGTTCTCGGCGACGACGACCTGGCAACCCAAGGCGACCAGATACTCCTCGATGCTCTCCCGAATGTCCTCGTTGTCCTCGGCCAAGAGGATGCGCGCCGTGTCGCCGTCGGGCACGCTATCGGGACCGGAATCAGACTCCGGCTGCGACGACTCGGGCAACGTGGCGGCTTTCCAGGGCAGCAGCACCGTCACCGTCGTCCCCTCTCCCTTGCGGCTTTCCAGCACCGCTTCGCCGCCGTGCGCCTCGGCCAGGCGCCGCACCAGCGCAAGCCCAAGTCCGGTCCCGGAATGGGATCGCGACAGGCTGTTGTCCAGCTGCACGAAGGGCTGGAACAGACGCTGCTGGTCTTCTCCCGAGATGCCAATGCCGTTATCCCGCACCCTCAAGGACAGACGTCCGTCGGCGCGTCCGGTCTCGGCCTCCAGCCAGACGTCCCCGCCTTCGGGAGTGAATTTGATGGCATTTGTCAAAAGGTTGATCAGGATCTGCCTGAGGCGCAGCGGATCAAGTTCAAGGACAGCGGCAGTGGCAAAGCCTTCGTAGTGAAGATCGACGCGTTTGGCGGCGGCGGCGGTGGCCACCAGGTCCAGAGCCTCGTGGCAGACCGCGTCGCAGTCCGTCGGCTCCGTGCGCAATAGAAACTCCCCCGACATGGACTTAGCCAAGTCCAGGATGTCGGAGATGAGCGAAAGCAAGTAGGCGGAACCGCGCTCGATGGCGGAGACTTGCCGGGCCTGTCCCTCGTCGAGCTCCGGAGAAAGACGCCGATCCTGAAGGATCTCCACCGCCGACTGGATCGCCTGCAACGGAGTGCGCAGCTCGTGGCTGGTGGCCGAGAGGAACTCCTCGCGCGAGCGCAGGGCCTTCTCGAGCTCGGCGGTGCGCTCGCGGACGATGCCGTCGAGATCCTGATTGAGCTTCTGCAGAGCCTTTTCAGCCAAGATGCGCTCGGTGACATCCACCCCGATGGCAATGCAGTCGCTCGTCCCGGGAAGCCGCGAGATGATGAAGTTGGTGTGGTGCGTCTCACCGTGGTCGTCCAGCAGCCGCAGCGTAAGCCTCCACGGCCCCGCGGTGTCCCGGTAGGAATTCCGCAGCACGGTGATCCTGGCGAGATCGTCGGGATGGACAAATTCCGTCCAGCGTAGTCCCTCGAGCTCGGACTCGCCGCGGCGCACCAGCCGCAGGCACTCGCCGTTGGCCACGACCACGCGATCCTGCGCGTCAAAGACGAGAATGGGGGTATTCGCCTCCTGGAAGATCACGCGATAGCGCTGCTGGCTTACCTCCAGCTGCCGCGAGGTCTCGATGAAGCGCGTGCGGTCGATGATTGAGCAGACAAACAGGTCCGAACCAGGGATACTCGCGATGGAAAGCGCACAGTTGCGCACCGTGCCGTCGCGATGCATGAGGTGGCACTCGAACTGGCCAGAAGGACGCCGCGGATCACTCCAGCGCTTCTGGAACGACGCCTCCATGGCGGCAACCTCATCGGGATGGACAAATTCCGCCCAAGTCCGTTTGCCTTCCACCTCTTCGCGGCGCCACCCGAAAAGCTCCTCCGCGATGCGGTTCATCATGCGGATCACACAGTCGTGCCCGTAGACGGCGATGGCCGAGCCCGAGGTCTCAAACAGCGTGCGGTACATCTCCTCGGAGACGAGCAACCGCTTGCGCGAGGCCTCCCGCTCCTCGTCCTGGTGCAGACGACGGCTTCGCGAGCGCCAGAAGAACAGTCCGCTCAGAAAAGCGAACACACTCATGGTCCCCTGCGCGAACCAGGCCCGGTGGCGCACGATCCTATAGTGCCGCAGGAACGAGGTCGGATCGAGGTCGATGCCCACGATGGTGTCGCGAGATCGCAGGGGAGCGTAGCCGGTGATCCGGTTGCGGAAGCGTTCAACGCCGAAGTCCTCAGCCGTGGAGTGCCCGGCATGGAACGCCTCAAGCATGGCCGATGTCGGCGCAATGCACACCGTCGCTTGGGAAAGCAACGGCACGACAGGCTGGCGACGCACAGAATCGCCATCCGCGATCAGGAGGTCAAGCCGACGCACACGGGGACTTTTCCCCAGGATCGATCGCAAGCGCGGACGAGAATCTGCGGTGTCCCCATCCACCACCGAGGCCGCCAGCTCGGCACTTCCGATCAGCATGGCGCGCATCTGGACTTCCATGGCGTCCAAGGCGGCGCGCTCCAGGAAGGAGATGCTCAGGAAGGAAACGGCGAGCACGGCAAGCCCGACCAGGACGCCCTCCAGCAAGGGACGCCCTTCGCCCTTTTCCAGGCGCTTCTGGGACAACGGGGAGAACATGGGGTGATAGTGTAGCAAATACCGGACAAGCCCTTTACCCCTCCGGAAAGGGTTTACGTTTCCCGCATGGATCTTGGAAAACTATTGGCATCGTTCGGACAATCCCACCTGCTTGCCGCCTCGGAGCATCTCCCCCCTTCGGCGCGCAGCCGTCTCCAGCAGCAGCTTGCCAATGTCCCTTGGAGCGAGGTCGCCCAAGCCCACCAAAGCGCCGGGCCGAACTCACCCAAGACCGGCACCCCGGCCAGCGAGATCTTCCCGGCCAGCGCCGAATGTCCGTCGCTCCAGGAACGGGAAAACTTGCGTCGCAGCGGCCTAAAACTCCTTTCCCAAGGCAAGGCCGCTTTCGTGCTGATGGCCGGCGGCCAAGGAAGCCGACTGGGCTTTTCCGGTCCTAAGGGCGCCGCCCCTCTAGGCTTGCCCCACGACTGGACGCTTTTTGACCTATTGACGCGTCGCATCGCCCGCCTGGGCGCAGTCGCCGGCAAGCCGCTGCCATTTTTGGTCATGACTTCACCAGAAAACGACGCAGCCACCCGCGCCTGGTTCCAAGGCCAGGACATCCTGCCGCACGACTCGGTGCGTTTTTTCCAGCAAGGCGTGCTTCCCGCCCTGGACGAAGCGGGACGCGCCCTGTTGGCGACTCCCGATTCTCTGGCACTAGCTCCCGATGGCAACGGCGGCATCTTCCAGGCCCTGGCGCGCTCGGGATGCTTGGAAGAACTGGCAGCCAGCGGAGTGGAATGGCTGCACATCGCCGGGGTGGACAACGCCTTGTCGCTTCCCTGCGATCCCGTCTTCCTGGGCTTTGCCGAGGCAAGCGGCCATGCGGTGGCCTCCAAGTCGGTGCTCCGCGACAACCCCGCTGAAAAGGCCGGCGTCTTTCGGCTGGACCGGAACGAAAACGGCGGCGTGGCCGAATACACCGAGCTTGGCGAGCTGGCCAGCATGACCGCCCCCGACGGCGGGCTTCTCTACCGCGAGGCCAACATCGCCTCGCACCTCGTTCGCCTGAACGCCGCACGCCACTTCGCCGCCGAAGGCCTGCCCTGGCACCTGGCGCGCAAGAAATTGTCGCACTTGGATCCCGAGACCGGACATCCCGGACAGGATCTGGTCTGCAAGTACGAGAGGTTCCTCTTCGACGCTTTTCCGCTAGCTGGCAAGATGGCCATCCTGCGGGTAGAGCGCGCCGACGAGTTCGCTCCGGTGAAGAACGCCGAAGGTACCGACTCCCCCGCCTCGGCACTGGCGGCGTTGCGACAGCAGGCCCAGAAATGGAAAAGCGCCTGGACGGCGCTTCCCGAAGACGACCTTCGCCGCAAGGGCGAGATCATCAATCCATTAGACTCCCTTTGGGGGGAGTCTCCTTAAGGCCTAGCGGCCGAAGAAACGACCGAAACCGCCCTTGACCTTGCCCAGGAGGCCAGCATTGTCGGATGCGGGCTGCGAGAGGGAACCGGCGCTATCTTCACGCACCGAACCTCCGCGTCCGCCATTGCCGCCGCCATTGCCACGGCTGCGACGACGCGGTGCGGCATCTCCCGATCCAGCTTGAGCCTGAGCCTGCGGCTTGCCGCGTCCCTGCCCTTGCGGAGCGGAGTTGCCCCCCTGACGGGAACGGGGTGCCGAACTCGAAGCCTCGCGCGGCGCACGAGATCCGCCGCCTTGAGGGGCCTTCCTCGGCTCGCGGCGGGGGCGGTCAGCGCGTCCCGAACTCGGGCGATCGTCCACTTCGGCGGGCGCGGCGCTTTCGAAGCCTTCCGGATTCTTGGCCACCGGCAGTTGGTGCTTGAGCAGACGCTCGATCTGGCGCAGCTCGTCGCGCTCCTCGGAGGAGCAGAACGAGATGGCAGCGCCACCGGCACCGGCACGGGCGGTACGCCCAATGCGATGCACATAGGTTTCGGGCACGTCGGGAAGGTCGTAGTTCACCACGTGGGTGATGCCGTCCACGTCGATGCCGCGAGCGGCGATGTCGGTGGCCACCAGGACGCGCAGCGAACCTTCGCGGAAGCTCGCCAGGGCTTCCTGACGGCGATTCTGCGACTTGTTGCCATGGATGGCGGCCGAGGTGATGCCGGCCTTTTCCAGGTTTTCGCTGATGCGGTTGGCGCCGTGCTTGGTGCGGCTGAACACGATGGCCCGCGAGATGGACGGATCAGAAAGCAGCAGATGCCGCAAGAGCGCGCCCTTCAGGGTCTTGCCCACGAAGTAGAGGCGCTGGTCGATGCGTTCCACCGGAGTGCTCACGGGAGTCACTTCCACGCGCACCGGATCGTGCAGGATGTTGGAGGCCAGTCCCGAGATGTCTTCCGGCATAGTGGCCGAGAAGAACAGCGTATGCCGGTGAGGAGGCAAGAGCTTGATCACGCGACGGATGTCGTGGATGAAGCCCATGTCGAGCATGCGATCGGCTTCGTCCAGCACGAAAACTTCGAGCTGGGAAAGCGAAAAAGCCCCCTGGCCGTGCAGATCGAGGAGCCGTCCGGGAGTGGCAACCAGAATGTCGACGCCGCGAGCCAGAGCGTCCTTCTGAGGCTTTTCGCCGACGCCGCCGAAGACGCAGGTGGAGCGCAGCGGCAGATGACGTCCGTAGGACTTGAAACTTTCTTCTACCTGAATGGCCAGCTCTCGGGTAGGGGCCAGGACCAGCACCCGCGTGGTCTTGGGAGCGCGAGAACGCCCCGATTCGGAGAGGCGCTGCAGGATGGGCAGAGCGAAGGCTGCCGTCTTGCCGGTGCCGGTCTGGGCGATGCCCAACAGGTCGCGCCCTTCCAGCAAATGAGGAATGGCTTCCTGCTGAATGGGAGTGGGGGTCTCATACCCCTCTTCAGCTAAGGCCTTAAGCAGGGGCTCGGAAAGAGCCAGATCTTGAAAACGAATGACGGATACTCCTTGAAAAATGCGGGAAAAAGCAAGCATAGCAAATGTCAGCTCATCCCACCATTCAAGGCTTCCTCAATCCGAAAGCATGGCACGGGCGCGCGGAGTCGCTGCCGCCACACATTCCCCGACGCCGATTCCGTCCCAGGCGTTGCCGGCAAGCCACAGTCCGGTGCCTTCCAGGCTGGCGTGCAACTGCGCCACCCGTCCAGCATGCCCTACCTGATATTCCGGAATTCCCTTCTCCCACTTCACCACGAAGCGGTAGACCGGCTGTCCGTGGATGCCCAGCAGCTCGGCAAGCTCCGAGCGCACCATCTCCACCAACTGATCTTCTGGCTGGAAGGCAAGCTCCCCCTGCCGACCGCCGCCCACCATGGTGCGCAAAAGCACCTTGCCGGAAGGCGCCGCATCTGGCCACAGCGTGCTAGTAAAGAGCGTCCCCATGATCTTGCGCTTTTCGCGGGCCGGGCACAGAAAGCCAAAGCCGTCCAAGGGATGAGACACCTGCTCGCGATCAAACCCCAGACACACCACCGCCACCGGATTGTAAACGATCTGCGCCGCTTCTTCCCGAAGCCCCGGCGGCAAATCACCGGGAATTCCCGAAAGCGTGTGAGCGGGAATGGCCAACACCACCTGATCGAAGACGCCTTCGATTTCCCCGGAAACCAGGCGCCAACGCTCCCCTTCGCGAAAGATGCCCGTCAGGGGGCGATTTTGGTAGACGGGACCGTGCAAGTGCGCGCGCACACCGTCGACAAACGTCGTCATGCCTCCCTGGAACGAGAAGGAGCCCTTGCCCAAGGGTTTGGGCGCCTTGCGATCCAGACTCTTGCGGATAAGCCCCAGCAATAGCGAACCGTAACGAGTCTCCAGTTCCTTGATGCGGGGAAAGCCCGAGCGCACCGAAAGCCGATAGGGATTGGCAGCGTACACGCCAGTGACCATCGGATCCATCACGCTTTCGGCCAGCTCCCGCCCCAGGCGCCGCTGCCCGAAATCCATCACCGACTCATCCTCAGGACCCCGTGAGATCAAGGGCTCCAAGGCCCCTCTAAGGACGCCGCGCAGACGGGGAAAGCCCCCGCGCAAGAGTTGCCCCAAGCCTTCGGGAGCGGCATGCAAGCGTCCCTTGAAAACGAGGTAGCGCTTGCGAGCCGCCGGAGAGGCCGGCACCATGCGGTTTTCCAGACCCACTTCCATGGCAAGCTCGACCACGTCGCGACGGCTGTAAAGAATGCTCTCGGCCGCCTGCTCGCAACGGAATCCCTCGACGCTGTCGTGAGTTCCGATGGTGCCACCAGCTTCCGGCTTAGGATCCCACGTCTCGACCTCGACAGTTCGCTTGCGGGCGAGCGCCTCGCATTCCAATCTGTAGTGCGTCGAAAGGCCTGAAATTCCAGCACCGACGATCGCGATCCGCGTCGTTTCATCCATTGATGACACCATCCTTTCCCCTGCAACCAACTGAATGTAGTCGCTTCGTAGACGCTAGGCACACCATTGGCGATTCCCTATGCTTGAAAGGAAAACACAGCTTCACACTAGCGAATTGGGAAAAGTGGATGTAAATTTCCGCCCCATTCACGGTCCGAGCTTTATCGGAACAATTCGCAAACGAAGGAATCGTCCATGCCAAACATCAAGTCCGCCGAGAAGCGACTCCGCCAATCCGAGAAGGCTCGCGTCCTCAACAAGAGTGTCCGTTCGGCCATCCGCACCAGCATTCGTAAGATCCGCACCGCCACCACCCAGGCGCAGGCGCAGGGCGAACTGCCCACGCTCTTCTCGCTGGTGGACAAGGCCGCGCGCAAGGCCCAGGGCAACATCAAGAAGAACACGGCCTCCAACTTGAAGCGCAAGGCGCATCTGGCCATCTCCAAGCTTCCTGCCTGAAGTTTCGGAAATGAGGTAAGAGAAGCCGGGCATTGCTCGGCTTTTCGCGTTTCTCCCATAGACGCCCGATTGCCCCATTGCCTGAAGCCATTGCTAACTTGAAGTAATGTCCTCTCCTATGGCAGCCCGTGTCCTGATCGTGGACGACGAGCGCAGTCTCTGCGAATACCTAGCGATCCTCCTGCGTCGCGAAGGGTTCCGCCCTGAAACGGCTATTTCCGTAGAAGAGGCGCTGGAAATCCTCTCCCGCGAGCGCTTCGATCTCGTCCTTTCCGACCTCATGATCGGTCCGCGTTCGGGCATAGAGCTGCTGGAAGCCTTGCGTTCCCGCCCCGATCGGCCGCGCATCATTTTTATGACCGCCTACGGCACCGTAGAAAAGGCCGTAGAGGCGATTCGCGACGGCGCCTCAGACTTCATCCTGAAGCCCTTCGCCAACGATACCCTGGCCAAGGCTGTGCATCGAGCCCTAGAAGGCCCCTCAGCCCCCAATTCCGCCGCAGTTCCTGCCTCTACATCTCCTACCCGCGGCGATCGTCTGGAGACGCGTTTGGTCGGCTCCTCGCCTTGCGTCGCCACGTTGCGGCGAATGATCGAACGCATTGCCAACACCGAAAGTACAGTCCTCATCACCGGCGAATCGGGCACCGGAAAGGAAGTGGCCGCTCGTGCCATCCACCTGCTGTCGGTGCGCGCCGCGGGCCCCTTCCTGCCCATCCACTGTGCCGCCCTGAGCGAAAACCTGCTAGAAAGTGAACTTTTCGGCCATGTCAAGGGCGCCTTCACCGGTGCCGGCGCCGACAAGGTCGGCTTGCTGCATTCGGCCCGCGGGGGAACCATCTTCCTAGACGAAATCGGCGAGATTCCGCTCTCCACCCAAGTGAAGCTCTTGCGAGTGCTGCAGGATCGCCAAGTCACTCCGGTGGGCGGCGTGCAGTCCATTCCCATCGACGTGCGCATCGTGGCAGCGACCAACGCCGAACTGGAAGTCATGATCCGTCAGGGGCGCTTTCGCAAGGACCTCTTCTACCGCCTCAACGTGATCCGCCTCAGGACCCCTGCCTTGCGCGAGCGCAGCGAAGATCTTCCCGACTTGGCGCGTTTCCTGCTCACTCGCATCGCCAAACGCTTGAATTGCCCCACAGCCCCAACATTGGAGCGCGATGCCCTGGAGCGCCTGCGTTCCCACGACTGGCCAGGCAACATTCGGGAACTGGAAAACGTGCTGGAACGCGCCCTGGTGCTCGGTTCCGGGAAGACCGTCCTGCGACAAGAAGACATTTTCCTGGATGAGCCTTCAGAAAGCGAAGGACACCCGGGAAAGATCGAGGCCGACCCGACCCTGGCGCAAGTGGGATGGGCCTATATTTTTCAGGCCTTACGCGAATGCGGCGGTAAGCGTGCTGACGCCGCCCGAAGGTTGGGGGTCCCCCCCGCATGGCTGGACATGAAACTTGACC
>DAIPHW010000031.1:0-19698 GCA_036771135.1 Fibrobacterota bacterium | reverse complement strand
GACCGCAGGAATCCCGTGCGATGAGACACCGCTTGGCTGCGGCCTTGCGTTTTCGCAAAGGCCTGGACGAGATTCCGACCATGCTCGGTTCGGCGCGCTGGGCCATGGCTGAAAAAATTCTCGACTCGGCGAGAGAGCATGGTGTGCCCGTCCGCGAAGATGCATTGCTTGCCGCATCTCTTTGCCGCCTTGAAGCTGGGGCGGCGATTCCCCCGGAACTCTATGAGGCTGTGGCCGAGGTGATCGCCTTCGTGTATGCGCTCTCCGAGAAGAGGCCCGCTTGAACTGGCAAAATCTTTTGCAGGTTCTGGCGGTGGTGCTGTGGGGACTTCCGCTTCCGCTCCTGGCCTTGGATTTTGAACGGCGCAGATCACGAGCGCGGCTTTTGTTGGCCTCCGTTTTCCTGGTTTTGGCGATATTGGAAGTGCTGCGCCACGGTGTTGGGGAGGGGTTGGTTTGGATGCCGATGGCAAGGTCGGCGCTGGTTATCCTGCTGGCCCTGGCGTTTGCCGAAAACTTTCTTCCCGTTCGCCGTGGAGCCTGGCGGCTTCGGGCTATCACCGCGGTGGTGCTGCTGCTAGATGTTGCCCTTGGGCTATCTCCTTGGCAGCATGGCATTCGTGCAGCCGGTGTGATCTCGGCCTTTTGTCTTGCTAGTGCCGCTCTTTCGGCGCGCACCTTATGGCTGGGGTTGCCGATTGCCGCGGCTGCTTTCTGTCTTGCAGGAAGTGGAGAGCTTCCAGAACTGCAGATTTGCGGTCAGCTGCTGCTTTCTTTTGCGCTGTTCTGGGATGTACGGGGCGGGGTCCGCGAAGCCGAACGCCAGAAGCAGAAATACCATCAGGACAATCTTCGCCATGGCAGTCTCTTGGAAGCTCTTTCCTCCGGGATTCCCTCCGCGGAGCACGAATTGTCCGAAGATCGGCTTGGGACGCTGCTGCAGTTTGCGCGTTCGGCGATCCGGGCTGACGGGGGAGCGATCTTCCACTACCATGAGGAGGAGACTTCCCAGGGAACCTTATCGCGACGCTTGATCTGTGTTGGCGGTCAAGGAAACCTATCAGGTTTGACGAAGACGCCCCAGGCCGTGATTCTGGCTCAACTGCTCTTGTCCCGACTGGAGGCCTCGGGGGAACGCGCCATGGAATGCCGGCGTGATCATCGCGTCGATGCTCTGGTCCTGGACGAATGGCAGGTCCCAAGGCTTGTCGCGGCGTTGATCCGCGCCCAAGGCCGCCCTACGGGCGTTCTGGTGCTGAGCCTTCCTGCCAACACCACTATGGGGGCGGAAGAAATCGGGCTTCTTGACTTCATTTCGCAGCAAGCCGCCTTCAGCCTGCATTACGACCACGTCTACAACCTGATGGTGGAGCAGACGCGATTGGTACGGGAGTTCGACATCGCTGCGCGCCTTCAGAAGGGGCTGCTTCCGGCCTCGCACATCCAGGTGCGCAATCTCGACATGGAAGCCAGCATGCAGGCGGCCCGCGAGGTCGGTGGTGACTATTACGACTTCATTCCGCTGGGGAACGACCAGTTCATGATCGTTATCGGGGATGTTGCGGGCAAGGGGTTGCCGGCCGGGATGATCATGCTCATCGTGCGCACCATCCTTCATGTCCTGCTCGACCTCCAGTCGGAGACCTCCCCGGCATGGCTGGTGTCGCAGCTCAACTCGCGGCTTTGTCCCCAACTTGACCTAATGACCTATGTGACGTTCCTGTGCTTGCGCTGGAACGCTTCCGATCGCAGCTTCCTGTGGTGCGGAGCTGGCCATGAACATCTGCTGGTCTGGATGTCATTGGAAAAAAAAGTTTGGCGCATCCGTTCAGGAGGAATGGCGCTGGGCTTGTGGCGCGAACCGGGGGGAAACTGGAAGGAAAGCGAGCTGCGCATGGCTCCGGGCGATGCCATCCTGCTTTATACGGATGGCGTCACCGAAGCACGAGGACGTGACGGCGAAGCCTTCGGATTGGAGCGATTGGAGCGTTCGCTTGCTGATCATGCGCATCTGGAGGCCACCGAATTGCTGAATATGGTGCGATCCGATCTCCTTCGCCATGTGGGTGGGCTGCCTTCTGAGGACGACCGGACTTTGTTGGTTTTGAAAATTACCTGAAAGATCCTGCTCGGGGTCTTATCTTCCAAGCACATGAGTCGAAGCCTCGATCTCCAAATCCAAGGCGTCCCTGGTTTTCCCCAGGCCCGGGTGCTTGTCCTTGATGGCGAACTTGATGGAGGTTCGGTCGAGAATGTGTTGCTTCTGGTGACTCGGCTTGTGGACGAAGGTGTGATCTTCTTGTTCGTGGACTGTGAACGCTTGCGCTACGTCAACAGTACCGGCCTTGGGATTCTACTACACTTCACGCGCGTCTTCCGTGAACGCAACGGTGCCTTCCGGTTGGCCAACGTGACGATGCCCGTCTACGAGATCATGGAGATTATCGGTGCCAACACGCTTCTTGAAATCCACGATTCCCTTGAAGATGCCTTGGCGCTTCTGACTTGATCGCCGATCAGCGGTAAAAACTCTAGTTTTGGTGCGTCCCAACTACCAGGAGTCATCTGAGATGAAATTGTCAAATGCTGGACGGATCACTTTAGTGTCCGCAATCGCCGTAGTAGGGCTGAGCGGATGTGGAAGCAAGCCCTCACCGCTGCCTCCGACTCAAGTGAACACTTCGCTTTCTCCGGACGTCTATGCCATCTTGAACGGGGATACCCTCACGAAGGAACGCTTTGACCGTGCCTGTGTTCAAGCTAATGTCCCAAGCGAGAGCAACAATCCACAGCGGTTGGAATTCTGGAACGAATTTGTGCGCTATGCACTTGAGGTGCAGGCTGCCCGTGAGAGTGGTTTGACGCGGGACTCGTTGCGGGTGCGGCGTTGGGGATCGATCCGCGAGCGAATTTTGATGGACCGCTACTTTGAGTTGGTGGTGCGCTCGCAGTACGGTTATACCGACATTGTGCTGGATTCGTTGGTGGCTCGCGATTCCACTTTGCGCAAGCTTCCTGTTGATTCTGCTAGGATTGTGATGGCCAAGCGTCTTGTGCTTGGAAGCACCAAGATCGATTCCATCTATAAAGCCAACCAAGCCGCTTTCCGTCGCAAGGATTCTACGGTTCCTCCGCTTGACAGCGTGCGTGCGCGCATTGAGGACGGACTCCTGGGACAGAAGGTCCAGTCTGTGACCAACGAATTGGACTCCCGACTGCGCAAGGAGTACAAGATCGAAGTGGCAAAGCTGGAACGCCCCGCGGTTTCCAAGGACACCTTAGAAGCCTTGTACCGGAAGAATCCGGATCAATGGACTGGTCTTCCGGTCTATACTCTTAGCGCCTTGGCGTCCAAGGATTCTGCCGCTTTGGCCAAGCTTCTGGCCAAGAAGACGCTAACCTCGAAAGCTGCTTTCCAATCGCTTTCCTCCCGTTTTCCGGTCGGTTCGCCGGTGGTCGCTCCCAAGGGTGAGTTGGGAAGAGTCAAGCGCGGTTATGCACTGCCTTATGGCATCGGCATGATGTCGGAACTTTTTCCAGCTTTGGATTCGGCCAAGCCTGGGCACCTCGTTGGTCCCATCCGCGTCGACGACGTGAGCTATGTGTTCTGGCTGGAAAGCGTAGACAAGTCTACGATTCGCCCGTTCGCCGAGGTTGCATCGGATATCCGTACGCAGTACGAACAGGATCATCCCTGGACTCCGTCTTCGGCCGCAGTGGTCGCCACTTGGGACCACGGCGTCCTTTTCACCAAGGCGGATGTGGATTTCGTTTCGGAGGAAATTCCTGCCTACATGCGCCGTCAGTTTCCTTTCGAACGGGTCTTGGACTTCATGATCCGCTGGAAGATCGTGGCTCGTGCGACGGCTGAGTCGGGACTGTTGGCTCGCCCATCGGTGCAGACGACTCTTCGAGACAATGAAAGCGTGTACTGGTCGCAGGCGTGGCGTCAGAGCCGGGAAGCTGTTGCTTTCGCTTTGCCCGACACCTCCATGGCTTCGGCTTGGAAGCGTTGGCAGCCTTCTCTGTTCCCTGCTGGCCTTGTGGAAGATTCGTCCGTTGGGGTGAATCGCGACGCGGCACGTCTGGCGATCATGCCAGAAGGTTATTTGAAGGATCTCTATGAATTGCGTCCAGAAACCTGGAGCCACGATTCTGTGCTTCCTGCGTTTGATTCCTTAGCCCCCAAGATTTACCGCAGTTCGCGCTCTGAATTGGATCGTCTGGGACGTATTCATATCGACTCTGTCCTGAAGGCTCGTTACGGCTTCCGCACTTTTGCTTCGGCTCCGCATGCCTATGCGTTCACTTCCTTGCGTGAGATCTATGACTCTGCCCGGGCTGCTTACGATCGTCGTGAACTGGAAAAGGCGGAACAGCTCTATCGCCGCATTGAAACCGAATATCCCCAGGGAGATTCGTTGTTTGAAAAGGCCCTTTTCCAAATGGGGCAACTCCAAGGCGAGAAGCAGAGCTATTCTGCCAGTATTGAAGCCTATCGCAAGCTCTTGAAGCTGCGTCCTCACAGTGCGGAGGCTTACAAGGCTCAGTTCATGATCGCCTTCACCTTCAGCGAATACCTGAAGCAGGAAAAGCGGGCCTTGGTCGAGTATCGGAAGCTGTTGGCTAATTATCCCAATTGTGAATTGGCCAAGGATGCTGATTGGATGATCCGCAACATCGAATCCGGCGGCGCCCTGATGCCGAAGTTTGATGATTCCGTTGGCGTGTCGGACTCTTCCAAAACCTCTGCTCCAGCTCCAACTTCAGCTCCAGCCACGTCCTCCAAGCCTTCCAAGGCGGCCCCTGTGACCTCTGCAAAGGCGACGACGAATAGCTCGGCGACCAAGCCAGCTTCGGGAACCACTGCCACCAAGGAAGGAGCCAAGGTGCGATGAAGGGGACAAATACCCTTCGCTTTTTCGCTTTCTTCATCTTGGGATTATTCTTGGGAGGTTTTTTTGGCGAAGTCTTGGCTGTGGCGACGGCTCATCTAGGGGAAATTTTCAGCGTGGGCAAGGAAAATACGCTGCATTATTTCTTCACCCAGTTCCTGAGCTTGAACTGGGGATTCGGATTCCCTCCGGAATCCGACTTTCTGCTGGATCTTTTCATCGTGAAAATCCGGTTGGGATTCGCCATCAAATTGAACATCGGGTGCTTGCCAGGCATTGGCTTGGCTGCTTACCTTGAAAAGTGGTCCCGGTAACCAATCGGGATAAGGAGGAGTTTTGCAGCCAACCATTAGTGGAATGCTTGAGGCACTGTCCGCAGGAACAACGACATCCGAGCAATTGGTGACGGAAAGTTTTGCGGCAGCCAAGGGAAATAGCGAACTCAACATCTTCTTGACCCTTGATGAGGAAGGTGCTTTGGAGCGGGCAAAAGCCAGCGACTTGCGCCGAGCTGCAGGCAAGGCTGGGCCTTTGGAAGGAATTCCGCTCGCCGTTAAGGACAATTTCTGCACCAAGGGGATCCGCACGACCTGTGCTTCCAGGATTCTGGAAAACTTCGTGCCTCCTTTTACGGCCACGGCCGTTGAGCGTCTGGAAGCTGCCGGTGCCGTGGTGATTGGCAAGACCAATCTTGATGAGTTTGCCATGGGCAGCTCGACAGAGAATTCCGCTTTTGTGGCCACTCGCAATCCACGTTGCCCGGATCGCGTTCCTGGCGGTTCCAGCGGTGGTTCCGCTGCGGCGGTGGCGGCAGGGGTGGTGGCCATCTCGCTTGGTTCGGATACCGGTGGCTCGATTCGCCAGCCCGCCTCGTTTTGCGGAGTGGTTGGTCTCAAGCCCACTTACGGTCGTGTTTCCCGTTATGGCCTCGTTGCCTATGCATCCAGCCTCGATCAGGTTGGGCCGTTTGCGAACAATGTGGAGGATGCTGCGCTGCTTCTCCAGCTGATGTCGGGTGCGGATGAACGAGACAACACCTCCAGTGCCGTTGCTGTGCCGGACTACCGGCAGGAGCTGCGCAAGGGTGTCAAGGGATTGCGCGTGGGCATTCCCAAGGAATACTGGGGCGACGGTCTTGATGCTGGTGTACGTGCAACCTTAGAAGCCGGTGTTCGCAAGCTGGAAGCTCAAGGGGCGACGATTGTCGAAGTTTCCTTGCCTTCGACCAAGTATGCCATTTCCGCCTATTACGTTATCGCTACGGCTGAGGCATCCTCCAATCTCTCGCGCTATGATGGTGTTCGCTACACTTCCAGGTCGGCGGATGCTAAGAATTTGCGAGAACTGTATGGACACACGCGCACAGAGTTCTTTGGCAAGGAAGTCTGGCGCCGCATTTTGTTGGGCACCTTTGTGCTTTCTTCCGGCTATTATGACGCGTACTACAGCAAGGCGCAGCGTGTTCGCACCTTGATCGCCAGGGAATTTGCTGGTGCTTTTGAGTCTTGTGATGTCTTGGCGACTCCGGCAGCCCCTGTGCCGCCCTGGAAACTTGGCGAAAAGGTCGACGATCCTTTGGCCATGTATCTTTCTGATATTGATACTGTGGCAGTGAATATGGCAGGCCTCCCGGGGCTCGTCGTTCCTTGCGGACAAGCCGATGGGCTTCCTGTGGGGATGCAATTCATCGGGCCGGCGTTCCGAGAAGATCTGATTTTCCGCGCCGGTCACTCCCTGGAGGAATCTTGATGAGAAAAAATTGGCTTGCCGTAGCTATCTGCTTTTTGTTAGCGGCGATTCCGTCCTTTGCTCAGAAAAAGAAGCATAAGCCCGCGCGCAAGAAATCTGCTCGGGTTTCTGCGCATGTTTCGTCTCGCTCTTCTGCGCATTCCTCCAAGATCAGCTACCGCATGCCAACGGCTGTCGTTCCTCAAGAAAATCGCGGCTGGATGTATGCCACTGAAATTTCCGGCTTGGGGCGTCCTCGTCCACGGGTAGATTATTCGCAGGCCGGCAATTGGAAGTTCCAATCCATTTCGACATCACCGTCCGATGCGAACACTCCCAGTGGCGATGAGGTTGAATCTGACACCGATCTTTCCTCCATGGGGGCGGGATCTTCCAATTACGGAATTGCTCAGGACTTGGCGTTGGTTCAGCGCCTGAGAATAGCAGCCGAGCCATACCTGGGAATTCCCTACAAGGGACGCCGTCGCAATTCAGCTGGATATGATTGTTCGGGATTCGTTCGGGCGCTGCTGGGGGACTTCGGAGTGACACTGGCGGGGAGTTCCTCGCAGGACTTCTTCCAGTTGGGAGCTCCCATTAAGACGGCAGAGTTGCAGCCTGGGGACTTGGTGTTCTTTTCTGACAATTCTCGTCGAGTCGGGCACGTGGGCATCTACGTCGATAGCGGCGTCTTTGTGCATTCGGCATTGCGCAGCGGCATTACCTACTCTCGCATGGACGATGCTTGGTATCTACGTCGCTATCAGGGGGCGCGTCGCATCAATTCGATCATTGCAGGACTTCAGAGCAAGCCAATCCTGCGTGGTTCGGAGACGGCTCTCAACAAGCCGAACGCATCCGAAGCTTCGAACTGAAATTAAGAGGACTTTGCTAGGGCGTCCAAACCGTCTTCGGGAGTATCGAAGATCGGCAGGATGGCTTTTAGGCTCGCGATCTCAAAGACGTCCAGGGCGTCTTGGCGAGCTTCAGCGACAAAGACTTGTGTTCCATGCTTGCGCAGCTGGAAGGCAACTTCGATGATTCCCGAGAGGCACGAAGAACCCAATAGCGAAAGCCCATCAGTGCAGATGGCCACGGGCTTGCAGCATTCCTCGTCGATGAGTTTCTGAGCCAGTGAGCGCATTTCTTGGATACTTTGCAAGAGAAATGCGTCTCCCATGACTTCCAGTAGAACGATTTCCGGCTTGCGAATCATTTGAATCTGACACGTCATGTGTGAATCAAGTGTAACTCTTGTGCATCGCAAGTGGCGCTTATTTCCTATTATCTTCACTTAGCACCTTCCAAAGCGACGTTTTTTTTCTACTATCGCCGGATGAATGAAAAAGAAGAGGTGAAGGCCGAACGCTCTTTCCGCGATTTTGGTCTTCCCGAAGATATTGTGAAAGGGTTGGAGGAGCGAGGAATTGCGACTCCGACGGACGTGCAATCTGCCGTCCTTGCGCACCTGCTGGCCGATCCGGAGGAACTGAATCCCGGAGATCTCCTGGCGCAGGCGCGAACTGGGTCCGGAAAGACGTTGGCGTATCTCCTGCCTTTGGTAAAGGCCTTGCGTGAAGGCGAGGCTGCCCGTGCTTGGGTCGTCTGCCCGACGCGTGAGCTTGCTCAACAGGTCGCTGTCGAAGCTCGCCTGGTTCTGGGGGCGGAATCTGTCGCACTTTTAGTGGGCGGGGTTCCTTACGGCCCTCAGCATCACGAACTGCGCATGAATCCATCACTGGTGGCAGCGACTCCTGGGCGCTTGGGCGACCATCTGCGCCATGGCTCGCTGGAAGCCGGTTGCGACGTGCTGGTCATGGATGAAGCCGATCGCATGCTCGATCTGGGTTTCCGCGAAGAGCTCGACGCCATCGTGGCGGCTTCCGCCACGGAATCGCGGCGTTGGTTCTTTTCGGCGACCTTTCCGCGCAACGTCGCTGAGGCGGCGGGCGACTGGCTGCGCCATCCGAAGCTGATCCGCCTCGATCAAGGCCGCGGTTCCAGTCACGTGCCGCAGAACTACGTCGTGGCTCCGCGCGCCCGTGGCTTTGAGGCTCTGGTGCGCTTGGTGCATTTCCACGAACCCCATCGTGCCTTGGTCTTCGTCAACACCCGCATTGAAGTGGAGCAGGTCGCCCAAGTCCTGATCCGCGAGGGCATCAGCGCCGACGGTCTTTCGGGGGATCTTTCCCAGGAAGCTCGCGAACGCGCCCTGCAGCGCTTGCGCGACGGACGCGTGGCCATCCTGGTGGCGACCGATGTCGCCGCTCGCGGCATCGATGTGCCTGGCCTCACGCACGTCTACAATCTGGGACTGCCGACAGATCCTGCCAATTTCACCCACCGCGTGGGCCGTACCGCGCGCGCTGGGGCCGAGGGCGAGGCGTGGAGCGTGATTGCTCCTGAAGAACGCCGCAAGCTCTTCTACCTCTCGCACGAGACCGATGCCAAGCCCGAGGAATGTGAGATTCCCGACCGCATGACGCTGGTGCAGCGTCGTCGCGAGCGGCTGGCTTCCCGCGTCGCCGAGAGCCTGGGCGAAGAGGGAGCCGAGCTTCCCGAGGCCTTCCGGGTCTTGGTGGAAGAGCACGGTGCCGAAGCTGTCCTTTCGGCCTTGGTACACCGTCTGGAGCCGGATCCGCCACCAGAGGTGCCTTTCCGCAGGTTGAGCAGTGCCGCCTCGGGCGCCGTGCTGGGAGCTTGGCTTGCCGTGGGGCTCGGTCGCGAAGATGGCGTCCACCCCAAGGACCTGATGAACGCCCTGGGTAAGCTTGCTCAGCTCACGCCGGATGACTTCGGGCAGATCAAACTGTTGCCACGTCTCACCTTGGTGGAGACCACTCCCGAAAGCCTCCTTAGCCTGCTCAAGGTCCGTTTGACCTGGGGTGGACGGCGCGTGAAGTTGCGCGAAGCGGAGCCTCCGAGGAGTCGCTAGTGGAGACGCGCACGCGCCTGCTCGGGCGCTTGCAAAAGCGTTCCCAGGAACGAGAGGCGGCCGGCATGCAACGCCGGCTAGGCTCCTCCTGGGGCGGTGCGTTTTCTAGCAACGATTATCTGGGCTACGCGGAAGACCAGGAGCTTCGGACTCACCTGCTTGAGGCCGTCGCAAGCGGTCTTCCGGCCGGCTCCACGGGGTCGCGCTTACTTTCGGGTGGGCATCCTGTCTTTGCTGAACTGGAACACGAGTTTGCGTGTGCCACGGGGGCGGAGCAGGCTCTGTTTTTCGGTTCGGCCTCTGAGGCCAATCGCGCCGCCGTGACCACCCTGGTCGGGCGGCACGACTTTGTCGTGCTGGACGAACTGGCCCACGCTTCACTTTGGGACGGGGCGGTGCGCTCCGGGGCTCGCCGTGACAAATTCCGTCATAACGATGCTAGCGACCTGCGTCGCGTGCTGCGCGCCCTTCCTGCCACCCAGACGCGCTTGGTGTTGGTAGAGAGTGTCTACTCCATGGATGGGGATGTTGCGCCTCTTGCCGAGCTGCTTTCGGTCTGTGAGGAAGAGGACGCCCTCCTGCTCGTGGACGAGGCCCACGCCTGCGGCATCTACGGCGAAGGGCGTACGGGACTTTCCGAGGGGCTGCCGCGCTCGGGGGCTCTGGTCGTGACCACCCACGGTTGCGGCAAGGCTTTGGCTAGCGCCGGTGGTGTCCTCTGCGCACTAGCACAAGTGATTGACGAGCTGATCAATTCCTGCCGTGAGTTCATCTTTACCACTGCACCATCCCCCTTAGCGGCCTATGCTGCCCTGGAGGCGTTGCGGCTTTCGCGGCGCCAACCCGAGCGGCGCGAGACGCTCTTCGCACTTTCCCGTCGGCTGGAGGCGGGACTTTCGGAACTCGGCTTCCATTTGCCTTCGCGCGACACTGCTACCGCCATCCTTCCCGTCCTGTGTGGTGGGCTGGATACGGCTTTGCAGTTGGAACAGAGGCTTTCAAAGGCGGGATTCACCCTTCGCGCTATCCGTCCCCCGACGGTGGCCGTCGGAAGCGAACGGCTGCGACTCACCTTGCGCGCCACCCAGAGCGACGAGGAGATCGACATGCTGCTTGAGACTCTGCGAGCAAGCCGATGACCGGAGGCCTTGTTGTGCCTAGATTTCCGGCGCTATGATCGACGAAATCAAGGAGCTGCGCGAGCGGCTGGACAATTTGGGCTCCTATCTTCAGCTCGACGCCAAACGGCGTGAACTGGAGGAACTCGAATACGTCTCGAGCCAGCCGGGCTTTTGGGACAACGCCGCCCAGGCACAGACGACTCTCAAAAAGATGAATCTCCATAAGGGCTGGATCGACGGCTGGGGAGCTCTGAACAAGCGCCTGTCTGATTGCGCCGAACTTTGGGAACTGGCTTCGCTGGAAAGCGACGCCGAGGTGCAGGCCGAGGCCCAGAAGGACTTCGAGGCACTTGAGAAGGACGTGCGCGACATGGAGTTGCGCAAGATGCTCGATGGCGAGGACGACGGGCGTGACGCCATCCTGGCCATCACTCCAGGCGCCGGTGGCACCGAGGCCCAAGACTGGGCGCTCATGCTCATGCGTCTCTATACTCGCTGGATGGAGCGGCGCGGCTTCCAGTTCAGCACCCTCGACCTCCAGGAGGCCGACGACGCGGGCATCAAGGGCGTCACCTTCGAAGTGAAGGGACAGTACGCCTACGGGTTTCTGCGTCCCGAGATCGGTGTGCATCGCTTGGTGCGCATCTCGCCTTTCGACGCCAACGCGCGTCGCCACACGAGCTTTGCCTCGGTCTACGCCTATCCAGTGGTGGAGGATGCCGAGATCCCGGAGCTGCGCATGGAAGACATTCGCGTGGACACCTATCGCGCCCAGGGCGCCGGTGGCCAGCACGTGAACAAGACGGAATCGGCCGTGCGCATGACCCACTTGGCGACAGGAATTGTCGCGTCCTGCCAGACCGAGCGCTCGCAGGTGCAGAACCGCGACAACTGTATGAAGATGCTGCGCGCCAAGCTCTATCAGTACTATCGCGAGGAAGAAGCCAAGCGCCAGGCGAGCAAGAAGGCGGCCAAGCTCAAGATCGAGTGGGGGAGCCAGATCCGCTCCTACGTGCTGGACGATCGTCGCGTCAAGGACCTGCGCACTGGCGTGGAGACCTCGGATACCGAAGCCGTCCTGGATGGCGACATTGACCCTTTTATCAACGCCTTCCTGCTGATGGAATCGCAGCAGGAGCAGGTTGCATGATGGAGCCTGACCTCGCGTTCGTAGCCCGACTGGCGCGCGAGGCGGGCGCGGAGCTGCGCGAGGGTTTCGGGAAGACCTTTAAGATCGCCGAGAAAGGCCGTTCCAACGACCTTGTTACGGAATACGACAAGAAGGCCGAGGCGATAATCGTAGAAGGCATCCGACGGTTCTTTCCTGATCACGGCATTCTTGCGGAAGAAAGCGGCGATCACCCAACCGCTTCGCCGTGGCGCTGGATTATCGACCCACTGGACGGGACCACGAGCTTTGCCCACGGATTGCCCCAAGGGTTTGCCGTTTCTATTGGTTTGCAGGAAAACGGAATCACCAAGTTTGCCGCTGTGTATGAGCCTTTGCGCGACGAAATGTTCCTTGCTGAAAAAGGCTGCGGTGCCACTCTGAATGGCGAGACGATTCACGTCTCCGAGACGGCTGAGTTGGAGCGCTCGGTCCTAGGTGTGGGCATGCCCTATCGAGTGGCCGAAAATCCCCACGGCCACCTCGACGCCTTCCTGGCCATCGTCAAGAAGGCCCGCGGAGTGCGGCGCCTAGGGGCGGCCAGTTTGGATCTCGCCTATGTGGCTTGTGGTCGCTATGAGGCTTACTGGGAAGTACTGCTCAAGCCTTGGGATTGTGCGGCTGGTGCACTCTTGGTCGAGGAGGCTGGAGGGTGCGTTACCGATTATCATGGGCAACCCTACGATCTCTTCGGATTGCAAATGCTTTGCAGCAACGGATACCTGCATAAGCAAATGCTTCAAGAGCTCGCACCATGGGCAAATACATGACCTTTTAGTAAGCTACGCAAAGTCATATTAAACGATTATTTATACTGTATTCTTCCCAAGGAGGAAATTCCATGAAGTTGATCGCCGTTTTGGCCTGCACTTGTTCTGTGGCGTTTGCGTCTGGTGGAGCCGCACCTGGTTCTGCTAAGGCGTGGGAATTGGAGCAGGCTCGCAAGGAAATGGCAAGTCAGTTCGACTCCTCTGCTCTTAAGGGCCCCAAACCTTCCAATGAATTCCAGTTTGGAAAAGATCAGGTCTGGTTTGCTGATTGGGATCTGAAGACGGACCGCTCGCCATCCGGGCCGAAGGCCAAGGAAACTTTCCAGCGCGGCCAGCCGCGTTTTTTGGGAATTTTCAACGAGAAGGGCTGGATCACCGAACTTCGCTTCCTGGATCATCGCGGTAACGTACGTTGGAGTCGAGCCTTCAGCTACAAGGTGCCCGAAAAGAAGGCGCCGGCATCCACTCCGGTCATATGGAGGGCTGACTTTTACGATGCCAACGGCGACCCGCTGGAGCGCGACGCGTCCGTCAAGGCGACGCGCGAGCTGGGGCACAGTTTCGCCATCGGAGCGCGTCGGATGGATGTGCATGACGCTTTGGGAGATGCCCTGGAAATTTTCCCGCTGCCCGATGGCGGCGACTTATGGGTCTACTACGATGGGGCAGAAGAACTTCGCTTTCGCTTCGACAAGAACGGAAGCCTCGTGGAATCGCCAAAAGCATCCGCCAAGGCGACGCCCCAAGCACCTGTAACCTCTCCCACGAAGCCCTGATCCATGGCGGGAATCTGGCTTGTTCCTGTGGTCCATCTTCCGGATCCTGGCCATCTTCCCGATGAGGAGCTGCGCTCCTTGGTTGCCCCCCCTCTGGAGGCGCTGGCTGGATTGGTTGCGCGGTTTCCTGGCTTCCGCGCCAGTGTCCATTTGCCGGGGCGCTTCCTAGGGCTTGCTGACCATGTTGCCTCCAAGGTTCTTGCTGGCCTGCGCACGGCCACTCAGGAAGGACGCTTGGAGTGGTTGGGCGGTGGTTATCACGATCCGCTCTTTCCGCTGTTGCCTCCCGCCTGGCGACAGACCCAGATCCAGATGCTGGACCAATCGCTGCGACAGCGGCTCCAGGCGCGGCCGCGTGGCGTCTGGCTGACAGAATCTGTTTGGGATCCGGGACTCATTCCGGATCTTTTCCAGGCCGGGTTCGAGTACACCATTCTGAAGGATTATCAGGTCCTTCCCGGATTGGGGGCTCAGACTACGGGCGGCTGGGTGCTGACCGAAGAGTTGGCCTGCCCCTTGAAGATTCTCCTATCTCAGGAATCCTTGGGGGCACTTTTTCGGGCTGGTGCCTTGGAGGACATGTTGCGCCTGCTCCAGGGAGGCGCGGGGGATCAGCCGACGCTTGGGGTCTTCGATCTTCCGCTGCTTTCCGAGACGCGGGAAGGATTGGTTCCCCTGTTTGCCGAGCGCCTTTCCCAGCTCTGTGAGCTGTGCGCTCAGGATCCGACGGTGGAGATGCAGCTTGCTGCCACGGTCATCGACAGGACGCCACTCCTGACGACCGCGTGCGTGGCTGCTTCCACGGCGCGGGGCTTTTGCTCTGGAGGGCCGGGAGGCGGTGTGCGCGATTTGCTGCGTCGTCATCCCTTTGCCAATCGCCACCACAAGACCGCTCTTCAGCTGCTCTCGCGGCTCGATCAGGTTGCGTCTCCGAAGGTGCGCGCCGAAGGCGCAGAGTACCTGCAACGTGCCATGAATGCTGGCTTTTTTCGCGGCGCTGAAGAAGGGGCTGGGCTTTCGCGGCTGCGCGACCGCTTGCGGGTTACCGGTCTGCTCTTGAAGGCCGAGGCGCTGTTGGACGAGCATCAGGGCGACGATTCGGTGCGCGTGGACGCCACGGATCTCCTGTGCAGCGGATCCCGCCAGGTGATCGTTCGGCACATGCGTCTGGGGTGTCTCATCGAGCCGGGCAGGGGAGGACGCATCTCTTCGCTGCAGCACAAGCCTCGCTGCCATGACTGGGGGCTTTGTTTGGGGCCGGATGCGACAGCCCCCTTTGCGGCGGCGGCGGACGCTACCCGCTCGTCTGTGCTTCTGGAACATTTTCTGTCACCAGATGGAGTGGAGGTCGGTGACTTCCAGAACGCTCCCTTTGATGTGCAGTACAAGAAGAATGGCAAGGATCTGCAGATCGTGATGGGGGCGCGACAGGAGGTGACCGGCTGGCCGGTGCGCGTCGAGAAAGCCATCACCTTGCGGGCCGGCAAGAGCACCATGACGGTGACCTGGAAGATCACCAACGTGGCGGGAGCCTTGGTGTCCTTCCGCTTTGCCTTGGAGTCAAACGTTTCTCCAGGCGAGCCAGATCCGCGGCAGCGACACAAATTGTCTAAAGGCGACTGGGCGGGCATTCTCGATCCGCTCTCCGGCGAGGACGTGAAGACCTATCTGGTGGAAGACCGCAACGAGGGCGTCTTCCTGGAGTGGAATTTCAACAAGCCGGCCAGTTGTCAGGTTACCCCGGTGCAGACCCCAAGCCCCATGTCTCCCGGTGGCCAGTGCTTTCAGGGCGTCTGTGTATGGCCGAGTTGGGATGTCCGACTCGATACCGGAGAGTCGTGGAGTCTGATCACCCGCTTTGATCTGGGCAGCTTGCGACGCAAATCATGAGCGCGGTCCTGGACTTCAGCCTCCACGAGGAGGGCGATCTTCTGGTGCTTTCCTTCGGTGGGCGCTTGGAGATGGATGTCGCCGATGTCTTGCGCGCTCAGCTTCTGGGAGTTGGGGATCGCGGACGCCACCTGGTGGTGGATCTGCTGCGAGCTCAAGTGGTTTCCCAGGAGGTGGTGCAGGTGCTCCTGGAGTTCCTTTCCCTGCTGCAGGGACGGGGCGGGACGCTGTCGCTCCTTTGCACCGATCCAGATGCCTTGGAATTCCTGCGTCCCTATCGCAATCTCTTCAATGTGCATCCCTCGCTTGCTAGCCTCCTGCGCACGGGGCTTGCGGGCGGTTACAAGAACAAGGGTTTCCGCTGGTCGCGCCGCACGGGAGTGCGACTGTCGGCGCCGCTGGCCACCATCCTCGGAGTCCTCATCCTGGGTTGGGTGACGACGCTGATGGTCCTGGTGCTGTGGCAGTACCGCATGCTGGATACCGAGCACGCGGGCCTGGCGCGTCTGCAGGCCGAGCGTGACGACGCTGTCCATCGGGTGGCCGAACTGGAGTTGCGCGTAAAGCCTCTGGCCGACTTAGGGCTCCTAGAAATGCCGGGGCAGGGAAAGGTCCATTGGCGCGCGAAGGCTAAGGGCGATACCCATGGGAGTCCTTAAGCTAGGACGTCCATCCGGAATCCGACGCAAGCCTTGGCGGCCTCTCCTGGTTGCTGCGATGCGCTGGCTGGGGAGGATCTTCGGCATCAAGCACATATCCTTGCACGGCATCGAGTTCACCTTCGCTGGTGCGGTGGGGTGGGGGATTGCTTTGACAGTTCCTGTCTTCGGGTTGGCGCTCTTGTGCGTATGGTTGGCGCACGGTGCCTCCCATCAGCAGGCGCAGTCCGAGCTCTTGCGAGCCGAGACCCGGCAGGCGCAGCATCGGGAACTGGAAATTCAGCGGGTCCTGGATCTTGAGGTGGCTGTGCGTCACATCGGTGGTGCCAGTATGCCAGAAGCGGAAGCGGCCGAGATCGCGGCGGTGATCGACGGCAATGCCCGTTTGTACGGCTTCGATCCTTTCTTGATCCTGGCGGTGGTCTCCACCGAGAGCCATGGTCGGGCGCATGCCCTTGGCCATTTTGCCGACGGAGAACTTTCCGGTGCTGCTGGCATGATGCAGGTCATGCCGGCCACGGCAAAGTTGGTGGCTCCCAAGCTTGGCGTGAGGGTCCGGGGAACCAAGGATCTTTTGGATCCTGGACTCAACCTTGCCGTGGGGTCAGCGATCCTCTTGAAGATGATCCATCGCTATGGGGACCTGAAACTTGGCATCATGGCCTACAACGTTGGTCCGAACGCCCTGGAAGCGGCTCTGCACGGCGATGGGCGGCTTCCTGCCTCCTACTACGCCAAGGTTATGGCCGCCTATCGGCAGATCCGCGGCGGAGCGAAGCACTCCTCATGAAGGTAGGGCTGCTTTCCACCGGGGGCACCCTGGACAGCTGCCGCGGAGAGGCTGGCTTGGAAGTCGGTGCCTTGGCCGGTGAGGGAATGGCTGATTTCTTGCGATCACTCCTGCTCGCAGACGAGGCGCTTCTTGAGTTGCCTTCCCCTTGGCGGATCGATTCCAGCCAGCTTCGCCTGCGACAGATTCCGTCTTTGGCACGCGCTATCCGCGAGGCGCCTGTCGACGCCCTACTGCTCTGCGTCGGGACCGATACGCTAGCTTTCCTGGCCCCGTTCCTATGGACGGTCGGGACCGGTGATCGTCCCGTTCTGATCGTCTCCGGGATGCTTCCCTGGTGGGAGGCGGATGGCGACGGTGCCGCCAACCTGCGCACGGCCCTAGCCATGCTGCGGCGGGGGATTCGTGGACTTTGGATCGTCAGTGCCGGGCGGGTGCTGCCCCCGGCTAACTTGCGCAAGATCTCGCACTTGGCGCGCGATCCTTTCCGCGAACTCGCCTTTTCTGACCAGACGGGACAGAAATTGTCGGAGGTCCTGCACGACCTGGCGGAATCTGGCCAATTGGTTTCGGAAGAGCTTCTCGCGCCGCTGCGGCAGCCTGCGCTTTCCCCTGATGGGCGCGATCCTGCCGTGGCATGGATTTCGGTGCATCCGGGACTGACGCCAGAAATGCTTGCTCGCCTTCTTGGAGATGGTGATGTGCGCCATCTGGTGCTGTCCGGGTATTCGGGCGGCACCTTCCCGCTCTGGCTGCTTGAGGGACTTCCAGAAGGATTGACGATCCACCTGACCACCCAGCAGTTAGGGCGGCTGCGCCTGCAGGACTACGCGGTCTCCAGCCCAGTCGGGGAGAGGCGGCTGCACGCCTGGGATCTTGCGACAGAAACCGTCATATCGGTGCTGTCGGCGTGCGACATGTCCGGGATGGACGCTGCCGGCGCTGTGGCGTGCCTGGAGTTCCTGGTCGGAGAGCTTTCTCGCCTCAGGCCATGATCTTGCGGGCGACCAGGGTGCGCAGCTTGACGATGGCCTTGCTGTGGATCTGGCAGACGCGCGATTCCGTGAGCTTGAGCACCTTGCCGATTTCCTTGAAGGTCAGCTCCTCGTAGTGGTAGAGGGCCAGCACCAATTTTTCCTTCTCGGGAAGCCTTACGATGGCATCCTTCAGGATCTCCTTGACCTCCTCGCGGCTCCTCTCCTCGAAGGGTTGCTGCGCTTCGGGATCCTCGACGGCGTCGGAGATTAAGACGGGATGGCCGTCGTCATCGTGGCCAAGCGGCTCGTCCATGGAGACGATGGTGGTGGGAGCAATTTCTGAAAGCAGGGATTCGAATTCCGGTAGGTCGAGTCCCAGATGTTCGGCGACCTCGTCGTCGTATGGTGTGCGTCCCAAAATGTTGGAAAGACGAGCGTAAGCTCCTTGCAGTTCGCGAGTCTTCTGGCGCACGCTGCGTGGAACCCAGTCCACTTCGCGCAGATGGTCGAGAATGGCACCCCGAATTTTCCAGGTGGCGAAGGTCTCGAAGCGCACTTCGCGGTCAGGATCAAAGCTCTCTACGGCTTTGATGAGCCCGAAGACGCCAGCACCGATTAAATCTCCGAGTTCGACTTCCGGTGGCAAGTTGATAGCCAAGCGCTGTGCTGTGTAGCGCGCAAGCGAGGCGTATTCGGCCAGAATCTTGTCCTTGGCCTGCCGCGAGCCTGTGCTCCGGTAATCTTTCCATAGCTGTTCCAGTTGGGACATGATCTGGGCCTTATTCTAGCATGGTTCAGGTGGCTTGGGCCACTGGAAAACACCAGTCACGTCGGAGCTTGGTGCAGAGCCTGCTCCAGGAGTCTGCGGCGCAACGGTCCGAGCGATTCCGTACCCAGCGGATCCCGCCATTCCAAGGCTAAGCCTCCGTGCGGGGCGCGCCGTGCGGCTTCGGCAGAACCCAGGCGACAAAGAATGTCTAGGCCTTCCTTGTTGAAGCGTTTGGCGGCTAGGCAACTCGTCCAAAGCTCCCATTCCACGCTCAAGTTTGGTGGCAAACGTGCGATGTCTTCGTCCTCGGATGTGGACCAGAGAAGGGTCGCCGTACCGAGCAGAATCTCGTGACTGTCTTCCAGGCGCCGCCGCTCGATCATGATGCCGTCGACGAGGCTCCCGTTGGACGATCCTTGATCGATGGCCCAGGGCTTGCCGGCAAGGATGGTGATGAGCAGATGACGCCGAGAGACGTCGGGATCATCCAAGACCAGGTCGCAGTTGGAACCGCGGCCGATCAGAAGTCCGCATTGCGGGATTCTCAAAGTTACCCCGCTGGGCAGACGAAGAATCCAAGGCGATGGATCGATTCCGGAGGGAAGCTGGTCGAACATTTTTGGAAACCTACTGAAATCATGGGAAGTGTGAGGCAATGGAGGGGTGCTATCTTTGGCGGGCCACAGCAAAAACCGGGGCCGGATTGGTCCCAAATCCGGAGGATGCCATGATCCGCTATCAGACCAAGAATCTCGCCCCGTGGGTGGACGACAACGTGCTTGCCGCGATGCAGACGCAGGTGACTGCTGCTCATGAGCTGCTGGCTTCCCGCAAGGGGCCGGGGGCTGATTTCCTCGGTTGGACCGAGCCTGCCAAGATTGTTCCGGCTGCGGAACTGGCTGCCATCAAGGATGCCGCGAAGCGCATTCAGAATGATTCCGAACTGTTGGTGACCGTGGGCATTGGCGGTTCCTACCTCGGCGCTCGCGCCGTGCTCGAGGCTCTTCCTCTGGCCGAAGACGGCGTGGACGTGACCTTCGCCGGTTACCACCTTTCTGCCAATGATGCCGAAGGCCTCTTCGACATGCTCGATGATTACGACGACATCTCCGTCAACGTGATCTCGAAGTCGGGCACCACCACCGAGCCCGCCATTGCTTTCCGTCTGCTCAAGGCCTACATGGAAGAGCGCTACGGCAAGGAAGGCTCCAAGTCCCGCA
>DAIPHW010000030.1:17770-21364 GCA_036771135.1 Fibrobacterota bacterium | reverse complement strand
CCTCGTGGTTGTCCAGCTCCAGAACCAATTGGACGACTTCAGCCATGTCCTGTTCATCATCGATCACCAGGATACGCGACATTCTTACCCCTCCCGAGTCTTGCGAATCTCGCCCGGCAGCCAGCTCCAATAGGACCAAGCCGCCACCACCGAACATCCACCGCCAACGAGATCCAGTACCGGAGCCCACAGACCGATTCCGGTAAAGGTTCCCTGGAACGTCCACAGGATACCACCGCCCATTAGAAGCACGGCTCCGATCAGGTAAAGCGGAAGATAGCGGTCGTTGTCGGCAAGCGCACGCCCCAGTCGCACCGAAAGCTGGTGCAGCACCACGGACAAAGCGGCAAAAGCCAGATGCCACAGCAGCATGGAAACGGCAATCATTTCCTGGCTCCCATCAGCAGATACCACAGACGAAAGCTGCCCAAGCCGACCGCAAGAGCCCCCAACAAGAGGAGCATCGCCCCCCAAGGTTGTAAGACGTCTAGACGCTGCAGCAAAGTGCCGACAAAGCCCAAGGCGCCGCCGACTAAGAAGAGCCAGCTTTGAGGATTGTCCCCGAACTTGAGCTGATAGAAATGGCCTATCCACCAGCCGATGAGGCAAAGAGCCAAAAGCGGTAGAGTGGCTCCAATCGCCAGGGTCACGTGCGATGTCTCCCAAAGGCTTCGACGAAAGCTTCCGACTTGGACTTGCGCGGAGCTCCGCCCAGAATTCCCTCGCGTCCGTCGAACTTGTCCTCCACAAAGAGGCCGCCCTGGCGGATGCTGTAGCGGCGGATGTCGGTCGCATGGGCACTGCCGCGCATTTTGAGCACAAGAAGTGCCTTGGCGACAGCGCTGTCGATTTCCACGTAGCGCAGAATCAGGAAGGAGTCCACCACAAAAGGCGATCGCGAGGAGGAATTGGTGTCGCCCAGGAGATTGGCGTTCTCGCGCAGCAGCACGGAAGTCACGCCTTCGCGCTTGAAGGCCGAAACGAGTCGGAACTCAAGATCGCGCAGCTCAAAGCTGGAAGCTGCCAGCGGCTCGAAGTGGGAAAGCGAATCGACCACCACGCGTTGTACGCTCAGTTCGGAGAGCAGCGTGGAGAGCGGCGAACCGACCGTCTCCAGACCATCGAGCAGATCCTCAGGAGTGGTGAACATCACCTTGAGGATTCCCTCGGCCTCCAGGACCTTGAGATCCCAGCCAAGACGTGCGGCATCGGCATAGAGCTGGGCCGGGAATTCCTCGAAGCTGATGTAAAGTCCAGGCTGAGACAGCTTGGACGCACCGTGAACCAGGAATTGCAAGCCAAGCGTGGTCTTGCCAGTGCCCGGCGCCCCTTCGACCATGTTGGCGCTTTTCTCGACGAAGCCGCCGCCGAGCATGCGGTCCAAGCCTTCGATACCGGTGGGAACGCGGGGCAGCGCCATCAGATTCTCCCTGCCGCCTTGAGAACGCGGCGCAGCACGGCCTTTTGGGCATGCAGACGGTTTTCGGCTTCATCGAAGCAGATGGAACGTGGACCGTCCATCACCTCGTCAGTGATCTCCTCGCCGCGATGGGCGGGAAGGCAATGCGTGACCAGCACCTGAGAACCAGCGGCATCCAGCAGCGCCTGGTTCACCTGAAACGGCAGGAAATGCGCTGTCTTGGAATCCTTCTGGCCCTCTTGCCCCATGCTCACCCATACGTCGGCATAGAGGAAGTCGGCACCCTTCACGGCAGCCAAAGGATCGTTACCCATGGCAAAGCGCCGGCCGCGGCGGACAAATTCTGTCTGTACAGACTCGACGAAGGCCGCCGAAAGTTCGAAGCCAGCGGGGCACGCCAGCGTGAAGTTCATGCCGGAGAAGGCGGCCAGCTCGCAGAGGGAGCGCGCCACGTTGTTGCCGTCGCCCACGAAGACCAGCGTAAGTCCGGAAAGGCTGCCGCGATGTTCGATGGCGGTCTGCCCAAAGGCCAGCGCCTGGCAGGGATGAGAGACGTCCGTCAGGGCGTTTACGACCGGAATGTGCGCCAGGCGCGCGAGTTCCTGCACCAGCTCGTGCGAGAAGGTGCGGCAGACCAGCACATCGAGCCAGCGCTCCAGATTGCGCGCCACGTCGGCAAGGCTCTCGCGCTTTCCGATGCCGATCGAGCCGGCATCCAGTTGCAGCGCGTAGCCACCCTTCTGGTTCATGGCGACTTCGAAGGTCGTGCGCGTGCGCAGCGAGGGCTTCTCGAAATAAAGAGCCGCCGTGCGGCCGGCAAACTCGCGATCAGGGCCTTCGGCGCGAAGGCGATCCTTTTGGAGGCGTGCATCCTCCAGCAGCTCGAGAACCGCAGCTTCCCCCAACGGAAGCAGATCGATGAGGTCTTTGGACATTCGGATTTCACTCGGACGGAAGAAGACTGATGAAAAGGAGAAGTCTAGCAAATCGTCGCCCGCCAAGCGGCATGCACATTCATTTCATGGCCTTTGGGAGGATTGAAAAAACAGCAGGTCGTGTTATATTTCACCCTTCGTTGGAGAGATGACCGAGCGGTCGAAGGTGCACGTCTGGAAAGCGTGTGTGGGGCAACCCACCGAGGGTTCGAATCCCTCTCTCTCCGTTTCGTTCAGCATTTATCGCGGTTCAGGGTAGAGGTAGCAGTCTCCCCACAAATTGTCCCACGAGAGAATTGCTGACAGAGGATGTTCGAAATCAACCTCGAAGCATGAAATGGCCAGATCCTCGATCTGGCCATTTTTGTTTTGTCTGCGCCAGGGATGCCGGCCGTGAGGCCCGGGACCCCCGCCCATTCACCAACGTAGGGGCGAGGCATGCCTCGCCCCCACAAACGGGATATGGGCGGAGGCCCGGCAGGCAGCCCGACCGCCGCCCCCCAAAAAACGTAAAGACGCCCCGACGGGGCGTCTCCACGACAAAAGCGGCGGCGGGGGCGCCCGTCAGTTGTGGTTTAGGATCATCTTCTCGAAGGTGCCGCGATCGGTGCGGATGCGAGCCAGGTAGATGCCCGATTTCAGGCCGGCGTAGGAAAGCCCGGTGGTGCCAACGGACTCCAGCACCCGAGAGCCGTCCACCGAGTAAAGTTCGGCCGAGCGCATCGTGACTCCCTGGCTCACCGTGATGAGGCGGTTCTGAAGATCTATGCGGATGGGATTGACAAGATTTGTCTGGCTCTGGATGCCGGTCGTCGAACCGCCACTCGTGCCTTCGCCCTGGATCAGGACCAGCGAAGTGGCGTAGTTCGTGATGGCAGCCTTGAGCGGAGCGTTGACGAGATGGGAAGTGTCATCCAGCGAATCCACGAAGGTCCATTGGAAATCGCCGCCGCCGATGCGGCCAGCCGTAGCCTTGACCTTGGCCACCAGCACGGAAGGGCTGTCGGCCACGTAGCTGTACATGGTGCTCCGCACGTCGAAATTGTTGTAGGTGTGCGCGCCCGAATAGGACTTCACGGAAGCGGGAACCGTATCGATCCGCTTGGCAACCACATAAGCGTCAAATTCTGTCGTGGGGTTGGGATAGGTGGCGTTGCCGTAGGGCGCAAAGCGATACGTTCCGACCATGGTGTTGTTGTAGGCCTTGATCATGCCGCCCACTTCGTTCGAGAAGGTGCC
>DAIPHW010000030.1:0-17670 GCA_036771135.1 Fibrobacterota bacterium | reverse complement strand
TGGTAGGTGATGAAGAGCCCGGTGTCGGTGTTTTCCGAAAGTCCCAGAAGGCTCGACTTGCCGTTGTCCCAGAAGTGGTCGTGATCGATGGTGATGTAGGAGGACTTCTTGACGTCCATGGCGCCATCGCCCTTCACCTGGTCGGCATCGGAACCGGCGTCACCGTAGAAATGGTCGTTGTTGTGGATCCAGATGTAATAGTTGCTCTGCTGCAGGCCAATGTCGTCGCCCGCGGTGCTGTTGACGTTCATCACGCCAATGTTGCGCACCTCGACGTTGGTAGCACTGATCAGACGTACGCCCCAGCCGTTGGCGGTAGCGTCGTTGCCCACGCCTTCTAGCGTGATGTGGCTGGTCGCGAGATTGCTGTTTTCAATAACGAGATCGCCCCCCTCCATGGTGTCGGCATCGGTCACGTTGCCGACCATGCGGATGATGAAGGGACGGCTATCGTAGCCCTTCTTGACGCCATAGAGGATGTTCTGGATGCCAGTATAGGTGGTCTTGGTGCCCTTACTGCTCGTGATCACGGCAGCGGAAACGGTGTTCTTGGTCTTTTGGGTGAGATAGACAATCACAGCGCTGTCCATAGGGGTGCCGTCCGTCTTATAGGCGCTGGGATTGTGACCGTTCGCGAAGGCAAAGCCGGTGCGATCGAAGGCGGAGACGCTGAGGGCGCTAGTCGTGGCTGCGGTCTTTTCAACGCCTGCAACCACGGGCACCACCTTGAGGGCATAGCTTCCGGCGGCAAGTCCGAGAGCATCGGCTCTCCAATAGGAGCCATAGCTGCGGATCAGCGGGTTATCGAGCTTCTGGTTGGCCAGGCTTCCGCCGGTGACGTAGACATGAAAGCTGTCGATCGCACCAGAAGAGGTCCATTCCACGTGGGCGGCCTCAAACCAGCCACCAGCACTCTTGATGGTCACGGTCTGCGCCTGGAGGGCGATGGCCCCGCCCAGAATTCCGATGAGTAAAGATCGAACCTTCATGACTCCCCTCCCCTATAGCTTCATGGACACCGCACAGGCGGCTGAAGAGAAGCTAGAGAGAGGAGTCAGCTATGGCCGGGCATCCAGGACAGCAAGTGTTGAAGGCGAGTCAACCTCTTTAGGGAAGCACGAAAGGGGCAGAAGGCTCCGTTTCAAGCAGCGAAGGTATAACTCTCGGCAAGACTATGGGTCGCCCTTTGAGTCGTCCTCCATCCCCATCTCGCGGAGCTTCCGCCACAGCGTGCTGCGCGAGATTCCCAGGCGGTGAGCCGCCTCCGACTGGTTGTCATGAACGGCAGAGAGCACCCGCAGGATGTGGCGCCGCTCCAGTTCCGAGAGGGTGAGGAGCGTCTCGTCCTCGGCCACCTCGCGCGAGGGGGGAAGCGCCAAGAAGGTCGCGGCCGTCGGAGACTGCAGCGTCTCAGGAAGATCTGCAAGACGGATTTTGTCGCCTTCGCAGAGCACCACAGCATGCTCGATGGCGTTTTCCAGTTCGCGGACGTTGCCCGGCCAAGGGTAGCGCATGATCGCCTCCTCAGCATCAGGGGCAAAGCCCAACACCTGACGGCCATGCACCTGGTTCCACTTGCGCACGAAGAAGCGCACCAGGTGCGGCATGGCCTCCGGACGCTCGCGCAGCGGTGGCAGCTGCAGATGAAAGACGTTTAGCCGGAAGAAGAGGTCCTCGCGGAAGCGCCCCTCGACCACAGCCTTCTGCAGGTCCATGTTGGTGGCGGCCAGCACCCGGGCATCCACGGTGCGAGTCTCGGAATCGCCCACGCGGCGCACTTCGCGGTTCTGCAGGAAGCGCAGCAGCTTCACCTGCGCCGGAGGCGGCAGCTCCCCCACCTCGTCGAGGAAAAGCGTCCCGCCGTCGGCCTCCTCAAAAAGCCCTTTGCGGTCGGCCGCGGCTCCGGTGTAGGCGCCTTTGCGAGCGCCGAAGAGCTCTGATTCCACTAGCGTCTCAGGGATGGCCCCGCAGTTCACCGCCACGAAAGGCGCATCGCAGCGCGGCGAGAGGCGGTGCACTACGTTTGCCAAGAACTCCTTGCCGGTGCCCGACTCGCCGGTGATCAGCACCGTAGATGTGGTCGGGGCGATCTTGCGCACCATGCGCAGGATCTTCTGCATGGCCGGCCCATTTCCCAGGAGATCCTCAAGAACGTGGGTCTCAAGCCCGCGATGAGCCCGCGTAGACAGAATCTGTCCGGTGCGGCGGCGCGCCGCGTCCATCAGTTCGCGGGCCGTGAGGGGCTTGACCAAATACTGGCAAGCTCCGCGTTCCAGGGCTGCGCGCGCCTCAGGAAGGCTTTCGGAATCAGCTAGCGCCACGATCTCCAGTTCAGGGCGGCGGCGCCGCGTGAAGGAGATGAGGTCCATGCCGTCCCGCCACAGGCAGGAAACGTCCACGAAGGCCAGATCGAAGGCGCGAGCTTCCAGCATCTCGGCAAACTGGTCGGGACCGCCCGCCTCCGAGAGCTCGGAATCGGGCAGCGTCCAGTTTTCCAGCACGCCCCGACGGAAGTCCTGGTCGCGGTCGGTCAGGAGGATCTGCAGCATCAGGCACCTCCTTTAGGGAACATCAGGAGAAGATGTCCTTCACCTTGTCAAAAAACGTCTTCTCGGAACCGGTGCCCTCCTCGCAGGTGCGCAGCTCTTCCAGGAGCTCCTTCTGCTTGGGAGAGAGCTTCTCGGGCACGCGCACGGCGGCCCGCACGAAGAGGTCTCCCTTGCCGCGGGCCTGGAGCTCGGGAAGCCCCTTGCCGCGCAGCACGAAGACCTTGCCGCCTTGGGTCCCGGCCGGAATCTTGAGGTCCACCTCGGCCTCGATGGTGGGGATGCGCACCGATCCGCCCAAGGCAGCAGTGGTGAAGGGCATGCGCACTTCGCAGTAGAGGTTCGCCCCCTCGCGGCGGAAGATGGGATCGTCCTCCTCGGAGATGACCACGAGCAGGTCCCCGGCCGGCCCTTTGCGGGGGCCCTTGTTTCCCTCGCCGCGCAGCGTGAGGTAGTTGCCCTCGGCTACGCCTGCCGGGATATTGACAGAAAGTGTCACTTCCTTGCGCTCGAGGCCAGTGCCATCGCAGGTGGAGCAAGCCGTCTCGAAGGTGGAGCCCATGCCGCCGCACTTGGGGCAGGTGACGACGTTGATCATCTGGCCAAAAAGCGACTGGGAGATCTGGCGCACCTGGCCCTGGCCGCCGCAAGTGGGGCAGGTCTTCTTGCCCTTGCCGCCGACGCCGTCGCAGGCATGGCAGTGGTCCATGCGCCGCACCTTGATCTTCTTGGTGGTGCCCTCGTAGATCTCCTTGAGCGAGAGCCGCACCTTGATTTGCAGATCTTGGCCGCGTTGGGCTCCGCCGCCGCCGCGCGAGCGACGTCCGCCACCGCCGAACATGCCACCAAAGGCATCGTCGCCAAAGATGTCGCCAAAGCGCGAGAAGATGTCCTCGAAGTTCGAGAAGCCGCCGCCCTGGAAGCCACCGCCGCCGCCCTGAGGGCCTTCAAAGGCTTGGTGCCCGAAGCGGTCGTACTGGGCGCGCTTCTGAGAGTCGCGCAGCACGTCGTAGGCCTCGGCGGCCTCCTTGAAGAGCTCCTCGGCCTTCTTGTCTCCGGGATTCTTGTCGGGATGGTACTTGATGGCCATCTTCTTGTAGGCGCCCTTGATCTGGTCCTCGGAAGCGTCCTTGGAAACTCCCAACACCTCGTAGTAGTCGCGCTTTGCCATCATCCCGCCTTTTTCTCAGATTCCGTCTTATGACTCTTGATACGAAACGCCCGGAACGTCAATTGACCTGCAGCCACTTCGTCTCTAGGCGCATTCTTCATAGCTAACCGTTATTAAGGGCGAGGCATGCCTCGCCCTTACATGGTCAGTCCCACCCCTGTCGGGGTGAGTTTTACTTCTTGTCGTCCTTCTTGTCGTCGTCCACGACCTCGTAGTCGGCTTCGACGGCGCCGTCCTTCTTGCCTTCGGCCTTGGGGGCCTCGCCTTCGGGAGCAGCGCCGGCGGCTCCGGCAGCGGCCTGGGCCTCTTCCATGCTCGCCTTGTAGAGCGCCTCGGTAGCCTTGTGAATGGCCTTCTCCACCTCTTCGGTGGCAGCCTTCACCTTGGCGAGGTCCTCGTCCTTCTGGACCTTCTTCAGCTCCTCGACGGCCTTCTCGATCTCATCCTTGGACTCGCCGATTTTGTCGCCCGAGTCCTTGATGAACTTCTCGCTCTGCCAGACCATCTGCTCGGCCTGGTTGTAGACCTCGACCTTCTCCTTCTCGGCCTTGTCGTTCTCGGCATTGGCCTCAGCGTCTTTGACCATGCGTTCGATGTCAGCCTCGGAAAGCCCCGAACCGGCGGTGATCTGGATCTTGTTTTCCTTGCCGGTGGCCTTGTCCTTGGCGGACACGTGCAGGATGCCGTTGGCGTCGATGTCGAAGGTGACCTCGATCTGGGGGACACCGCGCGGCGCTGGGGGGATGTCCGAGAGGTCGAACTGGCCCAGCATGCGGTTGTCCTTGGCCATCGGGCGCTCGCCCTGATGAACCTGAATGGTCACGGCCGGCTGGTTGTCGGCGGCGGTGCTGAACACCTGACTCTTGCGGGTCGGAATGGTGGTGTTGCGCTCGATGAGCTTCGTCATCACGCCGCCCAAGGTCTCAATGCCGAGCGAAAGCGGCGTCACGTCCAAGAGCAGCACGTCCTTGACGGCCTCGTCGCCGGCCAACACTGCGGCCTGCACAGCGGCGCCCACAGCCACCACTTCGTCGGGGTTCACACCCTTGTGGGGTTCCTTGTTGAAGAACTCCTTCACCTTGGCCTGCACGGCCGGGATACGGGTGGAACCGCCCACCAGCACCACTTCGTCGATCTGGGAAGCCGAAAGTCCAGCGTCCTTCAGGGCCAAGCGGCAAGGCTCGATGGAGCGTTCCACCAGGTCGGAGGTCAGGGCCTCGAACTTGGCACGCGAAAGCGTCATCTCGAGGTGCTTGGGGCCGGTGGCATCGGCGGTGATGAAGGGCAGGTTGATGCTGGCGCTAGTGGTGCCCGAGAGGTCGATCTTGGCCTTCTCGGCGGCTTCCTTGATGCGCTGCAGCGACATCTTGTCCTTGCGCAGGTCGATGCCGTTTTCCTTCTGGAACTCGTCAGCGATCCAATTGATGATGGCCTGATCGAAGTCATCGCCGCCCAGGTGAGTGTCGCCGTTGGTGGACTTCACCTCGAAGACGCCGTCGCCGATCTCCAGGATCGAGATGTCGAAGGTACCGCCACCCAAGTCGTAGACGGCGATGGTCTCCTTCTTCTTGGCGTCGTTGAAGCCGTAAGCAAGCGCGGCGGCCGTCGGCTCGTTGACGATGCGCAGCACTTCAAGGCCAGCGATCTTGCCGGCATCCTTGGTGGCCTGACGCTGGGCGTCATTGAAGTAGGCAGGCACGGTGATGACAGCCTGGGTGACGGTCTCGCCCAAGTACGCCTCGGCGGCCGACTTCATGGCCTGCAGAACGTTAGCGGAGATTTCCTGCGGAGTGTACTGCTTGCCGTCGATCTCGACCTTGACCAGATCGTTGTCGGCGCCCACCACCTTGTAGGGGACGTAGGTCTCTTCGCGCTTGGCTTCGCTGCGGCGACGACCCATGAAGCGCTTGATGGAATAGACGGTGCGCTCGGCATTGGTGATGGCCTGGCGCTTGGCCACCTGGCCCACCAGACGGTTGCCGTCCTTGGCAAAACCCACGATGGAGGGGGTGGTGCGTCCGCCCTCGGGGTTAGCGATCACGGTGGGCTGTCCGCCTTCCATGACGGCGACGCAGCTATTGGTGGTTCCCAGGTCGATTCCGATGATCTTTCCCATTTGTCTCTTCTCCTGTTAGGCGGGGCTCCCGCCATTTCGTTGGGGCGAGGCATGCCTCGCCCGTACGTTATTGTGGTTTGTGAAGGATTTTAGCGAAGCTAGGCGGCGGGGCCGCTCGAGACGATTACCTGCGCGTGGCGCAGGATCTTTTCACCCTTCTTCCAACCGCTCGCGAAGGCCTGAATCACTTGGTCCTTGGGAGTGGTGGGATGGGGCATCTGCGTGAGGGCGTCATGCACATTGGGGTCGAAGGGAACCCCCACAGCGGGGATCTCTTCCACTCCGGCATCGGAAAGCACCTTGCGCAACTGTTCGCGGATCAGCCGCACGCCCTTGGCGAAGGCCGCCGGGTCGGAGGGGGTCCAGTCACCTTCTGCTGGCGCCTCGGCAAAGGCGCGCTCGAAATTGTCGACCACCGGGAAGAGCGCCGAAAGCGCCTTGGCCTCGGCCAAATCGATGGTCTCCAACTGCTCGCGAGCGGTGCGACGGCGGAAATTGTCAAATTCCGCCACCAATCGGACGTATTTGTCCTTCTGCGACTCCAGCTCCTCGGAAAGCGAGGCAATCTTCTGGACCGCCTCAACTGGAAACGGCTCAGCAGCCGGTTCGGTCTCAGAGGACTCGGGTTGGGAAGCGGTTTCTTCCGTCACCTTGGCGGCACGCTCGGCGGCCAGTTCTGCAGCTGACTTGATGGAGTCTTCGGACTCGGATTCGCTCATCGTCTGGGTTCTCCTGGTTGAACACCTCTTGATGAGATCAAGAACAGTGCCAAGCCTTTGGGAGCACCAAACTAGACTGTTTCGGAATAGAGCACCAAACCATGTGTTGCAAAAAGAAACAGGAGTCCGTTTCATGATGGAACTCCGTTCCAAGAAGGATCAGCGCAACTCGATGGTATTGAAATCGATGTCAATGCGACGGAAAGCCGACATGCGATCAAAGAGCAAATTTGCCTTGAGAGTGGAATCGGCGATCAAGTGGTAATAATGACCGCGTCCCATGGAGCCCTTGAGGGTGTGTAACACGTGCATCTGAGCCCGCAAAGCCATGTCCAAGGTAAGCGGACGCTTCTTGAAGTCTTCAGGAAGAGAATCGCTCTTAATGGTGTCGATGAGCTTTCCAAATTGCCCAACCCGAGTGTAGCGGGTGTGCGGAAGAAGCGTGTCGGTGCAATAGGCCTTGCGCAGCGGCACCAGACAACGGCCATCTTCGTCAATCCAAGCTTCGGCCACCGGCGGCTTACGCGCCGGATCCCACACATACTCTTTGCCAGCAGGCGTGTGAACCACGTGGATGGGGTCCAGCATCCCCGACATCAGGGTAAGACCAATGCCAAATTCGTGGGCATAGACGGTCATGGAGAGGATGGGCTTGGTGGTGTCCATCTCGTCCAGCGAGTAGTAATTGCGGCTGATGGGGATGAGCGGCATCACCCAGGTCTCAGAAAAAGGAGTGTGGAAGTGGTAGAGCCCCTTGCAGGGCTGGCGAACCAAGGCCGCCCGAAAAAGCACCAAAGCGTCTTGAGCACGGGCGTCGGAATCAGCTTCCACCAGCCAACGTTTGCGCTCGGTGCAGAAGGGAATCAGCGAATCGGAAAGTTCCTTTTCAGATAAGGGATGCTGAATCCCTTTCATAAAGATCCCTGCGCGGGTGACGCGCAGCGACTTATCGTCGGGTTTCCCCTTCGAACAGGCGCTCAGGAACAAGGAGGAAAGTACGAGAAGCAGAAAAGTTGCTGTGGACTTGGACACGAGCCTCAAAGTAGATTAACGGGCTATGAATCTCCACCGCCTACCGATCGGCGACGAAGCACCCCAAGTCGTCCGCTGCATCATTGAAATCGCCAAAGACACCAATACCAAATTCGAGTTCGACGAAGAACACAACGTCTTCATGCTCGATCGGGTGTTGCTGTCCAGCATGCTCTACCCCGCCAACTACGGCTTTCTTCCCTCCACCCACGCCGAGGACGGCGACCCACTGGACGTGCTGGTGCTCATGAACAACTCCATGCCTCCAGGCACGGTGGTGATGGCTAAGCCCGTCGGAGTGCTCGACATGACCGACGGCGGCAAGAAGGACTACAAGGTCCTGGCCGTTCCGGTCTTCCAGCGCAATCCCGCCAAGGAGATCGAGGACGTGGACCCGGTGTTCCTGATGATTGCCCGCAACTTCTTCAAGGGTTACAAGGAACTCGAAGGCAAGGCGGTAGAAATCGGCGAGTGGATGAACCGCCAAGAGGCTTACCGCATCATCGACGAGGCCCGCCAGAGCTACAACCGCTTCAACGAACTGGAATACTGACCGATACGCTGCGAGAAAAGCCCTTGTGAAAATCCTTGCGCTGGACGGCTTTACCAGCTAATTATTTGCAGACCAGTGCAATGGATCTTGGCAAACCTCGCCATCGCAGTCACTTATTCCCTTCTGGGGATGGTCGGGCTGTGGATCGGTCAACCTCAGACCCATGTGTCTCTGCTGTGGCCTGCCGCCGGATTTGCGGTCGGCTGCCTTCTGCTCCGAGGCCTCAAAGGCGGTGGCGCAGGAATATTTCTGGGCATTTTTTTCGTTGTCGCAATTCTGTGGGGATACCCCCTGAAGATGGCGACAGTCGCAGCCATCGGAGCGACCTTCCAGTGGTATTTGGTGGCACGGATGATTCATCGGCTCGATCCCGACCTCGAGTTCAGCCACCCCGCCATTCTTTTCAAGAGTTTCCTGTGCTTGGCTGCCATCACTCTGATCGCACCGCTTACGCTCACGGGCAATGCGATGATTCTCCTGGACTTACAGCCAGCGTCCATCCAAATTCTGCGAGACATCGTCCTGTGGTGGCTAGGCGACGTCTTTGGCGTCCTCATCGTTCTACCCCTGGTGCTTGCGATCCTTCATCCCCATCCTCTGTGGAAACGTCGCCGCACGCAGGTAGGGCTGCCCGTCATCGCCCTTCTTGCCATGTCCGGCCTGGTCTTCGCCTATGCGCAATCCAACGACCGCCGCACGCATCTCCACAATCACGGAATTGAGATGATCGGAGCGCTAGGTACCCTTGAGCCCCCTTCCTTACAACCACCGCCTGACGCGCTGCTGCCGCCCTCGCAGCTTCTCCTGCTCCTGTTCCTGAGCGGATGCGTCGGTGTCGCGTTCACTTCCCTGCTCTTCTCGGGGGATGCCCACCGCATCTCCAAAGAGGTGGGCGCAAAGACCGCCGCCCTGGAGGAGGAGGCGCGGCAAAGACAGAAATTGGCCGAAGACCTGCAAGCCAGCATGGACAAGTTCCGCTTCCTGGCTAGCCGCATCCCTGTCGGAATCTACACCCTGAGAAAATCCCCCGACGGCGCCATGAGCTTCGAGTACGTGAGCGAGCGCTTCTGCCAAATCATGGACCTGGAGCGCACCGCCATCCTCGCCAACGCGGAACTCATCTTCGAGAAGTCTCATCCCGACGAACGAGAAGCCATGCAGCAGGCTTCAATCGCCAACACCCGAAGCCGCACCCCTTTCCTGTGGGACGGGCGCTTCGAGGTGCGCGGCAAGTACCGCTGGCTGCGCTTCGACTCGCTGATCACTCCCCTAACCGGCGGGCAGATCCTCTCCACCGGCGTGATCTCCGACGTCACCGAGGAAATCGAATCGGCCCGGACGCTTTCGGAAAGCCGACGGGAACTGCAAGCCGCCAAGGAGGCTGCCGAAGCCGCCAACCACTCCAAGTCGGAGTTCCTGGCCAACATGAGCCACGAGATTCGCACTCCCATGAACGCCATCCTCGGCATGATCCACCTAGCGCTCTCGGAGGAGCTTCCCATCACGGTGCGGGATCGCTTGGTCAAGACCCATTCCGCCGCCAAGACGCTGCTCTCCATCCTCAACGACATCCTAGACTTCTCCAAGATCGAAGCCGGACGCATGGATCTCGAAGAGATCCCCTTCGACCTCGACGAATGCCTCCAGACCATCCATGACCTCTTCCTGCTGGAAGTCCAGACCAAGGGGCTAAGCTTCGCGACGGAGGTCTCCCCGGAAGTGCCGCGCAGCCTCTGCGGGGACCCTTTCCGGCTGAGACAGGTATTGTCAAATCTGATCGGCAACGCCATCAAGTTCACCTCCCGCGGCGGCATCCATCTGGCGGTGACCTTGGACGACCAGACGCCCGATGGCATCCGCCTGCGCTTCTCGGTGCGCGACACCGGCATCGGCATCGATCCGACCAAGGCCATCCACCTCTTCCGTCCCTTCTCGCAGGCCGACACCTCCACCACACGACTCTTCGGCGGCAGCGGCTTGGGCCTTGCTATCAGCCGCTCGCTGGTGCAGATGCTGGGTGGCGAGATCACTCTCTCGAGCCAGCCCGGGGAAGGCAGTGACTTCTCGTTCACGGCTTGCTTCCGAGAAGCATCCCAGTTTGCCTCCGCCTCCGCCACGGACGACTACGAGTCGTTCCAACTCCGAAGCTGTGCCGATATCCTCTTGGTAGAAGACAATCTCTTCAACCAAGAGGTCGCCAAGGGGATTCTGGAACTGGATGGACACCACGTGAACCTGGCGGAAAACGGCCTCCAGGCGGTGGAACTTTTCGCGCGCCAGCACTTCGACATCGTGCTCATGGACCTTCACATGCCGACTATGGGCGGCATGGAGGCCACGCGCAAGATTCGCGACTTGCCCGGAGGTGATATCGTTCCGATCATTGCCCTCACGGCCGCCGCCACCTCTGAGGATATCTCTCTTTCCCGAGATTCTGGCATGGACGCCCACGTCTCCAAGCCCTTCGACCCGGCCGAACTCAACAGGACCATCCAGCACTTCCTGCGCGAAGGGCGAGCCGCCTCGCACGACAACATGGCGTAAAAATTTGTACCCTACTGACATGGACCACCGCATTCTTCTCTGGGGCGTTTTCTTCATCGCCATTCTCTTCATGCTGGCCCTCGACCTCGGGCTCTTCCGCAAGCATCAGGATCACGTCGTCTCCACCCGCGAGGCGCTGACTTGGACCGGCATCTGGGCCGCTCTGGCCCTCCTCTTCGCCGGGGTCCTCTGGTTCTTTTGGGACTGGGTCGCTCCAGGCAGCCCCATCCACCATGCCGACGCCACGGTGCTCTACCTCACCGGCTGGCTGGTGGAGTACAGCCTCTCCATGGACAACATTTTCGTGATGGTCATGCTCTTCAAGAGCTTTGCCATTCCCCCCATTTACCAGAGGAACGTCCTTCTGTGGGGCATCCTCGGAGCCTTGTTCCTGCGCGGCCTCTTGATTGGACTCGGCGCGGCCCTGGTGTCCAACTTCCACTGGGTGCTCTACCTGTTCGGGGCCTTTCTCCTCTTCACCGGCCTCAAGATGCTCCTCTCCAAGGAAGAGGCAGAGGAAGACGTGAGCGAAAACAGCATCGTCCGCCTGGCCCGGCGCTTTCTGCCGCTTTCCCAGGAACTCCACGGCCACAGCTTCTTCGTGCGGCAGCAGGGAAAGCTGCTAGCGACACCGCTCTTTCTAGCGTTGGTGGTGATCGAAGCCACCGACGTGGTCTTCGCCTTCGACTCCATTCCTGCCATCTTCTCCATCACCACTGAGCCGGTGCTGGTGTTCACCTCGAACATCTTCGCCATCTTAGGGCTGCGCTCGCTCTACTTCCTGCTTTCCGGCATGGTGGACACCTTCCGCTTCCTGAAAGCGGGCATCTCCACGCTGCTGCTCTTCATCGCCGCCAAGATGCTGCTCTCGCACTGGCTCCATCTGAGTCCGCTTTGGTCACTCAGCGTGATCGTGCTGGTGCTGGGAATCGCCATCGGCGCCAGCCTCTTGTTCCCCAAGAAGGCCTAGAACTCGACCAGGAGCCCGGCGCGGATGTAGTAGCGATGATGGTTCTGGAAGCCGCTGCCTAAGAGGATGCTGGAACGGTCGCCCAATTTCTGGTCTACGCCAACCCCGCACTTCCAGGCCAGGAAGCTTTCGGAAAGCACGTCGCGCACTCCGGCACCCAGCTCGCCATCCAAGTACGGAAGCGCCTGGCGCCCAATGGGCAGGCGCACCATCAGCTTGCCGGTGACCGGCATGTAGGAGTGCGACTCGCCTTCATAGCCGACGCCCGGCCCGAGCATCACCATCTGATCGATGTTCCAGAGCAAGTGGACATTCCAGGCCACCGAAGGATCCCAGTCGCCGATCTTGGACGTGGGGCCAACCGTACCGACCAGACTGTAGGTGCGAGCCGCCGCAAGGCTTGCAAACAAAAGGCAGGCCAGCAGAACGCGCTTCATGCTTGAATACGAGGTGGATGGTTTTGGGCCCATTCGGCGAAATCGTCCACGGTCTTGGGGAGATGATCGGGCGCAAGACGGATGGTCTCCAGGATGTCGGCTTCAAAAACTTCCCAGGCCCCCAGCTCGATCTCGTTGCGCAACTGCTCTTCTCCCCAGCCCGAATAGCCGATGAAGATGCGGTAGAGGTCGGGATCGGCCTGCACGAAGGGCTTTCCGGCTGGATCCATCCCCGGCTCGGGAGAGGCCGAAAAGTCCCAGTGGCCGCCCATGGAAAGGCCCGGAACGACTTCCTGAGCATTGGGCGCCGCGTCCCCGCTCCAGTCAAGAATCTGCACCTTCTCCTGCTCCACCGGCCCCCCGACGCCAATGCGGCGCGGTCCGCGAAGTGGACTCGGCAACTGCTCGAAGACCTCTTCCAACGGCATGGTTGCGCCTCGGTTGAGGATCAGGCCGTAGTCGCCGTCCGCTTCGTGGGCGCACAGGAAAAGTACGGTTCCTTCAAAATTCGGATCCCGCAGCAGAGGTCGTGCCACCAGGAAGACTCCTGTGGCCAGCCTCGAAAGGGCATCTTCCGCCGAGAAGCTGAGCATTGGTGAAATTTACACTCTGCACCCCATTGGTCGAGTGCGTTTCCTTGTTGGATGATTTGAGACTTTGTATCATACCAGCATGAGCTCCTGCTGCCCTCCTGATCCCAAACATCCCTCGTCATGGCAAGGGCGCTACCTGCGAAAACTGCTGGTTCCGCTTTGCCTACTGCTAGCTCTAGCCCTGATCGGGCTTTTGTCGCACGGCTAAGCATCCCCCCCGAAAGGCCTTGGAATTGCTACCTTTGCCGCCATGTCAGAGACCCCATTGAACGAATCCGAAGTGCCTGAATCCTCGCTGCCCGAGCCCGAGGGCGAAGTCGACATGTCCTTCGTCAACGAGGCCTACGAAGTCCACGAAGCCGCCGAAGACTACAGCGCCGGCTCGATCAAGATCCTCGAGGGCCTGGAAGCCGTGCGCAAGCGCCCGGCCATGTACATCGGGTCGACCGACATCCGCGGCCTGCACCACTTGGTGTGGGAAGTCATCGACAACTCCATCGACGAGTCGCTGGCCGGCTTCTGCGACCGCATCGAGATCGCCATCACCGCCGACGGCCGCCTGCGCGTGAAGGACAACGGCCGCGGCATCCCCACCGACATGCACGAATCGGGCGTGTCGGGCGTGGAAGTGGTGATGACGAAGCTCCATGCCGGCGGCAAGTTCGACAACAATTCCTACAAGGTCTCGGCGGGTCTGCACGGCGTGGGCGTCTCTTGCGTGAACGCCTTAGCAAGCGAAATGACCGTGACCGTGGCCCGCGAGGGCAAGATCCACCGCCAGCGCTTCCAGCGCGGCGAACCGGTCACCCGCCTGGAGATCTTGGGCGACACCGAAGAGCGCGGCACCACCATCGAGTTCCTGCCCGACCCCGAGATCTTCGAGACGGTGCTTTTTGAGCGACAGATTCTGGCATCGCGCGTGCGCGACCTGGCCTTCCTCAATCCGAGCCTGCGAATCGTGCTGGAAGACGAGCGGCTGCCGCTGGAGAGCTCCGAACGCCACGAGGAGTTCCACTTCCCGGGTGGCCTAGTCAGCTACGTCGAGTACATCGACAAGAACCGCACCGGCATCCACCCCAAGCCGATCTACTTCAGGGCCGACGGGGAGCCGCTTCCCATGGAAGTAGCGCTGCAGTACAACACCTCCTACACCGAGGTGCTGCAGAGCTTCGTCAACAACGTCAACACCGTTGACGGCGGCACTCACGTCACCGGCTTCAAGGCCGCCCTGACTCGCGTGGTGAACAACTACGCCCAGGCCAAGTTCCCGCAAAAGATCAAAGGCGGGCTGGCGCTGGAAGGCGACGACTGCCGCGAAGGCCTCACCGCCATCATCAGCATCAAGCTGCGCGAGCCCCAGTTCGAGGGGCAGACCAAGCACAAGCTGGGCAACTCCGAGGTCAAGAGCCAAGTCGAGGCGGTGGCCTACGAGTTCCTGACGCGCTACTTCGAAGAAAACCCCGCGATCGCCAAGATCGTGGTGGAAAAGATCATCGACGCCGCCTACGCCCGCGAAGCTGCCCGCAAGGCCAAGCAGCTGGCCCGTCGCAAGAACGTCTTGGAAGGCGCAGGACTCCCCGGCAAGCTTGCCGACTGCTCCAGCCGCATCCCGGCCGAGTGCGAGCTCTACATCGTCGAGGGTGATTCCGCCGGTGGCTCGGCCAAGCAGGGCCGCGACCGCACCTTCCAGGCCATCCTGCCGCTGCGCGGCAAGATCCTCAACGTGCAGCGCACCCGCATCGACAAGGCGCTTGCCAGCGAGACCATCCAGAACCTGGTGACGGCCATCGGCTGCGGCGTGGGCGAAGGCAACTTCAACCTCGAGAAGGCGCGCTACCACAAGATCATCATGATGACCGATGCCGATGTCGACGGCTCGCACATCCAGACGCTGCTCCTTACCTTCTTCTACCGCTTCATGCCGGAGCTGATCCAGGCGGGATACCTCTTCATCGCCCAGCCTCCCCTTTACCGCGTGAAGTCCGGAAACGAAGAGCGCTACATCTTCGACGAGCGCGACCTCGAGAAGACCATGGCCGAGATGGGCGATCGCAAGAAGACCTACCTGCAGCGCTACAAGGGCTTGGGTGAGATGAACCCCGAGCAGCTTTCGAACACCACCATGAATCCCAAGTTCCGCACCATGCGGCTGGTCAACATGGACGATGCTGTGACGGCCGACGAATCCTTCGAGATGCTGATGGGCGAGGAAGTCGAACCGCGCCGCAAGTTCATCGAAGAAAATGCCCACCTCGTAGGCGATCTGGACGTGTGAGCGAGAGCACGGACATTATCTGTCCGTGCCTTTCGGGGCGCATGTTCGAAGAGTGCTGCGGCCCCTTCGAGAAGGCCCCGGCCATTTCTGGAAGCGTCCCGCTGCGGCAAGCACACGCTTCGCTGCGTCGGAATCTGCTTGCCCTGGTCCGCCAGGTCCGAAGCTATGTAGAGGTGTGGTTCGCCTTCGCAGAAAGCATCCCGGCAGAGTTTCACACCCTTCTGCCCGACCGCCCTGCCTGGGAGCTTGAGCAGGCCCGCATGGAGCTCTACTTCTGGGACTACTTCCAGCAGGTGTCACAGGCGCGCCCCATCCTGCGCATCGCCCGCGACGTCGAGCCCAAGGACCTACGCTTTGCCAACCGCCTAGACGAGTGGTCGCTGCGCCCCTGGGAGCCCTTCGAGGCGTTGCGTCGGCACCCCGAAAATGATTCCTGGGATCTGCGCAACCTCGCCACCGGAAAGCCCGTCCACGCCCACCTTGCCTACGCCCATCACACGCTAACCGAGGGCGATGTCTTCGCGGCCCGCATCCTCACGCATGGGGGGCATTCCTTCACCGGGCTATCGCTGCTTCACTTCCCACGCAAGGACGGCCCTACCGGACTCGTCGAACTGTGGAAGAAAATTTGTGCCCGTCACGGCATCACACCGCATACCCAGCTGCGCCCTGATGTCCACAATGAGATCTGGTTTTCCTTTCACCTGACCGTGATGGAATATTGGGCAGCGCTTCCCGAAGGCACCCGCGTCGTCGCCGATCTCCCCTCCATTGCCGAGCTTGAGGAGCCGCTCCAGCGCCCACTCCAGCCGACTCCCGACCTCGACGCCGTCTATTCCGAGCTGGGCCACCAATCCCCCCGCCAAGCCTCCACTCATGCCTTGGGGCGCCATCGCCTCAAGCTGTGGCTAGAGAACTTGGAGGCACGAGGCCTCGACACCAAGGCGCTGCGCAAGCAACTGAAGCTGTAGCGGAAAGCGCTTCTCTTGGTAGGAGCAAGACATGCCTCTCCTACAGCAAAAGGAAAAACGAAAAAGCCGCAGCGTGTGCTACGGCTTTTCGGAAGTGGACAATGTAGGGTTTGAACCTACGACCCGCTGATTAAGAGTCAGCTGCTCTACCAACTGAGCTAATTGTCCGTCGAGGTTTCAAAACATAGGCGAAACACTCGGCGCTGTCAAGGGGTTCCCCCTGAGTTCCTGGCTTTTTTCTACCCGCACCTTTGCCGGCTCCATAGGAACGTCGCATTTGACGAACCGGGTGTCGCACTCTGAAACAGTTCAGAGACGGCATATCCTCTTCTCAGGGCTCACCTGAACTTGGCACGGGAATTGACCCTTACAGACGTCGAAAGACCTATAACAAAGGAGACTTTATGCTATCCAATCCGGAAGCCCAGACACCGCAGAAGCCCTTGGAACTCTACGGACGCGACCTCACCGAGGCAGCCCGTGCCGGCAAGCTCGATCCGGTCATCGGACGCGACGAGGAGATCCGCCGCACTGTGCAGATCCTCTCGCGCCGCACCAAGAACAACCCGGTATTAATCGGCGAACCGGGCGTGGGCAAGACCGCCATCGCCGAAGGGCTCGCCCGGCGCATCGTGGCCGGCGACGTGCCGGATTCTCTGAAGGACCGCCGCCTGGTGACCCTGGACATGGGCTCGCTGATCGCCGGCGCCAAGTACCGCGGCGAGTTCGAGGAGCGCCTGAAGGCGGTACTCAAGGAAGTGACAGATTCCGACGGCGGCATCGTGCTCTTCATCGACGAGATCCACACCGTGGTCGGAGCCGGAGCCATGGAAGGCGCCATGGACGCGGGCAACCTCTTAAAGCCCATGCTGGCCCGCGGCGAACTGCGCTGCATCGGGGCCACCACCCTGGACGAGTACCGCAAGTACATGGAGAAGGACGCCGCCCTGGAGCGGCGCTTTCAGCAGGTCTACGTCGGGGAACCGACGGTAGAAGACACGGTGTCCATCTTGCGCGGCCTGCGCGAGCGCTACGAGGTGCATCATGGGGTGCGCATCTCGGACGCCGCCTTGGTGAGCGCCGCCCAGCTTTCCAACCGCTACATCTCCGAGCGCTTCCTTCCTGACAAGGCCATCGACCTGGTGGACGAGGCCGCAGCCCGGCTCAAGATGCAGATCACCTCCAAGCCCGAGGCGCTGGACGAGCTCAACCGACGCATCCTGCAACTGGAGATGGAACGCCTCTCGCTCAAGAAGGAGAAGGACGCCGCCTCCAAGGAACGGCTGGGGAAGCTCGAAGCCGAGCTCGCCGCCGCCAAGCGGGAATCGCAAGGCCTGGAGGAACGCTGGAGCCGCGAAAAGGCCGGCATCGGGAAGATCCAGGAACTGCGCAGCCGCATCGAGGAGACGGGGCGCGAAGCCGAAGCCGCCGAGCGCACCTACGACCTGGCCCGCGCCTCGGAGCTGCGCTACGGAAAGCTCTCGCAACTGCAGAAGGACCTCGCCGCCGCCCAGGAGGCCTTTGCCGCCTCGCAGCGGGAAGGCACGCTCCTGCGCGAGGAGGTGACCGAGGACGACATCGCCGGCATCGTGGCCAAGTGGACGGGCATTCCCGTGGCGCGCCTGATGGCCGGCGAGAAAGAAAAGCTGCTGCACCTTCCCGAAGAACTCCACCGCCGCGTGGTGGGCCAGGACCAGGCTGTAGAAGCGGTGGCCGAGGCGGTGCAGCGCTCGCGGGCAGGAC
>DAIPHW010000029.1:0-21397 GCA_036771135.1 Fibrobacterota bacterium | reverse complement strand
GCTTGTCCAATGCGGCAGATCTGCCCACGGCCAAGTCGATCGCCGCCGAAATGGGCGTTGGTTGGAACATCGGCAATACCTTGGAAGTTCCCGCCAGTTCCGTCGGGGCGGTCGATTCGACCAACACGGGCTGGGGCAACCCGGTTCCGTCTCAGCGGTTCATCGACTCGGTGAAGGCTGCCGGCTTCAAGACCGTCCGCATTCCCTGCGCCTGGGACTCCCATGCCAATGCAACCACCCATGTCATCGATGCGGCCTGGATGGCACAGGTCAAGCAGGTGGTGGACTACTGCATCAAGGACAGCCTGTTCGTAGTGCTCAACATCCACTGGGACGGCGGGTGGCTCGAGAGCCGGATCGATTCGGCCGTGAAGGACCCGTCCATCCTCCCGCTCATGAAGACCAAGCAGGGAGCATACTGGAAGCAGATCGCCACCACCTTCAAGGACTACGACCGCCACCTGCTCTTTTCCAGCACCAACGAGCCGGGCGTCACAGATGCCGCAGCGATGGCCATCCTGAACAGTCTGCACCAGATCTTTATCGACACGGTGCGGGCCACGGGAAGCAAGAACGCCTCGCGCACCCTAATCCTCTCGGGTCCCAGCACGTCCTTCGAGAAGAGCGCCCAAATGATGAATATGCCGTCCGACAAGATCGCCGACCGGCTCATGGTGGAGGCCCACTTCTACCCTTACCAATACTGCCTGATGTCGCAGCCCGCAAACTGGGGCACGATGGCCTATCCCTTCTACTACTGGGGCAAGGGCTACCACTCCACCACTGACCTGATCCACAACCCCACTTGGGGCGAGGAATCTTTCGTCGATTCCCAGTTCAACCTGATGAAACCGAAGTTCCTGGACAAGAACATCCCGGTCTTGGTCGGCGAGTTCGGCGCCATGAAGCGCATGACCCTGACCGGGGACAGCCTGCGTCTGAGTATTCTGGGACGTCGCCACTTCTACAACTACGTGGTCAAGTCCGCCCTCGACAAGGGGATGATCCCCGTCCTGTGGGACGCCGGCGGCAAGGGCGACGGCACCATGACCGTCTTCGACCGCACCAAGGACGGAGCGGTGTACGATCTCGGGCTGCTGAATGCCGTCCGCAGCGCAGCGGGGCTCTCCAAGCTTCCCGGCGACACCTCGGAATGGATTCTCCCCACCGGCAGCAACAGCATGCGGATCCTCTACTCGGCCAAGGATTCCCTCTTCGGCCAGGTGTCGCTTTCCGTGCCCAAGCCCGACATGAGCAGTTGCGACACCGTCCTGGTGCGCGCCTACGTCAAGGGAAGTAGCAGCTACGACTCCGCCGGAGTGGCCAAGTACGGCTACATCTCCTTGAACCTTGTGACCATGTCGAAGAATTGGACCTGGCGCGAGGCGAGCTTGGGCAAGCTCACCATGGACGGCTGGAAGACCTACGCCATCCCCGTCGCCTCCGACTCCTCCGTTTCCGGCGCCCTGGTTCCGGCCGACCGCTCGGCCATCGACTTCCTGGGCCTGCAGGCCTACTCGAAAGCCTTCCACGGCGCGATCTACGTGGACTGGATCGCCTTCAAGTCCAAGGGCGGAAACACCGACACCGTCTACACCTTCAACCAAAGCGTCCCCGAGAAAGGAACCGGCAACGTCGAGACCGTCTCGCTCTTCCCCACCGATTCCGTCGCCGCCGACCTCTCCTGGATGACCGCCACGACCACGATGTACGCTGCCACCGGGATCATGCGCTCTACACAATCCCAAGCGGGGCTGCGCCACGTCGGCGCCCGTCTGCTCTCCTCGGAGAAGTCTGCGATCTGCCTGACTGACCTACGCGGCCACCTGATCCGCACTTCCACGGGGGCGATGGAACTGAGCGACTTGCCGCGCGGCGTGTACGTAGCCACCGACGGCACCAGTTCCCTGCGGGTTCCACTGCTGCCATAAAGCAAAAATTGTCCGAGCTCCCAGCCCGGGCACCACTCCCCGACGGCCGCCTTAGCGGTGCGACGAACGAGGGCCGTCCAACCTCCTCGTCGCCTGCGGGCGGCTTCGTCGTTTCCGGACCTTTACACGTCACCCCACAGCAATTCCCATTAAAGCCAACGGCGCAATTTCACGCTACCTGAGCCATTTTCGCAGACATTTTGAGGCTCGTCTTTATGTCAAATTCACAATGCGAAGGCGCGAAACGAACGGTCATATCTAAAGCTTGCGGTTACCCTAGATGTTGCAATGACGGTTCCATCGGTCTTCCGAAGACCTTGAAACCGCTTCCATGCGCGCCATCAGAGACCACGACACGGAGCTAGCCATGACAAAACAGTCGCAACCATCGAACAGCCCGCGCTCCTTGATCCTGCTCGCAGCCATATCGGGCAGCCTCTTGTCGGGAGCCGCCTACGGCTGGCAAGCTTCGGGCACCGTGAAAAACGCCTCCGGCACGGCCCTTTCCGGAGTCGTCGTCACGGTCAAGGACTCGGCGGCCAGCCTCAAGGCAACCACCGACGCCTCTGGAAACTTCACCATCGGCAACGGCACCTCCACCGGGATCGAAACCTCAGCTGCCCCCGCGCTCTTTTCCGCGCAGGTGGTCGGCGACGCCTTGGCGATCCAATGTCCGAAGGACGGCCCCCTTTCCCTGACCTTGGTCGACGCCTCCGGACGTTCGCTGTGGAGCGCAAACGTCATCGCCAGCCAAGGCGCGGCGCGCGCCGCGCTTCCGGCCGGACTCGATCACGGCGCGATCTTCCTTCGCATCCGGCACGCAAGCGGCGTGCAGTACCTGGCCATCACCAGAGGCGCCGCGGGAATGCAGGTGGCATCGTCGCCGGCCGCAGCCCGGTCCCAGGCGTCCTACCCGGTTCTGGCCTTCAAGGCAACCAACTACAACGACACCACCTACGCCATGACCGCTGCGTCCCAAACAAACATTGCTGTCACGATGTCCTCCGCCACCACCTGCCCCTTCCCGACGACCTTCAAGTGGAAAGACAACGGCGGCCCCATTGCCTCGCCAGGAAACGGCTGGGTCGCGATCAAGGACTTTACCAGCGTGGTCTACAACGGCCAGCACATCGTCTACATGTCCACGCACGACAACTCGAACTACGGATCGGCCGGTATGGCGCCCTTCACCTCTTGGGCGGATGCGGCCACGGCCGTCCAGACCAAGATGACGACCTCGACCGTGGCCCCTGAGCTGCTGTACTTCACTCCCAAGAAGCAGTGGATTCTCTCCTACCAGTGGGGCTCGGCAAAGTTCAACTACATGACGTCTTCTGATCCGACAAAGGCCAATTCATGGTCCGGCTCCAAGCCGCTTCTAACCGAAGACATCACGAAGGCCACCTACGGCCCCATCGACCAGGTGGTGATCTGCGACAGCGCCAGCTGCTACCTCTTCTACGCGGCCGACAACGGACACATCTACCGCGCTTCCATGCCCATCGGCAACTTCCCAGGCGTCTTCAGCGGTTCCGCCGACATCCTGCAGGACTCGCAGGCCAACCTCTTCGAGGCGGTGGAGGTCTACACCGTCAAGGGAACCGGCAAGTACCTGATGATCGTCGAGTGCATGGGCGGTGGCGGCCGCTACTTCCGCGCCTTCAGCGCCACCAGCCTAGGCGGCACCTGGACGTCGATATCCAACGCCTCAAACGAAAACACTCCCTTTGCCGGCAAGAAGAACGTCACCTTCACCAATGCCTGGACGAACGACATCAGCCACGGCGATCTGGTCCGCGGCTATGACGAGACCCGCACCGTCGACCCCTGCAACCTGCAGATGCTCTACCAGGGCTACAATCCCTCGTTCTCAGGCGCCTACGACCTCAAGCCCTACAAGCTGGGCCTGCTCACCTTCGTCAAGTAGGCCACCTTCCTAGGCTGCGCTTACCTCGCCTGAACAAAAGCCCTGATCTCTCCGGAAGTCAGGGTTTTTGGTTTTGCATCACAGCATGGCCCCTGATCCCGCCCTACTCGCCGCCGGCCATTGGGAACGCATGGTCCGTCGGCTCCCCAAGCCTCCTCGCCTTCGTACCTGGCCGCTTTCTAGACGCACTCTGGCCAGGCACTCAGCCTGCGGGGTCTTGGCCCTGTCGGGTGACGGTCGGGGGGAGCTTCGCTTGCGCTCGTCTCCGTCAGAGGGGGACACTCCATAGCTGTCGTTACATCTTCTTGATGCCTGCTGGAACCACCAGAAGACACAAAAAAGGCCGAAGTCTTGTGGACTTCGGCCTTCTTTAGATCCTTTCGGACCTTTGATTTATGCGGACGGGGAGACTTGAACTCCCACGGGTCGCCCCACTACCACCTCAAAGTAGCGTGTCTACCAATTCCACCACATCCGCGCAAACAGATCTTACTTGCCCTGCTGAGGAAGCCCTGGGATGCCCCCAGTGCTCGGGGCAGCCGGAGCACCGGCGTCCCGCAGAACCTTGGCGGCGCCACCCGTCTCCAAAGCCTGCTTGACCTTGGACGAGTTGTTCTGCGCCAGCCCACCATGAGTAATGATCAAGTTGATGATCACGACGATGGCTAGAAGAGCCCCCGCCCACCACTTGGTCAATTTACTCACGAACGTCGCGGCACCCGCCGACGAGAACGCCTGGCTTCCACCCGCGCCACCAAAAGCGGACGAGAGACCACCAGCCTTGTCGTTCTGGACGAGAACCAGAAGGACCAGAACCACGCACATGATGACATGCACAGCGATTAAGAACCAAAAGACGAAATTCATGGAGATGAAAAACTAGACGCAAATTTCTCAGATGCAAGGGTTAAAAATGAATCCCTGCTTTTCCCTTTACAGAAATCCCAGCGGGATGTAACTTGGCCTCTCTGTCCTTCAAGCGGGAGTATTTCTGATGAGCCACAAGTGTGTTGTTACTGGCAAGTGCCGTCTGGTGGGAAACAAGGTCTCGCATGCCCACAACAAGAGCAAGATGGCGCAGCGAGCCAACATCCAGAAGAAGAAGATCTTCGTGCCTGAGCTTGGTCGCTTCGTCGTGATCAAGGTGAGCGCCAATGGTCTGCGCACGATCTCCAAGATCGGCCCGGCCGCAGCTCTCGGATTGGCCTAAAAGAATTAAGCCTCCTTCCGCAAAGCGGAAGAAGGCCATTCTTCGCAAGCAAAGCGAAGCCTAGCGCTTCGCTTTTTTGTGTTTCTTCCCGACCGCCCCGCTTCCTCGCTTGAGATCGTCCCCGATCCAGTGGCCGGACTTGCGCGCCACCGCACACCATGACCCGTGCTCACGCTCTAGCCGAGCGAACAAGCGCGTCGCATCGCCTTTCTTCCCAAGCGCCAGATAGCACCGAATCGCTTCCTGAAGTGCCTCTGGGGTTTCCTTGCAGGTGATCGAACGCTCAATGTCAGCTAGCGCCTTGGCATATTGGCCCGCCCCCCGCTGCAGCATGGCACGGCTCAGCCAGGCAAGCGGATGGTTGGGAAAATGTTCGACGGCCTCGTTTGCAATGGCGCGCGTCTCGGCAATATCCCCTCGCGCCAAAGCCGGCTCGATCTGCAGCAAAAGCAGGTTGAGCTTCTCGTCCTGCCCCTCGGCATGGGTATCGCGCTGCGAAGGATCCAGCAGATTATGACGAGGCGTCAACGACACCCCAGCCCGGCGAGGCGCTTGGGAAAGAGCACGCAGACGAGCTTCCACCCGATCGGCCATATGATCCCAGGTGTAGCCGGCCAGAATCCGCTCGCGCCCACGACGCCCCTTTGCACGCCCTTCTTCGCGATCTTCCCAGGCCTTGCGCAGGAGCTTTGCCAAAGCGTCCGGATCGGGCTCCAAGAGCCACGGCTGGCCGGCGCATTCCATCTCCCCTACCTTGGTTCCCGGCAGATCTTTGCGGGAAGCCGGCACGAACCAGGCGTTGTCGGGGCCGCAGAACTCCTTGGCCGGGCCGCCGTCGGTCACGATCACGGGGAGACCGCAAGCCATGGCCTCGGCAATGGGCATACCGAACCCCTCGCCCCGGTACGGATGTACCAGACAGTCGCAGGCGGCATAGAGCCCCGGCATCTGGGCATCGGAGAGCGACTCGTCGATCACCACCAGCTCGGGATTGCCCGCATCGCGCCCGAAGCGCTCGAAGAGGTCGTCGGCAGTCTGGCCCTTGTAGAAGCTCTTGCCGCCCATGTCCTTGACGATCAGGGTGACCTCGTCGCCAGCGCGGAAAGCGCGAGCATAGGCAGTGAGCAGGATGTCGATCCCCTTGCGATAGATCGTCCCCCACACGAAGAGGAAGCGAAACTTCCGCGGCACCGGAATTTCAAAGGGCGCGGCACCGGGCCGGAAGCGCTCGGCATCCACCCCGTTGGGGATCACCGCCACGCGATCCTTCGGAAGCCCCGAGGCTACGTAGCCGTCCTTGACAAATTGCGACGGCACCCAGAGTTCGTCGAGGTCGTGCTTCCAGGCCTCGACCCAGGTCTTGGGAACCGGGCCAAACTCCCAGGGCTGGATGGCGACCCAGCGTCCTTCGCTGGGCGGCACCAGCATAGGAGGCCACTGGTGGCGCACGTGCACATCCGCCGGGGCCTCCAGCGGAGCGTTCACCAGCTGCGCGAGAGGCTCAAGCCGCTCCCCTGGCTCCGGACGGAATTCGTCGGGCTCGTAGGGGACGAGTGAGAGATCGTGTCCGCGCAAGGCGAGCGACAGGCACAGCTCCCGGTTCACCTGGGCCAGCGAATGATTCACGAACACCGAGCCTTCCCAACGCAAGTGGATAGGCTCAGCCTCCGCACAGCAAGTCAAAGCATCCTTCGTCATAGCGACTTTCTCCGAAGCTTTTGTCGTTTCCTGACGAGACGTCAGCGCACCGGTGCGACGCAGGATGGCTTCTGCGGTATGGCGGGATGTCCACTTGGAGGCAACGTCGCGGGCAGCGACCTCTCCCAAACGGCGTCCCTCATCAGGGTGCTCGAAGGCATGGCGCATGAGCCGCGCCAGCTCGCTTAGGGAAGGATCTGCCCAGAGGTGGTCCTCCCCCAAAAAGGGGTTTTCGGCGCGCGCCTTAACGGAGGGATGTACGAGATCTCCCGGCGGCAGCAGCCAAGCATTGCCCTCGTGGAGAAAGTCCATCTGGCCGCCCCAGGAGGTGGCGATGCAGGGCTTGCCGGCAGCCATGGCCTCCAAAAACGGAAGCCCCCATCCTTCACCGCGGGTCGGTAACACGAAGACGTCGCAAGCGGCGTAGAGGGACGGCATGCGCGACTCCGAGACAGGATCTGTCAGCAAAAGCACCGGCGCCATGGTCTCCCAGGAGAGTCCGCGACTTGCCAGAAAGCTTTCTGCCTGCTCCTGGATGGAAGGCCGAGAAGAGGAAAAGGGCGAGGCTCGCAGCACGAGCTGCACATCGTCTCCTGGACCGAAGGCCTCAGCCCAGGCGGCAAGCAAAGTATCCCACCCCTTGCGCAGGCTCCACTGGAACACCGAAAGGAAGGTAAATCCAGCCGTCTCGGGAAGCTGGGTCGGGACCGCATCGCAATAGGGAGCTGGATCGATCCCCTCAGGCACCACGAAGAGCTTTTCGGCCGGGACACCACTCCGAAGGAAGCTTTCGCGGTTGAATTTCGATGGCACCCAAACTTCGTCCATGCGGGCAAGCTTCTCGCTCCACCCCACCGGGAGGCGATCTGTCTCAAAGGTGCACCAGGCTACCTGAGCACGCTGCCCTGGATTGCGCAGCAACGCCTCCTTGAGCACATCTGTTTCGCCGCGTCCGTCTGAAGGAAGGTCGCAGGTAACCAGAAGCCCCGACTGAGAAGGCGCCTGCAGCAGGCGATCCCACGCCAGCGCGCGAGATGGATCGGCAGCCATCTCTGCCAGAAAGCCCTGGTCATTGAAGAGTGGATCTAGCGAGACCTCGGCGCCAACGGCCGCTAGGGCCGCCACAGCTTCGCGCCCCTGCCGGGCATGTCCCGCATAGTTGAAAAGAGGGCCGCACCAGCGCAAAGGAGAGGTTCCGGCGGCAGAGGCAAGGGCACGAGTCAGCTCTGCCATGGACGCATTGAAGTCTTTGTCCAAGGCAAGAAGGTGCAACTTGGCAGACGGCAAGCCTGAAGATTCCAGCTGCGAAATCCAGGCAGCATCAGCACACCAGACGCCATCCATGCGTCCCAAGGTCGCGAGCCAGTCGGGCGTCGGGGCTGGCGGTGGCTGCAGCAAGATCGCAAAATAAGCCCGGCAACCCGGCTCGAGTGCCATGGCACCCTGCGGATCGTCCACCGAGAGGCTGACCGCACAAGGAACTTGGGCATCGGTGGTAAAAACGGAAGCAAGATTAGCAAGCCGAAGCGCGACAATTCCTGCCACCTCAGTTGCCATTCCTTCCGCAGGCAACTGACAACGCCAACGTATCGAGAGATCGCGGCGCTGCCAGGCGGGAGCCCACGGATGGCGCCGCACCGCCTCGGGCCAGTTCCCCCTCCATTTGTCCCACATGCGCCGAAGACCAGTCTCCGAGTTGCGAGCGCGCTTGGCCAGATCGGTACTGGAGCACCCTTCCAGATGCGTCAGTGTGCTTTCCGGCACGTAGCGCACCGAACGTCCGCTCTGCCACACCTTGAGGCAGAGGTCTACGTCCTCCACATACATCGGATAGTTCTCGTCGAAGCCTCCCAATTCCTGGAAAAGTTCGGCCGGAATAAGGATGCAAGCGCCGGTAACGGCCGGCACCTCCAAAGCTTGTGTCACTTCGGGAGCCTGAGCCTCGGCGAAGCGATAGGGGTGATCTGGCACGCCGTTGTCACCAAAGGCGATGCCGGCGTGCTGGATGCGTCCGTCTGGATAGAGCAGCCGCGAGCCGGCCAGCCCGCATTCAGGGTGTTCGCGCAAGGCGTTCGTCAGCGCCTCCAGCCAGCCCGGATGGGCAACCGTGTCGTTGTTGAGGAAGACCAGGAGCTTCCCGCGCGCCGCTTTGGCACCGGCGTTGCAAGCCTTGGCAAAGCCACGGTTCTCGGAAAGGCGCACGGCCCGCAGGTGACCGCAGGCCTCCTGCTCGGAAAGCCAGGCCACCGTCTTGTCTGGGGAGGCGTCGTCCACCACGACAATTTCCGTCGAGATGTCCGCAGCGGTTCGCTCCAGGGAATCGAGGCACTGTTGCGTGAGTTCCAGCTTGCCGTGCACGGGAATGACAATAGAGACCTCGGGCGCGGCGCTGTCCGACACGCGCCCGATTTCTGCCCGCTCTTTCCGTTCGCTCCAGACCGCGTGCAGGGCACGGGCCAGCGGGGAATTTCCCGGCACAAGCATGTGGTGGGCTAGCACGTCCGCATGGGCAGCCTCCGCCAGGCGGCGGCGCAGCCCCGGATCGCGTACCAGGCGATCGATGCGATCGAACCAGGTCTCGGGATCGCTTCCGGCCAAGAAGCCGTTCTCGTCATCGCGCACGTCCTGCTGATAGGGAGGCAGGTCGGCGTAGACCCCGGCGCAGTGGCAGGCGGAGTATTCGAGCCACTTGATGGCGCTCTTGGCGCGATTGAAGGGGTTGTCTTCCAGAGGAGCCAAGGCGATGTGAATGCCGGCGCTTGCCAGCGTGCGCGCGTAGGCCGCGTAGTCGTGGGAGAACTCGCTGACGCGAACGTTCGGGAGCGCCGCCAGGCGTGGCGTGGCGCATCCCAGGAAGTGGAAGGCCACCTTGTCGCCATGCACGCGGGCAATGCGCTCAAGCACGTCTTCCATTAAGACAAGATCTGTCGCGTGAGTCGCCGTCCCAGCGTAGGCGATGACGACGGGCCCGTCTTCAGGGGGCTCTGGGGCATCCGCCCACAGCCGCGGGTCCAGCAGGTTGGGAACGACATGGACGTCGGCGGCCAGGCGCTCCATCTCGGCCCCGAGGGCCGTCGAACTCGTGATGGCGGCGTCGCAGTCCCGCAACGCCTGCGCAAGGAGCGGCGAAAGCTGGCGAAAATACTCGCGGTGGGGATTGTTCTCCGGGAGATCGAGCCAAAGGAGATCATCCATCTCAAAGGCCCACGGCTTGCCGCTCTCGCGAATCGCCGCCATGGCGTCCTGATCCTGCGGGAATCCCCGTTGCACTAGCACGATGTCAGCCTCCGCCAGCTCCTGCGAAAGGCTTCCGTGTGCGCCGTCAAACCAACGCAGGCGAAGCGACGGATCGGCCTCGAAGTGCTGCACCACCCGCAGATGGGCGCAGTTGCTGGCAGGATGGTCGTAGGAGCAGACAAGGACGCTGAGCACCGAGCCCATCGTGGAGATCATGACGTCCACGAGCTCGCGCGCGCGGCCCAGAGAACCGTTTGCCAATGCGGATTGCGCGGCCTCGAGGGCGGAGCGGGAAGGCGTCCCCGGCTCCTGGCCGTCCACGAGGTCCACCAGCGTCCGCCCGGCCAGTTCTGGATCATTCTCCAGATCCTGTCGCAGCACACGCAGCACCTTGCCGAGATACCCATCCACCTTGGCGGTGATGCGGCGGCGGCAGACGGGGAACTCCGGCCGGCGAAGCTGCACGGAATTGTCACCGCGCCAGCGGTACTCGCAGGTGTAGTCCTCGATGCGATGGAAGTCGGCGATACGGGAGGCGCGCAGCCAGAGGTCCCAATCCTCCATTAGCTCTAGGCTCTCGTCGAAGCCGCCGAGTTCATCCAGGAGCGAGCGCTCGCAGAGCATCGTATGCACCGGAGCGAGGTTGCGCACCAGCAGACGCTCCCGCGAGAAAGGAAGGCTGGGAAAGGGATTCCGAGCAATTTCTGTCCAGACGCCGTTGCGTTTCTCCTCGAAGACCTGCCAGGCGTTTCCGTAGACCACTCGGGCGCCGCTTTCACGCCGCGCCGTCACTAGAAGCTCCAGGTGCTCGGGAGAGACCAGGTCGTCGTCGTCAAGGAAGGCCACCAGCGTCCCGCGCGCTGCGCGCAGCCCCGCATTGCGGGTCCCGGCCAGGCCAAGGTTATTCGGATTGGTGAGATAGCGGAATCGCGGTCCTTCGGGATGATCGAAGGCTTCGACGATCTTTGACACATCCTGCCCGGCATCGTTCACCACCACCACCTCGAAGTTCCGCAGCCTCTGGTGCGCTAGGCTTTCCAGGGCGCGCGGCAGAAGTTCCGGGCGGTTGTGGGTCGGCACAATCACGGAGACCAACGGAACATTTTCCGCCGCCGCGTCAGAATCCGTCCCGATCAGCTCTAGCGCCTTGGTGGCCTCGTTGCGGGCATGGTGCTCATCGGGAGCAGAAGCCAGGAAACGCCGCCAGAGTCCAGCTGCCGCAGGCATATCGCCCGCCTCGTGGCGAATTCTGGCCAAGGCGAGCAGCACCTCCGGATCCTCGGGATTCAGGTGCAGCGCCGTCACGAGCGAAGCCTCGGCGCGCTCGGGAAGTCCAAGGCGCAGGAGTATGCCGGCCAGATTGATGTGCGCGGAAGGATCTTCGGGAGCGATCTGAACAGCCTTGATGTACTCGGCATGAGCTTCCTGAAACCTTCCCATTCGAGCAAGCATCCAAGCCAAGGCACTGATGATATCGACCCGTTCTGGCTCGGCATCTTCGGCAGCGCGAAGAAACGCCAACGCCTGTTCGCCCTCGCCGCGCGCAAACAGCGATTCAGCCGCCCCCAAGTCCTGCTGAACGTTTCCTTCACGGACAGTTCGAGGGCGCGAAAGTTCACGAAGCCATCCAGCAATTTTCGCTTGCAAGTCATTCACAGCTGGCGGCGCTGCTTGAAGTGCTAGCTCTAGGCTTTCCAAGGCAGCCGCACGGTCTCCGCTAGCCAGCGCTAGGCGTGCTTCTTCCATCAAACCATTACACGCTTCCAAGCGTCGTTCTTCGCCATAGGCCGCTGCATTATTGGCTACAATGCGATTTCGCAGAGCTTGGTCGTTACGAGCAGCCTCGGTGGAACGCGAGACCGAACGGACGCGATAATGGAACAGCGCCCGCGGCTCGCGCACGGCACGGAAGCCAGCGAGCTGGCACGCCACCCAGAAATCCCAGTCCTCGAAACCCTTCCGCATATTCTCACGGTAACCGCCCACCGAGGTCCAGACTTCACGACGGAACAAGGAGCAGTACGGCAGGCAGTTGGCTGACCTCACGGCAGGCCCCCATGCACCGACCTCGTCCACCCGCGAAATATTCCCAAACGTCTGCACGTCTGCGCTAGCGATCTCGACATCCGCATGCGTCTCAAGGATTCGCACCAGCGATTCCACCATCTCCGGATGCAGCTTGTCGTCGGCATCCAGAGGCAGCAGGTACGCCCCGCGCGCCTGGGCCATGCCAGCGTTTCGTGCCGAGGCAACACCGCCATTTATCTTCTGCAGCAAACGGATGCTGCGCTGGGGAAACTTGCGAATCAGCTCCCGCGCCACTTCGGCCGTGGCATCGGGACTCCCGTCGTCCACGATTAGAATTTCGAGTTCCGGATAACTCTGGGCCACTACGCTTTCAAGGCATTCGGGAAGAAATTCCGCCTGATTGAAACAAGGAACAATGATCGACACCAACGCAGGCGCTTTCTCGCCCGCGCGTTTCAATGTCAACGGCACAACCTCGTGGCAAGCATTGGAAGCCCGACCGGCGGTGGCATTGAGATCGATACGGTCTCCAAGCTGAAAGTGCTTCAGAAGCGCCTGCGGAGTGAGCCCTTGAACGTGGTCGTATCGATTGGCGGCAGTATCCTGCACCACATTCAAGGGATTGCAGAAAGCGAAGGAGAGTTCGGAGCACGCAAGTTTTGGCCGAAGTACAGAGAATGCCTGCCGATGCCGCCACAACAGATCTTCCAAAGCGTTGGGATTATGATACTCCAAACTCCGCAACCAAGGAAGCAGGTCTTCGGTGCGATAGAGAGAACTTGAAAGTTCCAAGGGATAGCCAAAATCACCATCGCCAAGTGTCCAATCAAAGGTCAGCATTCCCCCGTCCAATGACTTGAAGTTCGGCAACTCCTGGGGACGATCCAACGGATAGCAATAGCGCGTATTACAACCTAAGCGCAGCGAGACGCCTAGGATATACGGAGAGTCGTCCAAAATCTTCACGCAGGCCAAAAGCGAAAATGGGCGCACAAAAACATTGTCATCGACAAGAAAAAGGATGTGCAAGCTATCTTCCAAAAGCCGTAATAGATCTGATTTGAACGTTTGCTCTCGCAGCCAATGAACGGTCGGATGCTCCTGTTGGAGTGTCCCATACGCCTGTTCCATTTCAGGAGTGGATGCGGTCCAAAGTACGGAAAGTTCTGCATCCTCGCAGCAAGATGCAAAGCGGAAGAATCCTCGAAGCGTGGCATCCAACTGAAGAGGACGATCTTTGCTGAAGACCACCACTCTGGTTTTCACAGAGATCGGCGTTGCTACCTGTGAGAAAGTCCGAAAGCCGAAATCTTCCTGACGGCGTTTAGGATCAAGAATCCAAAAATTCCTAAGCACATAAATGCTATTGATATAGGTATCAGCAAACAGCATATATCCCAATTCTTCCATAAGAATTGGAATTTTAGAATCCTTTTTCCCTGTGCCATCTTCGGCATAACTTATGGTCTCAACACAAACGACACGCGGCGCGTTACCAGGACGAATGGACTTGAGAATCTCATAATCAAGTCCCTCAACGTCCAAGCTTAAAAAATCAGGGAACAGTCCATTACAGTATGTATCTAAAATAGATTGCAACGGTTCGGTATGTACACGCGCCACATTTTCAATATGAAAATGGGAATGGCTACGAATAACATCCTCAGCTTCTTCACGCGAAAAAGTATTCAACGTTCGCGCATTTAGGATATAAAAATCTCGTTCTTCAGAACGCTCAGCAATACCAATATTCAAATTTACATCATTACTGCGAGAATCAGCAAATGCCTCAAACAATGTCGGATCCGGTTCAACATTAATCCCTCGGCATCCTTTCAAATAGAAAAAAGCCGTGTTACTCAAACGATATGGATGATGAGCACCAACATCGATATAACTTGGGTGTTCCACGTTGCGGGCAGAGAAGATGAAGTCTACAATAGTATCTTCGCCACATTGTGAATAGCTTATTTTTCCATCGCGGGGCACAGGCATGATGTAAACCTTTTCAGCAAGGATTCACTGATTAAACGCAAAGCGTTTCATTTTCACCCAAAGCACAAGAGATTAATTTTATTAGTACATATCGCAGCATTCGCTGCGCAGCAGAAAATCTATTTCCGCAACATCGCCTTTTCATACAAAAGTCCATGCCAAGCCTGCAACGGTGAAACTCGTCTTTCGTGATGAGAGACTTTTCACACCACACTCCACGGCAGAGGCAAGAGCCAACGACAGCCTTCCGGATCACACCAGTGTCCCAAGGCCAAGCCTTCATAGCTCTGTGAAGCCGAAGTCGAGGCGACCGTCGCGCGACTTGCGCGCGTCAATCCGTCCAGAATCGGCTTTAGGCGGTAATCACGATAGATGCGCCAAGCATCCTCCACCACCTTGTGCGCCTGGAGAATATCGCCTTCGGCAACTAAGGCGGTGGCGCGCTCCAGCATCACTTGCAGATCCTGGAGGTCGGTCATGGCCGTATTTACTGCTTCTTGATTTTCGTACCGGGTCGTCTGCGTCATGCCTGCATGTTAAGCACAAATAAGGCCAACCCATTACAGGTCGGCATTTTCATACTTCTGCAGGATTTTCATCTCTTCTCACCGGACCAGACGGCAATCCCTGCCGTGCCCAAGGAAGAGGCACGGCAAGAAAGTCTCAGGCTCCGGCGTCCACCTTGATGCGACCAAATTCCGAAAGCTTGGCCAGCACCGAATCGCGGATCTCGGCCACACGTTCAGGGGTACGAGCCTCGAAGCGCAACACCAGATCAGGTTGGGTGTTGGATGCGCGCACCAGTCCCCAACCGTCGGGATAGAGGATGCGCACGCCGTCGATGTCCAGACATTCGCCGTTCTTCTTGAAGTATTCCGCTGCCGTCTTGGCGATGCGGAACTTCTCGGCGTCGGATTCGCACTGGGCCCGAATCTCCGGGGTGCTCGGATAGAAAGGTACGTCGGCAAGCAGTTCCGACATTTTGTGTCCACCGCGATCGAGGATCTCCAAGAGACGGCAGGCGGCGTACATGGCATCGTCATAGCCGTAGTAGCGATCGGCGAAGAACATATGACCCGAGACCTCACCGGCCAGCGGCGCGCCCAGCTCCTTCATCTTCTTCTTGATGAGGGAATGCCCGACCTTCCACATCACCGGCTGTCCACCGGCCTTCTGAAGGCCTTCCACCAAGGCAAGCGAACTCTTGACCTCGAAAACGATGGGAGCACCGGGCTTTTCCTTGAGGATGTCGCGCGCCAGCACCAGGGTGAGGATGTCGCCCATCACCATACGTCCGAGATCGTCCACCACGCCGATGCGGTCGCCGTCGCCGTCGAAGCCGATGCCGATGTCGGCTCCCGTCTCCAGCACCTTGGCCTTGAGGGCCGCGAGGTTCTTTTCCACCGTCGGATCGGGATGGTGGTTGGGAAAATTGCCGTCCACTTCGCAGTAGAGAGGGATGAGATCGCAGCCGAGCTCAGCTAGCAGGGTATGGCAGAAAAGGGCACCAGCAGCATTGGCCGGATCGAAGACCACGCGCGGCTTCTTGCCGTTCTTGCCAAAAGCAAAATGCGACTTAAACCAGGCGCAATAGTCTGCGTTCAGGTCGTAGGACCGATAACCACCCTCGCCGCTGCTCCACTCGCCGCTTGCCGCAATCTCGTAGGCGCGGCGGATGTCTTCCCCGTGGATGGTGGTCTGGCCGATGCCCAGCTTGAAACCGTTGTATTCCTTGGGGTTGTGGCTAGCGGTGATCATCACGGAGCCATCCACTGGCAGCTGGAAGGCGGCGAAGTAGGCGACCGGAGTGGTGACAGCTCCCAGGTCGGTCACATGAACGCCACCGTCGCGCACGCCGCGAATGAAGGTGGCCTTGATGCGAGGGCCCGAGGTGCGCACGTCCATGCCTACGGCGCAAGCACGACCGCCGGCTTCCGTAAGCAAGGTGGCGTAAGCGCGACCGACAGCATAGACGGCATCGTCGCCAAGTTCGGTCTCCACCAAGCCGCGAATATCGTTTTCGCGAAAGATGCTGGATTCAAGCTTCATCGGTATCTTCCAGAGATAAGGAACGGTTTCGATACATCCAGGCGTTCAGTTGTATTCCGGGGGAATCACCGTGCCCTTGGGGATCACCACGATGCCTTCCTCCGTCACCTCAAAACGCTTGGCGTCGAGCTCCAGGTCGTAACCGATCTGGACGCCGGGCGGAATGTAGACATCCTTTTCCACGATGGCACGACGAACTCGCGCATAGCGTCCCACCTGCACGCCGGGAAAAAGGATGGACTCCTGCACATGCGCCCACGAATGGATGAAGCAGTGCGGCGAGAGCACCGAAGTCTCCACCGTGCCACCCGAGATGATGCAGCCGTCCGAGACCACCGAATCCATGGCAGCGCCGCGACGCGGCGGATCGCCGGCCTGCTCGTTGAACACGAACTTGGCGGGAGCGGCATTCCAGTTGATGGTGCGCAGCGGCCACTTGGGGTTGTAGAGATTGAAGGTCGGAGACACCGCGCAGAGATCGAGGTTGGCCTCGTAGAAGGCCTGGAGGGTTCCGACGTCGCGCCAGTAGCCGCGCTGATCCTCGCCCGAGATGCGATTCTGGGTGAAGTCATAGATGTAGACGGGATAATGCGGATAGATGTTCGGGAGAATGTCCTTGCCGAAATCGTGAGCCGTGTTGTTCTGGGAGTCGGCGAGCAGTTCGCGCACCAGGAACTTCGAGTGGAACACGTAGTTGCCCATGGAGCAGAGGGCCCAGCCAGGACGACCGGGCATGTGCTTGGGACGCTCGGGCTTTTCCTCGAAGCCAATCATGCGACCGTCGTCGTCCACCTCAATGACGCCGAATTCAGTAGCTTCCTCGATGGGCACGGGAATAGCCGAGACGGTGCAGAGGGCGCCCTTGTCCAGATGGAACTGCACCATCTGGGTGACGTCCATCTTGTAGATGTGGTCGCCACCGAAGACCAGCACGATGTCGGGACGCTCGTCGGTGATGAGGTTCACGTTCTGGTAGATGGCGTCGGCAGTGCCGCGGTACCAGTCGGTGCCGGTGCGCATCTGAGCCGGCACCAGGTCTACGTACTGATCCAGGGTGCGCGAAAGGTTCCAGGCCGAGGAGACGTGGCGGTTCAGCGAATCCGACTTGAACTGGGTCAGGATCTTGATCTTGTAGATCCCGGAGTTCACGAAGTTGTTCAGGACGAAATCAATGATGCGGTACTTGCCGCCGAAGTGGACGGCCGGCTTGGCACGCTCGCTCGTGAGGGGTTGCAGGCGCGAACCTTGGCCACCAGCCATGATCATGCCGAGGATCTTTTTCTGCATCGTTGCGAATCTCCTCTTACAGGATTGAAGTCTTGCCCAAATCCAGCTCGCGCTCCAGGATTCCCAGGAGCTCACAGGTGGAACGTGCGATATCGTCGTTAATGATACGGTATTCGAAGCGTCCGCGCTCGGCTTCATCGAGCTCATCGCGGGCGTTCTTCAGGCGCAAGCGGACCTTGTCCTCGCTCTCGGTGCCGCGTCCACGCAGGCGGTGTTCCAGTTCATCGAGGCTTGGGGGTAACACCAAGATGCCGAGATTGTCGGGATAGGTCGCGTCAAAGCGGCGCTTGCCAAAGACGTCGAGATCCAGAAGCACATGTTCGCCGCGAGCCATGCAGGCTTCCAGGAAAGGACGCGGGGTGCCGTAGATATTGCCGTGGACCTCGTTCCACTCGGCCAGTTCCCCGTCGAGGATCATGGCCTGGAAAGCCTCGCGGGTCTGGAAGTGATAGTGGACGCCGTCGATTTCTCCGGGCCGAGGAGGCCGAGAGGTGGCTGAAACGGAATAGCGCAGCTGCGGGTAGGCCTTCATGGCCGCCTGGATCAGCGTACTCTTGCCCGCCCCAGAAGGCGCCGAAAACACCACAAGTCGTCCCTTACGCAACTAGATCCCCTTCATCCCTGCTGCCCAAACATGGCTTTCAAGGCCTGAGAAGCAGCTGATTCCGAAAGCACCGCTTCGCCAGCTCCCTTTGTCGCAGCCACCGGCGCAAAGATCTCGGAGCGCTTGCGTTCGTGCTCCAGCAGTCCGTTTTCCAGCCCGACAAGTTCTTCTAGCCGCGCCATATGGTGGGCAGCCGTACGCAAAGTCCGCAGGACGATAATCGCGCCGGCGACATGCAACGCCAGCAAGAACACGGCGAGAGCCGTCAGGATGGCCAAGTTTGGAATATCCATCTAAGGCCAAGGGTAGCATTTTGAACTAGCGGCAGCGACCGTTTTGCGCATCACACATCACGCCTGTTGGAACCATTCCTCCAGCGCCACTTTCGCCTCTTCCGGAGTCTTGGCGGCAAGCTGCCCCCCTTCCCAAGCCTCGGCGATCATGTTGCCGTAGCGCTCGCGCACCACGCGACTATCCAGCACCAAGATGGCTCCGCGGTCATCCTTGCGGCGCAACAGCCGTCCCACGCCTTGGCGCAGTTTGAGCCAAGTCTCGGGCAGAAAGACTTCGGCAAAGCTCGAATGTCCCTCGGCCTCCACGCGTTCGGTGCGCGCCGAAAGAATGGGATCGCTCGGCACCGGGAACGGCAGCCGGTTGATCACGAGCAATTCAAGTTCCTTGCCAGGAAGGTCGATGCCTTCCCAGAAGCTGTCGAGCCCCAAAAGCACGGCACCGGGAGTGCGGCGGAAAAGCGTCAAAAGAGCGTCTCGCGAGCCGTCCACGCCCTGGGCCAGGAGCAACCGGCCTTCGCGCAGGAAATCTTCCTGCAGCGCCTCGCGCGTCTCGCGCAGGGCGCGCTCGGAGGTGAAAAGCCCCAAGGTGCGCACCTTCAGTGGCAGCGCCAAGACCCGCCAAGCCTCGATCAGAGCCGCGCCCGCGTCGGGAAGATTGGGCTTGGGGAGCCAACCCGCCGCCACCACTTTGGCTTGGGTGCGCAACGAGAAGGGACTGGTGTGGAAGGCTGCCCGCGTGCGTTCGAGATCCTGCAGGTCGAGTCCCGCTTTGTGGGCGAAGTAATCCAGGCGCTTGCGCACCGCCAAAGTGGCAGAAGTGCAGATCAGCGTGCGCAAGGGCTTGTAGAGCTTTTCCGAGAGCAGCGTGGCGGCGTCGGCCGGCGACGAGCGCAGCTGCAGGCGGATGGGGTTGTGGTAGTCGTCGAGCCAGTAGACTTCCTCGGGATCGGCGGCGTCGCATAGGGCGGAAAGATCGCGGCGCACCGTCTGGAGTCCGTCCAGGGCGGCGTCAAGATCCCCCAGCCAGCCGCGTTCGGCGGCCACCGGCCAGAGTTCGAGGTCCTGGCGCAATAAAGACAGATCCTGACAAAGCAGATCTAGCCCCGCGAAGGCCGCCTGAGGATCCACTCCCCACTGGGCCGGAACAGCGTCGCGGTAGCGCAAGCGCACGTCGGCATTGCGGCGACCGGCCTTCTCGGAGAGCTTCTGCAGGAACTTGTGAAAGGCCTTCTCGGCACCGCGCACGTCATCGACCACGGCAGGCAAGCGCTCGGCAAGCGAGGCGGGAAGATCCGAAGCCTTTTCCAAGGCGCCCAAGAGGCCAGCTCCCGCCGTATTGGTATCAGAAAGCGAATGCAGCACCAGCCGCAGCCGGTTCATGCCCAAAGCCCTTCCGAAGTGCTCGTGGGCCGAGGCGGGCAGGTGATGCGCCTCGTCGACCACCAGACGCTCATAGCTTGGCAGCAGCGCGAAGTCGAGCTGCACATCGGAAAGCAGCAGGGCGTGGTTTACCACCAAGATATGCGCCCCTTCGGCGCGTCGGCGGGCGGCCTGATAGAAGCACTCCCGGAAGAGCGGATGGCGCGGCGGAATGGCGGCGCGGGCATCGCTACAGAGCCGGTTCCAGAGCGTAGCCTGGCGCTCGCGGGCAAAGCCGTGGCATTCCTCAATGTCACCCGTGAGGGTGCGACCGACCCATCGCACCAGCGGCAGGAACTGCTCGCGCTCGGCGCCCTCCAGGCGGGAGGGGTCGCGCAGGTGCTCCAGGTAGCGGCGCACGCACAGGTAGTTGGAACGTCCCTTGAGAACCGCGGTGCGCACCTCCGGCACCAGCTTGGCAAGCAGCGGCAGCTCCTTTTCCAAGAGCTGCCCTTGCAAGGTGCGGGTGGCCGTCGAGACCACCACGCGATCATGAGCCGCCACGGCCCACTGAGCCGCCGGCACCAGGTAGGCCAAGGTCTTGCCGGTTCCGGTCCCGGCCTCGACCGCCAGGATCTGGTCCTTCGCTAGGCTCTCGGCCACTTCGCGCGCCATGGCCACCTGCTCGGGGCGGGCCTCGACAGCCTCCATGGCCTTGGCAAGAGCTCCATCGGGAGCGAATACGGCTTCCAGATTTTCAGGCAAAACCACAGCATCGCGGGTCGGCCCCAGGCGCGGGAAGTCTTCAGGACGCGGCGAAAGCGCTAGGCGCGGCAAGGGGCCGCCATCCCACGACAGAATCTGTCTCCAAGGAGAAGTGCTGCCATCCAGCACCCAGCACCAGCCGCGCAGCGTCTCAGGCTCGTCGGCCTCGACGCGCTCGATCTCGCGCTGAATCTCCAGGAAAAGCGCCGCCGCCACGCGGGCGTCGTTGCTCGCGCGATGGGCCGGCTCGGCCGAGCCGTCCAAAGTGAAAGTCTCGGCCAGCGATTCGAGCTTGTGGGTGGGAAGCCACGGCCAAACGGTCCTAGCTCCCAGCAGCGTGTCGAAACAGGCCACGGCAGGTCGGGTCAAGCCGGCGGCCTGAGAGGTCTTTTCCAGGAAATGGAGATCGAAGGAACTGTTGTGAGCCACAAGCGGAAGGTCACCGCAAAAGGCGAAGAACTCCGTCAGAGCCTCAGCCGGATCGCCCCCTTCGGCCACCTCGGCGGCGGTGATGCCGGTCAGGGAGGTGAGAAAGGCCGTGACCGGACGAGCCGCGCGAACCACACGAGAAAAGGTCTCTTCGACCTTTCCCTCGCGTACGCGCACGGCGCCGATCTCAATGATTTCCTCGCTCTTAAAGTCGAGGCCGGTGGTCTCCAGGTCGAAGGCCACGAAGTCCTGGCAGGAATGAAATGGCATCTTCCAAAGGTAGCCTCCCTCGTCCAATGACAAATTAAGGCCGCGGCAAACTCTTCCGCCAGGCAGTTCCTGCCGCATGAGATGCAGGCAGAACAACCACATTTTGCTCTCAGGAAATTTGGCCCGGATGTCGCTATGAATCCTTGCGACGGGATAGCGTGCGAACCCGAAACTGTCAAATCCGCACTCGACAAAGGAGTCATACATGAGCGTCAGCAACATCTCCGCAGCGAATCGGCCGCAGGCCGGAGCCGTTCAGCCGCGACGTCCTGCAGCCAAGGAAGGCAAGGACTTCGCGAGCATCCTGGACAACGC
>DAIPHW010000028.1:0-21876 GCA_036771135.1 Fibrobacterota bacterium | reverse complement strand
CGGATCCCCGGAACCCCAGAAGAGGTCGGCCTCCAGGAAGCCCACTGGAGCTTCCTTATCCTCTAGGCACTCCTGCTGATGGGCGATGGCGTAGGTCTTCTTCGCAAGTACGGACAGAATGTGTCCACCATCGGGAGCCTGCCCCGGAACCAGGCGAGTCAGCCAGGGCACGTCAGTGTCCCTTCTTCTCCTGGGCAGCCTTGGCGCGGGCGATGGCGGCCTCAATGGTCGCCTTGGCCTGAACCACCACAGCCTCCAGCCCTCGCAAAAGGATCGTAGAAAGCCCCTCGGGAAACGCCTCTTGGGACACCTGCACAGGATTGCCATGGGGGGAGTTCACCGAGAACGTCAGTTCCCACGAGGTCTGGGAAGGGAAGGCGAATACCTCTAGCTGCGGTGCCAAAGCCGAGTCGGGAACGATGACCATTCCATGAGCCGTAACATTAGCGCGCAGCGCACTGTCCAGGCTCGAAAGCTGCGGCGGGGAGCATTCCTCGCACGCCATCTTCACGCGCAGGGACTGCGCGGCATGGACGGGAGAAAGGAGCGCCGCCGCCAGCAGCGGGAGGACGACGTGGCGGATGCGGGGGCATTGCTTCATCGAAGTTTCTTCCTGTGGAACACGTTAGTTGATCATCACCATGGCACCCTTGAGGGTATTGATTCCAGATGCCTCGAGATTCGTCATGGCGCCGGTCACCTTGTTGGCGACTCCGGCCTTGGACTCCACGTTGGCACCGCCTTCCAACTTTAGGTTGGCTCCTGCCTTGACACCGGCATCCGTACCCGACTGCAGCGCGAGCACCTGTTCGGCCTTGAGGCTTGCGTTCATTCCCTGCAGATTGAGCGCATCGGCCGACTTCAGGTTCATGGCGCCGGAACTGCTTTCAAAGCTCATATCAGCCGCCTTCATCTTGAGGGAACCTTTAGCCTCGAATTCGAGATCCCCTTCAGTCGTCAGGGAGATTTTTCCACCCACGTCGATCTGGACCTTGTGCTTACCATCCTTGTCTTGGAGCGTAAGGAGACCGGCTCCGTCATCCAGGCAGAGCCGGTGTCCGTTCGCGCTCTGGACCGTCACAGCCTTGGCGTCGTCCGACATTCGGACCAAGTGCCCCGATGCGGTCCGGAGCGTGAGAATCCCCTTGGCGTCTTCGATGGTCAATGCGTGCTTGCTGTCGCCCGTAGAGATTTCCAGGAGGTCGTTCTTGTCGTCTAGGTGGATGCGATGTTTGTGGACGCTGGAAAGCAGCATCCCGGCGGTGTCGGCAGCATCGTCCAGAAGCAGCATGCGTCCCAACGAAGACTGGAGTAGGATGCGCGTCTTCCCGTCGAGGTCGTCCATCGTCAGGAGGTTTCCCGAAGCGGTACGCAAGACACTTTCTGTCTTATTTGAGGCAGTGACAGGACTGGTCTGAGCGGGATTAGGAACCGCTCCCAAGGCAATCGGGCGGTCGATGTCGCCGTCCTCGAAGGCCAGCACGAGATCAGCCCCCTTGTGAAGCGGCAGGTGCAGCCCGTAGTTCGGGCCAGCGTAGGGCTGTGCCATGCGGATGGGCGGGCTCGCTTGCCCCGGTCCAGAGTTGCTCTCGTCAAAGGGCAGACGGGCTCGGTAGCGCCCCTGCCCATCCAGGTGGGCATAGGGGCCGTCCGGAGCGTCGACCTTGGCCACGATCACGCCTGGGATTCGAGGAGCCGGGAGTGGCATGTCGCGATAAGGAAGGGAGCATGGCTGGCAAAGAATCTGGTTCCCGTACCGGATGTTCTTGCCGTTTCCGGTTGCACTCCCCTCTTGGCTCCCGCGATGGCGCACTTCAATCAGCAGGTATTCGCCGCCAAAGCCAGCTCCGCGAACTTGGGAGATGGAGAAGGTCTCGCCCGCCCGCAGACGGGGATTACTGGTGACTGCCTGCACGCGTTCGTGCGTGGCGCGGCTTGCTTCCCTGTGGAACCGGCTCTTTTCGGCGGCTTGGGCGGCACTTTTCAGATCGGCATCGTAGCGAGCCCAGTCGCCCTGACCAGAACCGTCAGCGGTTCCGGAGAGCTGCGTCTGGGGATTCTCGTAGTCGTAGCCGACCAAGCGCACCTTCCCGACGTGAGAAGCGTTCGTCCGGCGCAAAGAGCTCAGCGCGCTAATGGATCCTTCGACCATCCCGGCATCAGGCCGGTATTCCATGTCCTCGTCCTGAAAGCTCGGAGGGAAGCCGGAATTGTCGTCAGAAAGCGTCAGGACACCGTCACCCTCCTCGGTTGCACAGAAGTGGATAATCCCTGCAGCTCGCGCCACACGTTGAAAAAACTCAAGGTCCGACTCGTTGTACTGGACGCAAAGCATCAGAGGTGGATAGCTTTTCTTTAAGCTCTTACGCAAGCGCTTGCCATCGATCCCGTAAGGCTTGAGTACCGCATCAAGAATCTCCGGCGCCGAGCGATTCTGGAAGACGCGGCAGCGCCCACTCCCGCCCAACAGAGCAAGGCGATCGCGCACCACGATCTCGTAACGCGAACGACGCTCATCGTAGGGCTCCTCGCAGAACTCGGACACCACCCCGCAGAAATCGTGTCCGCCGTCCAGAAGCACCGTGAAGACCGCACTCTTGCCGATCAGTTCCTCATGCTCCAGGCCACGTTCCTCCGACAGAACCGTCGCCCGAATCCAGCCTGGCTGCGATATTGCCTCCCACGCCTCAAAAGCAAGGGGAGCAAACGTACCGGCGGGCAAATCCGCCACGACGAGTCGATAAAGCGTTTCGTGAGCTGCAGGCATCAGACGGCCTTTCGGTCTTCAAGGCGAAAGACCGGTTCGCCGCCCTCACCGATCCCAACTGTCAAGCGGTCTCCTGAAAGCTCCTCGACAATCCGGGAAAGAAGCAGTTGCGAAATACCTGGAAGGATGTCGCGGTCCAGGATGGCATCGATCAGACGGGCGCCGCTCTGGACCTGCCCGCATTGCCCTACGATGTGATCGACCAATCCTTCAGAACAAGCCAGCTCGACGCCGTGACGCGTATCGAGCCGACGCGCGACCTTATCGAGCTTGGCGATGGTAATTGTGCGCAGGACGTCCGTGCCCAACGGCAAATAGGGAATCACCTTGCAGCGCGCCAAAAGCGCCGGCAGGAAATGGTCAGTAAGTTCGGGCAGGATCGCCTCGGTGTAATCCGCATAGGTATGGCCATCCCCCTCTTCAAAGGCCATACGCATGATGGTCTCGGAGCCCAGATTCGAGGTCATGAGAATCACGGCATCGCGGAAGTTCACCTCACGTCCCTCTCCGTCACGCAGACTTCCCTGATCAAAGACCTGATAGAACATGTTGAGCACGTCCTTGTGGGCTTTTTCGATCTCGTCGAGAATCACCACCGTGTAAGGCCGCTTGCGGACTCCTTCTGTCAGTACACCACCATCGCCGTAACCGACATAGCCAGCGCTGGCGCCCTTGAGCTGGGTGGTCGAGATGGATTCCTGATATTCGGACATGTTCAATGTGACCACGCAGGAATCACCTCCGTAGAGCAGGTCAGCGATGGCCTTGGCAGTCTCCGTCTTGCCTACACCACTGGGACCTGCAAGCAGAAAGACCCCCCGTGGCGTCTCGGGACGAGTCAACCCCATGCGGGAAGCGCGCAGGGTGGCGGCCAGCTCCCGGATTCCCCACGACTGCCCAATCACGCGCTGGTTCAGGGTATCTTCAAGTGAAAGGAGCATGCGCGCCTCGTCGCGCAGGAGATTTCCCGCCGGGATGCCCGTCCACTCCTCGATAACCTCAGAAAGGACTGCAGGTGTCACCTGCGGAGCCACCAAAGGATGTTCTCCCTGCAGTGCTGAAAGTTCCTCCCAAAGTCGGTCCATCTCCTCAGGCTTTCGTGACGCCCGCGCCTCTGGATCCAGCAACTCTCGCACCTTGGCCAGCTCCTCCTGCCAACGGCTCTCCAGCGGCACAATTTCCTCGGCAATCATCTCCAAACGGGCACGACAAACCTCAATGCGCGCCGAATTTTCCAGATCGCTGCGCAGTTCCAAATCGCGTTCCAGGGATGCGATTTCTCGTCCCAAATCCAAAGCTTCTTGGTCGAGTCGGCAAAGCGCTTCCGGGCGGGCATCCAGCCCCATGCGCACTCGGGCCGCAGCGGTATCCAAAAGATCCACAGCCTTGTCCGGCAGTTGGCGTCCAGCGATGTAGCGATGCGATAGGTCACAGGCAGCTTGCACAGCCTCGTGAGTGATACGCACCCCGTGGAATTCCTCGTAGCGCTCGCGCAATCCTCGCAGCATGACGGCAGCTTCCGCAGGCAAGGGCTCCGGGATGGTCACCGTCTGGAAACGTCGCGCAATGGCAGGATCCTTCTCTAGGTAGCGATGAAATTCCGAAAACGTAGTGGCGGCGATGCATTTCAATTCCCCGCGGGCCAGTTCCGGCTTGAGAAGATTGGCAGCATCCCCCTTCCCCGCCTCTCCTCCGGCACCGATCAGGGTGTGCGCCTCGTCCACAAAAAGGATCACTGGCTCCGGCGACTCCTTAGTCTCCCGAATGACCGCCTTCAAGCGATTTTCGAACTCGCCGCGCACACCGGCCCCAGCAGAAAGGAGCCCCAGATCAAGCGAAAGGAGTCGCACGCCGCGCAGCACCGGCGGCACTTCACCCGCAGCAATCTTCAAGGCAATTCCCTCAACCACGGCAGTCTTGCCCACACCGGCCTCGCCCAAGAAAAGCGGGTTATTCTTGCGCCGACGCGAGAGGATATCGACAGCCTGCCGAATCTCACCATCCCGTCCAAAAACGGGATCAATCTTCCCTTGACGCGCCTGTTCCGTGAAATCAATCGTAAAGCGCGCAAGTGCCGACTCTGAAGGCTCTCCGGCCTTGCTCACTTTGGTTCCAGAGGCCGACGCCTTAGACTCCGCGCTCTCGGCAAGGATCTTGGGAAAGTTGTCGCGCAGGAGCTCAGGACGCAGAAGACGAAAGTGGTCCTGTAACCCCTGTGGCACCAGGTGCGGACTGTCAGCCAAGGCAAAAAGAATAGCGGCAGCCCGCACGGATTCCAGGGACAGATTCAGACTAGCCTCCATCCACGAGCGCTCCAGAAGTTCTAGAAGCGCCGGCGCAAACACTGGGCGGGAAGAATTTCCCGTTCGACAGCCGCGCAACTCTTCCTGGACAGCCGTACGCAGTAGTGTGCGATCAATCCCAGCAGCAACAAAGATGCTCAGGGAATCACCTGTACCGTCCTCCACCATCTGCGCCAGCAGGTGCGGTATGCCAACCTCATAGTGGGTCCGGTGCACACAGGCACCCACGGCCCCCTCTAAAAGCCGGGCACACCAAGGATCCAAACGCGAAAGGATACGGCGAATGTCTTTGGAGATCATGCGGGAGACTCCATGAAAAGTATGGATGAGTGGTCAGAAGTTAACAGTAGGCGCAGTCGTCTGATTGTCAGCTGACAACGAGGACGAGGAACTCGTATTTCCAGAACCTGGATGAGAAAATGAAAAGAACAGAATCGCACCGACGCCCACAGCCGTGACCGCCCCGGCAGTCACCCAACGAGAAGCGGACACGCCAGAAATTGAACCTGCGTCTGAGGAGCCGAAAACCTGTTGCAAAGCATCGTCCATGGCTTTGCCAACGCGACCATCAGAAAATGCCGTACCTTCGGCAACCTTCTTGCCGTTGCTCTTGACCAGCACAAAGCCGACCTTGAGTTGTCCGGCATTCTTTTCGACGGAAGGCGCAAGCAGCATATCCACATTGAGCTTTTCGGCAAGCCGTGCGTAGCATTCCTCGCCACAATGCGTAGGCACCAGGATATTCTGATCGAACAGCCGCTTGCGCGCATCCTGAAGCGGCACCAACGCATACTCACCACGGATCGCAACACTCTCCTGAGTGCGCTCCCAAAGTTGCTCCAGCACAGTCTTGTCCAGTATGCCTTTAGACTGAAAGTCCAGGACCAGCAAAGAGGGAGCGGCGCCAGACAACGCGGCAGCAGCCAAGATGAGGGCAAACCAGATGCGCATTACAAAATTCCTCCCTTGGAAAGACCAAGCCAAGTTGAAAGTAGCAACCGCCCCATCTTTTCACGGCTGAGCTGAGCTATTTTTGGGTGATCAGGATCTAGTCCTCATCTTTGGAGAGCCCGAAATGCAATGCCATCGCCCATCTATAAGCATGCTTGCTATCGCATTTATGCTCAGCTTCGCCTTAGTTTCCTGCCAAACCACAGACTCAGAAGAGACCAGCAACAACCACACTCTAGCTTTGACTTTTGCAGGTCTTTCCAACCATGTATACCCAGATTCAGCAACATGGGATATCGCTCAAAGCCATGGGAACGGTTCTGTTTCACACACATCAGATTCTATCGTCAGTGTCGTGATCTCTGTTCCCCAACGCATCCTAAGCACAGACACCATCTGGGTCTCGCTCTGGACTGCTGGAATCCGAACAGCCAAGATTCCCTACTTGTATGCAAACGATAACCTCCTATCTCTCTCAAATGGCAAGAGCACCAAGGATTCGATCGCATGGAATCTTCTTGCCGCACGAGACAGCTTGAAGATTACGGACTTGACAAATCTTTACGCTCGACTCCTATTCAATAAAGATTCTCACGTTAGCGGATTTCCCCTGAACTGTCCCGTTGGCATTGATACCGAGGCCGTGAAAAAGGCCGGCATTTTCTACGCCGTAGATTCTCAAGGCTGGTCCTGTGGGGCACTATCTTCCCTGGGCATGGATTCCATCGAGGCTGCCACCGAAAAAGCCTCCTTGACCGTATCAGCTCCAACCTTCTCCCCGACCTCCAACTCGTCCACATCGGCAATTTTCGTTACCCTGCAATGCGCCACGCCGGGAAGCGTTATCCATTACACGACAGACAACTCCGAGCCGACGACCGCCTCAGCCGTCTATGCGACTCCGATCTCCGTGAAGAGTTCCATGACCATCAAGGCAATCGCCATGATGGCAGGAATGATCAAGAGTGGCACAGCCAGTTCCGCCTATGAGATCATCCAGCCCAGTGCGACATCAAAAGACTCGGCCATTGGAAGCCTAACGACAAGTCCGGGAAGCTTTGCGCAGAACTTTAGCCCTCTGATGCTTGACTACACAGATTCAGTCCCGGCTGGAACGATGTCGGTGACGCTTGCGGCAACGGCAAGAACAAGCGGCGATGTAGACAGCATTCGATATAACGGAGCGGCCAGCGGAATCATCGCCATCTCAAGCGACTCCACAAAAGTCAGCGTGATCGCATACAATAAAAATGGCAATACGATGACATATACCGTTACCATCATCCGTGCCAAGCCTGCGTCTTCAACACCAAAGGACTCGACACTTGCAAGCCTGACAACGAATCTGGGAGGTTTGACAAGTACATTTAACTCTTCGACGATTACCTACACAGACACGGTCTCGGCCAGCATAGCATCGGTGACACTCACAGCAACGGCAACAAAAAGTGCAGATGTAGATAGCATCCGTTACAACGGAGCCTCCAGCGGGATAATCACAATCACAAAGGATACCACAAAAGTCAGCGTAATCGTGTACAACAAAAACCGCAATATGATGACATATGCCGTTACCATCATCCGTCTCCACGCCACCGACTATGGTATAGTTAAGGATGATCGAGACAATAACACATATAAAATTGTTACGATAAGAAATCAAACATGGATGGCCAGCAATCTGAATTATCGCAACAGCACGTCCAAAGATACAGTAGGAGTGTGTTACAACAACAGCAACGATTCCTGCAACAAATATGGACGCCTATATACATGGGCAGAAGCGATGCATTTAGATACGAATTTCAACCATCGAATTTATTACGATACAGGCATTCATGGAATCTGTCCTTCTGGGTTTCATCTGCCATCCCAATCTGAATGGGATACGTTGTTTACGTATTCAGATACCGCAGCAATGAAATCACTAGCACTCAATGCCTGGGCGGGAAAAGTTCGGGATACTTCAAAGTTCCAGTTGCAACTTGCAGGGTATGGAACATCTCCTGGATTTAGTGATATCGGACAAAGCGTTCATTTTTGGACGCGGGACCAATGGATGAATAACGCCAGTGCAAGTGCAATAGCAAGCGGCTTCTTTGATAGAAAAGGCTACAGTAAGTATTACCAGTTCAGCATCCGATGCGTGAAAAATTAGCATCAATTCGATATTTGGGGCTGCTCCTGCTTTTCTTCTTTGATCAGGCATGGACCGCTCCACTCTATGGGCGAGCATCGCTTGCTGACCTGAAAAAGTACGGCGTTGCCGTGCGCGTGACGTGCAATGGCTCTCTAGTCCAACACCGAGAGGCTTTTCAAAGCCACATCGAACAGCGTCTGCGTTCACGTGAGGTACAGGTCGTTCCTGCTGGCAGCGTGACTCTGAAGCTCATCATTACAGAAATCGAAAGTGATGATGGATTCTTCGTAGCTCATATGGCACTGGAACTTGATCAAAGCGCTTGGCTGCCCTCGGTCAACAAGATGGTCGATGCTCCAACATGGGATGCCTGGAAAATGGGAGAGTATCGCGAAGAGGACCTCCTGGGAGAGGTCGACGACCTCGCGCGCCAGTTCCTCAATGACTACATTGCAGTGAACTAGTACAATTCATTTCTCCTTTTTCAGGAGTCCTTGGCGCATGATTCCTTGTTATCCCTGTATTGTCCGGCCCTGTCATATCTCTCACGGTCACGCATTAGCCATTGTTGCTTGCCTGTTTTCTGCACCGATCGCTACAGCCCAAAGTCGCAGCTCCCTGCAGATCTTCACCGATCCCGACAGTGCACAGGTGATGCTTGACGGGGCAACATCTCCTGAACTACAGAAGACGCCCTATGTCAACGATAAAATGCTGCCCGGTACGCATGTGGTTCTTCTTCATTCTCCCAACAGCGCCTACGGGCCAATCCTACGTACGATTTTACTTGAAGCAGGACAGGATACCACGCTCTCCGAAACATTCGAGTATCGCACGAAAGCGTTTCATGCCGAACATCTATCCATTGCCCCCTGGAGGCTGGAAGTTCTGAGCGGTTTCGAATACCTTCGCTACCTCGGCTACCAATCAGCTGGCTCGCTTTCACCCAACAAGTCCACACTCTCTACGGCCAGTAGCTATTCCTCTGACAGCATCCCCACGAGCCTACGTGTTCCGGTGACGATGCGCTTAGGACTTCCCTGGGGGCTAGAGACGCATTTTTTATTGCCACTGGCCCAAAGGACAGAAATCGACGGTTCATCCAAAGGAATTGGCTTTTCGGATGCGACAATGGGCATTAAATGGACATACCAGGACATCAATTCAGCACTCGACCTGACGTGGATAGCAGGTAATGCTTCTGCTTCACGCTTGGGCAGCAATTCCAAGGGACTACAACTCAGCGTTATTACAAACCAGGACTGGAGTCAGTTCGACATCTTTGGACAGTTGGGATACCGGAAGAATTTTTCCAACATAGACTCCAGAACCATCGGTGACGCTATCCTTGCTCGCTTGCGCATAGGTTACCTCTTGCACAACTATTTTCTGCCCTTTTTAGAAGCTGATGCTGATGGCCAGCTCGCGAATACCTACGGAACAGCCACCCCGAAGAACTCCAGTTATGTGATCACTTTTGAACCTGGTCTTATATGGCAGGTCTCTCCAAACTTATCAACAGAATTTGGAGTTCCTCTAGGACTAATCGCCAAGAACGCAGAGACCCATTGGGGCGTGAATATATCCCTTGCTTGGAAGTTTTCCCTGTTCAAGGAAGGTAGAGCAGTCTCTTCAAATGTCCCAAATATGGCACAAGGAAATATTTCTGCATACGGCCACGTGATATCAAAGACACAGCCCACTTCGACAGGAATGCACCTGCTTTTCGACAGTCACGAGGTCACCAATGCCCAATACCGACAGTTCTGCGAAAAGACCGGCCACGAGCACCCAACGGATCCGGACTTTCCAGAAATGCCAAAATATTTCGACGACCCACAATTTTCCAACTACCCCGTCGTTAACATATCAATCGAGGATGCACGCACCTATGCCACATGGATAGGCAAACGCCTGCCTACAGTTACAGAGTGGACACATGAATTTTCTGAGACAACGTTGCCTGCAACACACATTGCCTGCGGCCTTAATGCACCAGAACCCACCACCTCCCGCTATCAGGGTGGAGGAATGTACAACTACATCGGTAACGTCGCTGAGTGGGTGGAATCTGACCGTGGAGCCACGAATTCTGCTTACATCGCTGGAGGGTTCTACAGCCTTCCAATAGAACGTTGCTTGGACAAGACGCGCATGATCGATATCGCATCCCCAACCGGTTCGAAGTTCATTGGATTTCGTTTGGTTACAGAGGTCAAATGACACACAACATCCCCCGTGCCGTATTCTGGATTATCCTTTGTTTAACAGCATCTGTTATCGGACGTCCTTTTGAAAAGATTCGCAAAGATGCCCTCACCGTCGGAATACAGCCCGGCGCATCGCCATTCGGCCTTATTGATTCTCCCGAAGGCAAGGGTATAGAATATGATATCATTGCTTCTATTGCGTCACGATTGGGACTGCACTTCCGAATTGTGCGGTTAGGCTCCCTCAACGAAGGAGAGAGTCTATTGGCTTCCGATCGAATCGATGTCATAATATCCCATGTAAAGGCCTCACAGCAGCTTCGTGATCATTTTTTATTATCGAGTCCCTATTACAAAACTGGCCTAGGTACTCTGACACTTAAATCGAATCAGTCCATCTTTACGGTCTCCGATCTCAATGGCCATTCAGTCGCTATCACCCCAGAGTCTGGAGCCGAAGCACTTCTCACATCATTTGCGCCCAAAGCCAAGCCAGAGATGGTCCATTCCATCGCAGAAGCCCTTTCTCTCCTTGAAAAAGGCAACGTAGAGGCCGTTATCCACGACAACCCCATCTTGATGGCAGAACAAAATAAAAATTCCGGCCTGCGCCTTCTGGACGTAAACTTCACAGAAGATAATTACGTGCTGCTTTGCAACCGGAAATCCTCCTCGCTCATGGCTGCGCTAAATATCGAGCTGACCAAGCTACGCACAACCACGACGCAATCCCCCGACCAGCTCAGCATTATTTGCTCGCGTTATAAGATTCCCTCGACGATTAAAACGATCTGCAACAACTGCAACGCAATACCCACGCCCCCACCCCCACCTGTAATTCTACCCTCATCAGCGACGTCCCAAAGCAATGATGAATTACTTGACTCACTGCTTCGACAGGTCCAAGAAATGGAATCTACGCTTTTGCGCCTAAAAAAATTACAGAAACAGACTCGTTAGCAATCAGTATACAAGTCTTTTGGCAAACTGATAACGTACTCGCCAATACAACTCGTCTATATTTGAATACTTTACGCCCGCAGAAGTCGTAGCATTGATAAACATATCGTTTCCCATATATATTCCGACATGTTCGATGCTGTCCTCAGCAGGCCCGAAGAACAGTAAATCCCCAGCCATAAGACCATATTTGAAGACGCGCACGCCTTGTCTGCTCTGCAAAGCGGCTGTCCGTGGTAAATCGATCCCAAAACTCTTCTTCCAGACTTGCTGCGTGAACGCCGAACAATCGATCCCCCCCATGGTCTCCCCCCCCCACAGGTAAGGTACGCCCAAATAGACGTCCGCAATCCGCTTCAGGCCCGTGTAATCGACATCCTTACCTCCCATTAGTTGCAACCGAAGATTGCGTCCTTCGGCACGAGTGTAAGCTGGGCGCCCATTACCCAACTGGACATATTTGGGACCGCACCCTAGCAATCCACAAACTAAGCCCCCAATCCACAAGGCTCGGTAACACCCATTATTCCTGCCCCTAACGGCTCTCGAACACAAGGCACTGTTTCTCGGCATCGCACTCCCCTAACCATGCATAGCGGCCAAGAGCAGGAGGTGCAGCAATATCCAATCGACATGCTCCTTTTTTATTCTCCAAGCCCAAGCAAGCACACCAAGGCAACGCATCGTTTAGATGATCCGCCAATAAAGACTCAATTTGCTGACGAAAATCGTCTGTGTTGCCACAAAATTTCAGATATTCACCATGCCCTACTTTTCCCAAGGATATGTAGATCCGAGCACCGGCGACAGCAACATGTCCCCCAAGTGCCGCAGAACCATTCATCCGGCATTTTCCCAATATCCACCCTTCGCAAGTGACCCATTCTGCAACTCTATCGGACACGGACACGCCTTCCAATCCCAGTTGCTTGGCTAAGTACCGCTCCAATCCTTTCCTGGAGCGATGGTGCGGAGCTAGGCTATCCCATCCAGACAATGCGCGCGCGCACTCTGCTGTTCCCGAGTGCCCATGCCCACAGAAATCGGCAAGGCGCTCCTGAAGAGAATCCGTACCGTCCAACTCAGCCCGCAGCCCAGGGTGTCGTCTCAGCAAGGCCGCCCCATAAAGGGCGTAGACCCTGCGATCAAAGAGGTCCAGAAAAGCCTTCACGACTGCATGCGTCTCTCGTCCACGCTCCAGACCGTCGAGGAAATAGGAGGGCAGTGGTGAAGCTGAGCCACTCAACCCCATGAAATTGACGAACAGCCGTGCCTTACTTCCAAAGCATTCGTCCCCGGATTCCAGATCAGATGCGGGAAACCAGTTACGGCCCGAATTGCAGATATCAACACACTCGTCGATACGCTCCAAGAGAGGATCAAAGTCTGTACACGTCTGCATACGCAACCAAAGCCGCAACCATTGAATAAAGTCGAAGCGGTTCGCTTGAGCGAACAGGCGATCCTTGATCTTAGCCACGCGGCAAGTATTCCAAGACAATCTCGCCAGGTTCCAACTCAATCTGAAGACGCACAGCGCTACCTAGAGGTGCCTCCTCGGAAAACAGCAACCACAGCAACTCTCCGAAAGCATCAAGCTGTCCCAAACGCTCCCATGAAACGGCTGTGCATAGCTCATCCTTAAGACCGACGCTGACGAGCATTTCCGGAAGCGTGACCCCCTCTTTAACTCGATAATTTGGCCGACAGGAAACCCGGTTTACGCCTTCCACCAAGCGTCGTCGACTCTCTCGTCCATCCCAGACCAGAAGCCCCAAGGTTCGCTTCAAAAGATTCGTATCGCACAGGCCTCGAAATGATCGCTGAAAATGCGACAAAAGCCGCCAACGTCGATTTTTCACGTCTGGCGGACGCATAACTGCACTAGGCCGCGTTAACCCACGTACAGACACCGTCGCTGGCATAGACGGATCCAATCCACAAAGATCTGCTGGCTGGAGATGCTCGCGAGGAATATCACCGTCACAGCAGAAGGCGCGGACAGAAAGATACTCCTCAGCAAAAGTCGTCTCCGGATCAACATTGCCCACCGCAAGGCTGGTGCATACTCCACCTCCGCGGCGGCCCTTTTGCAACACTTCAAAGTAAGCGGCAGCTTCTCCCTTGCGCCCCAAATGACTGTAGCTGGAAAAGCGCTTGTACCCATGACGCCGAGTTGGGTCGGCCTGGTCGACGCCAGTCACTTCGCGCACATCCAGGATCTCAATAGATCGACCGCGGACCACTTCCAGAGGATAGTCGACACGAGTAAGATCCATCTGCACCGGTTCACAGTCTTCCTGGAAGCAGTTAACCACCGGCACCACATGAATGCGAAAAAGGGAGACGCCGACCTCGCGTTCCAAAGTGCGTGGGAAGTTCTCAGAAAAGCGCAAACGCAAACGCAAGTGTGCGCCGGGACTGGCCTTCCACTGCGAAAGGCCGCGCACCTCGACAAAACGAAATTTGTCCTCAGCATTGAGAAAATCGCGCATGGCCAGTAACGCGCCGCATCCATCTGCAGCGAATGAATACCCTGGAAAGACCGAAGGTGACCGCAACTCAACATCTACACCCACAGCGGAAGCTGATTCCGAAGCTACGACATCGATATGTGCGATTTTGCGCAGAAGCCAATAGCGCACAGCCCAGCAGATAGATGGATCGCCTTGCAAAAAAAATGGAAGAGGATCTGGCCAATTCTCTGGATTTTGTCCCCAATATTCAAATTCCAGCTCCAACATCGAACTGCCAGCATCCTGGAACACACTGGCTGCCACGAAAGAAATAGGAGTCACATCAAGATCACGCACTAGCGAAAACCGGCATGGGTACGGAAGCTCTGCCTGCGAAACAGAGAGTATTTGCATGCCTCGTTTTAAATGCAGCGTCTGGGCGAATTCCTTCTGTCGCGGCTCAAATTCTACCAGGGAAACCGCAGGAAGCGGAATTTCGACTCCCGGCGCGACCAATTCGAGAAGATGCCCAGCTAATCCATCTTCTTCTTCATCTAGACTTTGCCGAATACGCGCCGTGAGAAAGGCAAAGCCTTCCAAAAGACGCTCCACATAAGGATCACAATCATCTCCATCATCCAAAGACAAGCGCCTAGCTGAGTCCGGATACTCCTGCGCAAATTCCTTCCCAGACTTGAGAAGATGCCGCATTTCTTCTTCAAAATAATGCTTGATGTCTGCCATTAAGATTCGCCTGCAAGAATGGCACCACGTCCGTCGGGAAAGAACCGCGTTTCCATCACCAGCCGTGCTCCCCCAACAATTACCGCAGAGACGCGGAAACCAACATGACCGATTTTCGGATCAAAATCGACTATATTCACCCGAACATGCTCCAAGCGCGGCTCAAAACTTCGGATAGCATATTCTACGCTCTCACGCATTTCAACTGCAGCCTCAGGGAGACGACGATACATCTCGCCAACGTCGGGCATCCCATATTCAGGAAGATGAATCAACATTCCTTTTCTTGTGTTGAGAAGGAAACGAAGATGATCAAGGATACTTTTAGAGCGACGCTGCAGAATGGGAACTTCGGACAGATCAGTCCCATCTCGATAGTATCCCGTCAGTTTTTCAAAAAAGCCTTCAACCAACATACGTAGCCTGCAAGGAAGGAGCCGAAGGCAATTCGGCTCCGAACCATTGGCTCAGCGACTGTTCCAGGCGTCGGTGTGCGTGAGGTTGCCGTCCAAAAAGGTCCAAGAGATCTTCTCGTAACAAATCGTCACTTCCTCTTGGTGGACAAACTGCTCCTTCGTCTTGTCCTTGATATTGTGCATATAAGACCGCACGGAAGAAATCTTACATCCGATCAATTCGTGCTTGAAGTAAGCCTTCTCTTCGCCCTGATCTGTGATCTCATACCAGGAAATTTCGATCTTGGCGATCTTGGAGCCGGTGCATACCGCCTTGTAGAGCAGTGGCGAAGACTTGTCGAACGCTTTATGGATCACCAACGGCTCGTGCTTGCGCGTTCCAGTGCTGGCGCCATTGTCACGATCTGTCGGCAGGTAAACCCTGTGGTTGAACTCCAGAATCTCTACCGTTCCTTCTCGGCCGGCGACATTGACCGACCCCTTGATGCCATCGATCAGCATGTATGCGGGAATTGCCATTCTCAGTCTCCTTATTGTGCTTGCGGGTTACTTGCCTTGCGGCATCTGTGACACCAGCGATAGGCTGACATCAATTCCTTCGACTTGGAAATGGGGAATAACCGCGAGCGCCACACGATAGAAGCCCGGATTGTCGGGATTCTCAGCAACAGTCACGCGCCCATAACTCAAGGGATGGGATGCAGCCAGGTCCGGTCCGGGATTCTTCATTTCGGTTACCAGGGTCTGAATCCAGTTGTTGAGCTCTTGTTCCAGGAGTGCTGCATTCTTGGTCGCACCAATGTTTTCGCGTTGCAAGACCTTGAGGTAATGCGCCAAACGGGCGGTGAGGAATATATAGGGAAGACGAACATTGATACGCTCATTGGCCGTCGCATTCGAATCGTCAAACTCCTCTGGCTTGCGCACAGAGTTGGCCGAAAAGAAACAAGCATAGTCTCTGTTCTTGTAGTAGCTCAGCGGAATGAACCCCTGGTTAGCAAATTCAAATTCCCTGGTCTCAGGGATGAGAATCTCTGTGGGAATCTTCATCTGCGTCCCTTTGCCCACGTCAAAGGTATGAATGGGAAGATCATCGACCTTGCCGCCAGACTCTGGCCCGCGAATCTGGACGCACCAACCGTTGTCGATGAAGGAACGCACCATGTTCGCGGCAAAGGCAAAGGAAGCATTACCCCACAGGTACTTCTCATGATCTACGCCAGTAACCGATTCCGAATAGTTAAACCCTTGAACTGGATTTGAATCTGAACCGTAAGGAAGCCGCAGGAGGAATCGCGGCAGCACCAAGCCAACGTAACGAGAATCCTCGGAGTCGCGGAATCCCCGCCACTTGATGTACTCAGCGCGATCGAGATAGTTTTCAAGATCATCAATCTTAGGAAGATCGTGAACCGAGGACTTCCCAAAAAACTTCGCACCTACAGATCCAATGAAGGGACAATGCGCCGAAGCTGAGACGTGAGAAAGATCTCCAAGAACGGCGACATCCTGTGCACCGGACCCAAATTCGTAACTGGAGACGATAGCCGCATATGGTTCGCCACCGGGAGTATCGTATTCGTCGACGTAGACGTGCTTGTAAAGTCCTGTCTGGATGATCTCTGGGGAATCCTCGAAGTCCTCCTGCAATGCCTCCTTGGAACAGTTTAAAATTTCAATCTTGATGTTCTTGCGAAAGTCGGTGCGATCAACGAGAAACTTCAGCTGCCGCCACTGCGCTTCAAGCTTTTGAAAGGCCTCGCAATGCATGATTTCGCTCAGCTGTGCGCTGATTAGACGATCGATATAGCCGACCTGCGCATCAATCGTGGCGCGGTCGATCTTTTCGATCGAAACAGAGCTATCGATCACGCTCTTGATGAAGACGCGCAAACCGGCACCAATACGTTCGCCAGCCTCATGCTCAATAAGAGAAGAAGCATCACTGTATTCAGCGAGATCAACCTCCTTGGATGGGAGATCAAGGTTCATTGTCTCGTAGATATATTGCAAATTTGTTTCGTTAGCCATTGTCGTTCCTCAGTTGACTTTCTCGGGAACAGCCTTGTCAAGTTCGGCCAGAATCCCCTCCATCGCCGACTTATCGGCCAGGATTCCTTCCATACGCTTGCGAAATTCGCGATTATCCAAAAGATTGGACCCCAAATCCTTGATGAGATTGCGAGCCGCCATGAGCTTGGAGAGTTCCGGAACCTGCTTCACGATTTCAGCAGGATCGAAAGACTTCATGCTTTTGATCTTCAGATCGACAGCCATCTGACTGCCATCTTCCTTCAATTTGTTGTCGACGGCCGCCTCGACTTTTAGGTTCAGAGAATCCATCACCTGATCAAAATTATTCTTGTTGATGTTGATCTTTTCCCGATCAGCCACATGCGTATCGTCCTTGCGCTGTGCAAAATCGCCTAGAACAAGGAGCTTCAAAGGAAGCTCCGTCTTCTTCTGGGCATTTCCCTTGTCGACGCTCAATTGGATATTCACACGCGCCGGTGGAATTTCGTTCTGGAAGCTGCTGCCTGCCATGAGGGGATTTCCTTGTAAAGGTGGAACGCAATAAATCTAGAATTCGATCTTGGAAAACAAAGAAGGATCGGTTGCGGCCATCTGTACGGCAAGATCCTCGCGATCCTGTTGCCAACGGGACAGGTCACCGATCTTGGCATCCATGGCGGCTCCAAGCGCTTTCATCTGGTGCTCCGCAATTTCCGAAGCAAGATTCGGCTCCCATGCCTTCAGTTCCATGCGGATAGCGCGTTCTACAAGTTCGCCCCCCAGCACAAGAGCAAGTCGAATCTTCCCGTGAAGGAGAGCAAGCCTTGCGATGGCTAGCTGGCGAAGCGTACGCTCACGCAGACTGCCGTGAAGTAATCCATCCTGGAGAAGGCCCAGAGCTTCAGTGATTTTCCCTGATGCCGCCAACGAAGATGCACGTTCCATGTCCTCGTCAAGCGAAGGTTCAGTTGCTGCCGCAGAACGTGCCGCTGGCCCGGAATCCTGCCGGCAAAGTTCCTCAAGCCAAGCCATCGTCCTTGGATTTGCAAAGGGCGTACTGTCGGAGAACTTCAGTTCCGCCAGTTGCGGAACTCGAGCGAGGAGCAGTTTGAGCTCGGAACGAACGGCATCCGCACAAAGCCTCGCCCCCTTTCCATCAAGTGCCTGAACGACATAGAACTGGAGATCAAACCAGTACTGCAATCCCGGCTCGGTAAAGGCCGCCTCGCTTCGCGAGAGAATCTCCCCCCACGCCGCCTGAAGGCTCTGCGATTCAAAGGACGAAGCACGTAGCGAATTGGGCGCAGCGAACGACGTAATACCCTGGGCGTTGCGCGGAGCCACTGCGACATCCTGCCATCGGCAGGCGCGGAGCAACTTGTATCCCAACGGGCTTTCCGGATCGCAGGTGATCAACTGAAGCGCAATTTTCTGCGCCTCCTTGGCCAAGTCTCCCTTGGACAAGATCGACGTCAACGAAGCGGCAGCAGTTGAGACAGAATTTGTCTCCAAAGCAGACGCAGGCGCGGCAGAAGGGACGGATGCAACCGGCGCCACTTCCGATACGGGAGGCGGTTCCACGGCCTTGGCCTTCTCGGCGATGATCCGGGCCAACACCTTTGTCGAAGGCGGAGACTCCTGATTCATCTCCCTCAGTGCCGCATCCAGATCGCCAAGCGCCTTCTCAAGAGAGCATAGCGCCTCGAAATCCGACGCGGTGGCGGGAATGCGCTCAAAGCCAACGACAACGCGCTCTTCAGTAAGCCAGCGCACAGCATTCATGCGGGCACGCTCGCGCTGAGGATGAATAGCATCCCAGTGCACCGTAAGAAGCTCCGCATAGGCCTTTGCCGTCGCGGCAGCAAAATCCCAGCCGCGACGAATCGCCGCCGCCTGCATGAGATAGCCGAAGATGGTTACGTCCTTGGCCATGCCCGTCAGCAATGCAAAGGAGTTTTCTAGGACGAGTTCCCAGTTCCTTTCGCTTGTTTTAGCCACCTCCGCTTTGACGGTCTCGTACTCTGGCAGATATTTGGGATCGTCGCCGATGGGGTTTCCCGCAGCGATGGGGGCCGCCAGTCTCTTGCCGAATTCGGATGGATCTGAGGGAATTTCAATCGGCATTAGGAAAGCCTCTCAGCGGGACAAGTCGGAAGGAAGGTTGACCTGGAAGAAATCCTTCTCGCGAAACGGATTACTCACTGGATCGATGCGCAGAGACATCGAAACATCAACAGCATAGCTCCTATCGCTGAAACTCCATATGGCATCGACATTTCCCTGCGAGGCGGAAACGACACGCGGCTCCACCAACCTGAGCAGGGCCCATTCGCCATCTCGATGGTCTTCGAAAGAATTGGACTGCGTCGTGGCCAGAATACCAGCCCCCGCCTGCCCAGCCATCGGCCAGCGGAACGTAACATGCCGCTCGGCACTTCCTTGGGGAAGCTCCGCAGTCTGCGAACCGGATCGAAAGCCGATCTTGGCACGCGGATCTCCGTGCAAAGTCACTGTCACTTGGCATCCCTTCCAGGCCGTTCCATTTCTTCCGTAGAAGAAAGTTTGAATGCGCAACAGTTTCTGGATGGCCTCTGCAGTGCCACGTCCAAATGAAGCATTCGCACCTCCGCCTGGCGCGAAGACTCCTTCGGCATCCTTAAGAAAGGAACTCAACGTTCCTGTGCGAGGGTTGAAAAAGGCATCTACGTCAGTGATGGAGGCCTCTCCCTGGGCATAGGGATCGAACGGAAAGGCGCCTTTTGCCAGATTTTGCCAAGGATTGACAATTTTATCCCTGTACAACCCGGACAGAAAACCGCTAGCCTGAGGCGCCAATTTGACAGACATCTGCTGTAGAAACTGCAACGTGATCCGATTGAACCAAGGCCGCTGGTCGGCAGGAAGGAGATCACTTTTGGCCTTGGCCTCGTTCTGCGCATGCACTAGCGGGTTGCGCTGATCTCCAGCAGCCACGTCCTTCGCGAACTGCAACGCACCATCGCCCTGAGTTCCTTGGGAAAAGACCCCGGAAAGCTGTCCTAGATCCTTGAGATAAGCATCAAAGCCTCCCTTAGACGCCAAATCGGACAGAGAGCGGACAGGCGCAAACCATTGCTGGAGATGTATGACGAAAGGATCGTCCTTCTTGTTCAAAAGGCCTGTTGCAACGGCGGCTCCCTGGGCCTTGGCAACAACCGCAGCAGCTTTTGCCGGGATTGCGGGCAAGTTTGCTCCTGCAGCAACAACACCTGTCAAATCGGTCTCATCGGAAACGCGCTTGAGAAATGCGACCAAGCCCCGGGGATTCTGTGGGGCATAAGCACTGCCCATCACAGCCAAAGCGGCGGCAATCTTTTGATTTTCAGGGGGCAGCGTACAAGAAACACCATCCAGGACCTTCTGCCAAGCCTTCTCGTAGTCCTCGAAATACCTGCGGCGCAATTCCTGGATAACTTCCCGAGAGGCTGATGCATCCATGGAGTCTGAACCCGGCGTCTTGCCGACGACCCAATCGATCCCCCCTTTTGCCATATCTTCTAAAGTCGGCAAAATGGCTTTGCCATAGGCATTGCGCGTGAAAGCCTTGGACACCAGAAGCTGGCCACAGGAAATCTCCTTCGAAGGAAACCCCAAGGAATCAGCATTCAAATCCTGGAGAGAGTCCGCCGCCCCCAACAGGCGAGCATAAGTCCCAGATTGGTTGCGGGAACTGCGCAGCAGAAGACGAGCACGATTCACCAATTCCATGTCTGCACGCCCAAGCCAAAGCAATTGTCCCTTGTCGACTCTCTGCGCTACATCCTCAGAAAACGGCGGCAAAACAGTGCGCTCCAGTGGCGGAAGCGGCACTCCATCTTGGAGCCCGAGGAATCCAGACCACGCCTTGAGATATGCCTCGGCCAGCCCCTTGTCGCCTTCCTTGTCCCGGCCAAGCGCCCATCCTTCGTTGGTCAGCAGCAAGTACGTCTTCAAATTCGCGTACAAGTCTTTTGTGTCCGAGAGCGAGTCGTGAATCGTCGAGGCTTCCGCCATCAATCGCCGCTCCTGCCAGGCAAAGGACAATTGGACCATCTTCAACGTCATCGTGTCGAGACGCGCCTCCACTTGAAGAAGTCGCTGCCCATCGCGATAAAAGCCGGGCGCGAGCAGCCAAGGGCGCCCATCGCGTATTTCGCGATCCAGCAAGCGCAGGTCATACCATGCCCCAAGATTGCGGTGAATAGATGTGCTATCCCTCCACTCTGCATTCTCGGCTTTCTGAAGGCGCACCTTCCAGGCAGCATCCATCATGCCGCCCTTGACAAAACCATGCATTGCCGCCGCCGCGACCAGTCCGGAAACCACGAGAGCGCTCACAAAAAATGCCGTAGCCCAAAGGGACGAGCGCACCTGCTGCTGACTAGATAGCCGTGCAAGCGGAGGCTCGGAAGCCAGAAATGTCAATTGGGCCGCAAGGAGCGCATCAGTCTCACAGGAGACCTCCGTGCGTTCTGCGGCTTCACCTGTCTGACTGCCGCCATCCGGCGGCGAAGGAACGAAGGCGAAGGAGCGAAGAAACGGCACAGCCTTTCCGACAAAGCCCCCGCACACTCCCTTCAAGGCCGACTTAACGGTAGCCTCAAACGCTTTCAGGGCGCCACAGAACAAGAATGCACCCGCAGGATCGACACCGGAATCCCATGCTTCGCAAAGTAACGCCTGAAGCTTTTCCTGAACATTGCTGTCCATGCAAAGCCAAGCCTCATCCACGGCTTCGGGAAGCCGATCTTGACGCACAAACGGCAAACTCGCTCCCGGAAGTTCGTGGATGCCTTGCGTCCGCAACATCCGAAAGAAGTCCTCCCCACCACGCAGCGTCTCAGCCCCTTCAAAGAGAACATGCACAGGAAACTCCACATGGGACAGTTCCGCAAGGC
>DAIPHW010000027.1:0-22064 GCA_036771135.1 Fibrobacterota bacterium | reverse complement strand
CAAAGGTGATCCGCGGCATTCCCACGCTGCCCGCTGTGTTGGGAGAGCTTTCGCGACGTTTGGAAGATCCAAAGACGTCTTCAGAAGAGCTTGCCCAAGTCATCCAGAAGGATCAAGCCCTTTCCAGCAAGGTCTTGAAGCTGGTGAACAGTCCCTTTTACGGCTATTCCAGTCGCATCCACTCTATCTCCCAGGGCATCATGATTCTGGGCTTCAATGCCGTGAAGAATCTGGTCCTTTCCACCAGCGTGCTGGACGCCTTTCGAAGCACTCCTTCAGGAGACGGTTTTCGGTTGGAGGATCTCTGGCTGCATTCGGCCGCCACCTCCTGCGCCGCCAAGGTACTGGCCGAGACTCGGCGCGATGCAGATCCAGACGAGGCTTTCGTGGCCGGACTCCTCCACGACATCGGCAAGGTGGTGCTGTGGAGTGCTGCCCCTGACTTCTTCCGCTCAGCCGTCCACCTGAGCCAGGAACGCCACATTCCATTTGGAAAGATCCTGCAAGAGACCTTAGGGTTTCGCGATGAGGATATTGGTGCCGAATTGGCCTTGCGTTGGAATTTCCCACCCAATCTTCGCGAAGCCATCCGCTGCCGCGAACATTCCGTCGAAAGTACCGCTAACAACAGCAGCAGTTTGGCTCCCATCCTGCAAGCAGCCAATCTGCTAGCTTGCGCCTGCGGTTACCACGATCTCCCTTCGACCCCGCTAAGCGCTCCTTCCCCGGAAAATTGGCAACGATTGGGGTTAAACGACCACGAGCATCTGCGAGCGTGGATTCACGATAGCGCTCCACGCATGCGTCTGTCCTGTACCTTCCTGGAAATGCTGAATTAGCTCATCTCCATCCCTACGAGGAGGAAAGCAAACTCCATTCCCATAAAGAACCCGCGGAACAAGAGTGGGAAAATCCTGACGATACGCTTATTTTTCCCAGTTCATCGTCAGTCGTGGGGATCTCTTGGTGCAGCACTGGACATTTTCGTTTGATTTCCGACGTGCGACGTCGGAGTCGTCTTGGTATGCCCAACCGATTCCCCGCGAGTCCACAGTCGTTCCTGTGAACGGCACACCCATCGCGGTTCCATGATATTGCCTCTTTTTCCAAACGCCACGGCTCAAAGCGGAGCCGTCAAGACCATCCTTCGTCGTGGAGGCGGACGCGATCCGGAGCTTGAACCCAAGGTGCGCCAGATCCTGACGCAGGTGCGGGAAGGTGGTATCGATGCCGCTCGCAAGCTTGCCGAAAAGTTCGACGGACTGCCCAAAGGGCGTCCGCTGCGTCTTCCGGTGCGAGAGATTTCTGATACGGCGCGCAAATGCCCCGAGGCAGTGCGCAAGTCTATCGATTTGGCCATTGAGCAGGTTACCACCTTCCATACCCTCCAGATGGAAGAGTCCTGGGTTTCCCAAGGGAAATCCGGCCAATGGCTCGGCCTGCGCGTACAGCCGCTTTCCCGCGTAGGACTCTACGTTCCCGGAGGTGCGGCCGCCTATCCGAGTTCAGTGATCATGAATGCCGTCCCGGCTAAGGTCGCCGGCGTCAAGGAACTGGTCGTCACCACTCCTTGCCCTCGCGGCCTGCAGCCAGCCCTGGCCTACGCCCTAGAAGTCCTGGGACTCACCGAAGTCTGGCGCATCGGCGGCGCTCAGGCCATCGGCCTTCTGGCCTACGGTGATGACAAGTTCCGTCGCGTCGACAAGATCGTGGGACCGTCCAACGTGTGGGCCGCCGCCGCCAAGCGCGAGGTCTTTGGGGAAGTGGCCATCGACAACATCGCCGGCCCGTCCGAGATCCTGGTGCTCTTCGACGAAGAGGCCGATCCGCAGTGGGTGGCCGCCGACATGCTTTCGCAGGCCGAGCACGGCTCGGGCTTGGAAGCCGCCATCGCCATCACGACCAGCCTGGAAGCGGCTCGCCGTCTGCGCCTAGTGGTGGAAAAAATGGTAGAAGCCTCTCCCAAGAAGGAGATCCTGGAAAAGGTCCTCTCGCGCTATGGCGCGGTGATGGCCTGCAAGGACTGGAAGGCCGCTCTGGAAATTGCCAACGCCATCGCTCCCGAGCATGCCGAGGTGATGGTTGCCGACGCGAATCCCATCGTAGAAGGCCTGACCAACGCAGGCGCTATCTTCGTGGGTCCGTGGTCCTCCGAGCCTCTGGGCGACTACGTGGCAGGCACCAACCACGTGCTTCCCACCCACGGAACGGCCCGTTTCGCCTCGCCTCTAGGACTGTGGGATTTCTTCAAGCGCACCAGCATCATCCACTACGACCAAGCCTCCTTCGCCATTGATGCGCCGCACGCCATCGCCCTGGCCGAAGCAGAAGGCTTCACCCACCATGCAAGCGCTCTGCAGGTTCGTCTCGATTCCGAGGCCTTCAAGCAGCAGGCACCTGCGCCCAAGAAGAAGGCCAAGGCAGCAGCCCCCAAGGTGGCGACAGCGACCAAGGCGGCAGCCAAGCCGGCGGCCAAAGTGGTGACTAAGGCACCCGCCAAGCCTAAGTCGAAAGCCAAGGCTTGATCGCAGTTCTGGACTACAAGGGCGGGAATCTCGCCTCGGTGTCGGCCGTACTCGACCACCTGGGACTCGCCCACGTGGTCACGGCGGATCCGCAGCAAGTTCGCGATGCCGAACGGGTTATCTTCCCGGGCGTAGGAGCGGCTGCGGCTTGCATGGACAACCTGCGTACGTCTGGTCTGGATCTCTCCTTGAAAGAGGCGCTCTCCCAAGGCAAGCCCGTGCTGGGAATCTGTGTTGGCTGCCAGTTGTTGCTGGAAAAGAGCGAAGAGGATGGCGGTACGGAATGCCTAGGCATCTTGCCCGGCACGGTAGATCGCTTTGTTCTTCCGCGCGAGTCGGGAGCCAAGATCCCTCATATGGGCTGGAATTCCGTTTCCTGGACACGGGAGCATCCGGTCTTAGAAGGCCTGCCTTCCGGAAGCATGTTCTACTTCGTCCACAGTTACCATCCATCCCCCTCGGATGCCTCCTTGGTGCTGGCAACCACCGATTACGCCGGCTGCGTCTTCGCTTCGGCCATGGTTCGCGACAATTTGATCGCCACCCAGTTTCATCCCGAGAAAAGCGGAGCCGTGGGCCTCAAGTTGCTCGAGAACTTCGCCCGTTGGGTACCCCTGAGGGGCTAGATTTTCAGGCATGCTCGATCGTCTGTGCGTTTGCGTGCGGCCGCGCCCCGAAAGTTCCCAAGGCGTTCTTCATAGCCACGAGGCAGTGATGCGCCCGGACGGTTCCTGTCTTTTTGTCACGCACGATCGCAGCCCCAAAGGGCTCGGTTCATGGGACATCCTGTGGGTGGATCAAGGAGAGGCCGGCCAAGAGCAACTGCAGACGCTTCTGACTGAAGACTCCTTGCCGCGGGAAGTGCTGATCACCGGTCCCTGCGGCGCTCTTCTACCGCAATTGCTTCCGGGCCGCGGCCTTTACGCCAACGAGGTCCTTGATCCCGACAACGGCCCTCATACTCCGCAGCCGACGCGCGCACTTTCGCTTCCCGCCATGAGCCGCGCCCTCAACGGAAACGTGCAGACGGGGAAATTCCTGACCACAGCCGTTCCCTGCGTCACTCCAAGCCACAAAGCGGAATCGGGACACGGCTATGGAGCCGTGGCAGTGGACCAGGACAGCGCCCTGCTATGCCGTCCCTGCCAGGACGCCGATCTTGGCCACGCAGTGATCAAGTTCGTCTTCGACCCCATGGAAGAGGACTTCACGATCACCGACGAACCAACACGGCGGCGACGTCTGGAAAGCGCCTTGGCCGTGGAGCGCAACATCCTGCGACTCTTGGCCGGCCTCTAGCTACCAGACGTAATTGGGAAACAATTCGCCTGGCAGAAGTCCGTAGAGCTGCAGGTTATCTAGCCACAGCTCGGCATCGCGATGCGCTACGAAGCCAAAGCCAGCCACTTGCCTGCGTGCCTCGGTCCAGGTCGGGCAGGCGTTTCCGACCACACGAACCGTATCGAGATTCAGAGAAATGTGGTTCCAGGATCCCGAAAGCTCTAGCGGCGTCTCGTACCGGCACGAATCCGAAGAAACCCTGGTCAAGAAGCGGAGCGCTAAGCTCCCACGCCCACGCATCTGGAAGGTCAGCGAATCAATGCCGGTAAGATTGCGCCACACCTGCGGCTTGCCATCGGGAGACCCGGCGAAATCCATACCTAGCATGGAGTAGTTGGCCGTGGAAGAGGTATCCACCTGGAACTGTACATGAAGCGATTTGCCGTCCCATCCAGGCTCCCGCGCCGAGGCAAGATCAGGCGTCGAGATGGGGCTCTTGCCGCCTTGCCAGCCTTGCCCAGTGACAAACCAAGCACCACCACCGACCTGCTGTCCGATCAAGTTGCGGATCGAAGCAGCCTCAAAGTCGTCGAGCAGGATCATCGGTTCTAGGTTGAGGACGGTATCCACGACATGCGACGAATCTGCGTAGAGTCGCGCCAGCGGGACCAGGGAGGAATCCTTCCAGGCCACCAAGGTGCACCAGCCTTGCGGGACCCAAGGGATCACCCAGCTCTGGTCGCTCTGCAGCATTGCCTCCAGAGAAGATCCTTGAAGCAACAGGCGCCGCACTCCAGTGACGTTTCCTGTCAGCCGCACCCGAATGCTCCCGCCGTTGTGTAAGGTGAGCGTCTGGAAAGAATCGCGCTCCGCCGGCACTTCCTGATGCACCACTGCGGAACCTTGCTGGGCCTCCAAGGCCAAACGTACAGCCGGTAAGGACGGGAAGGCGGCACGCCCGGAATCATCAGTAACTTGACTATCTAGTACTGCCTGTCCCTGAGCGCGTTCCTTGGCCCAGGATTGGACGTAGACGGCACGAACGCAGACCTTGATGGACGGGGTTCCGTCGGCATTCTTCAAGCGCACCGACAAACCGGAGGTTTCGGAACCCGGCCCCATGGCCAGGGTTCCCTCGCTTTGCGAACAGCCACCCAGCAAAACAGCCGCAAGAGCTCCCAACCAAACGTGCTTCACGCCCCGCCTCCTTGCGTCATCGGGAAGAACTGGATCCCCAGGTGGTAGACTTCAGATTCCTCGAGATCAGCTTCTGCAAGAGCGAGGATGCGATGGCGGAACTCGATGATTTCCTGATTCACGCGATCAATAGCGGCACGCGAAAGGGTCATGGTCAGAGTGGAGAGGTTGCGTTCTTCGCGAGGAATTCCGTCGATAGTGGAACGCGCAAGCTCAAGGCAAGCTGAATGGAATTGATCGACCTGCACGGCCCGCACAGCCTCTCCCGTCGAAGTGCTGACACCACTTGCCCGCACCACCAAATCGCCTTCACGCCGCGCCATGCCCAGCCGCAGTAGCAATTCGATGGATTCCCGCGCCTTAGCCACGGAGATCGATGGCCGAAGCCGCTTGGCAAGAGCGGCGTAGTCCCCGGCAAAGGGTTCGATATGCAGAAGTTCCCGAATCGCCGTGTGATACCAGCTCTCGTAGAATTCGTAGTGCTCGGGAGGCACCAGATGCACTTTGGACTCGCGGAAAGCCGCCAAACGCTCCAGATAGCAGCGGCGCTCAGTGGTGCTGCGCGAGCGAGCGTACAGAACGAGAAGCTCCAGATACTCGGCTTCCCGGCGTTCCATCTTGAGAAAATCGGCAAAGCGCAGCGCCATGGCCGGAGTCATCTCAGAGCGCCCGTGCAGCACTTGGGTAAAATAGCTGGCCGACTTGAATCCAACCTTAGCCGCGATATAGCGGCAGGAAAACTTGGGATTCAGTGCCTTGTTGCCGTGATACACGTCCTTCAGAAAATCACGGTAGTCCAGATAATCGAACACGCAGAGATCACCGCACAAGGGGCGTCGCCGCCGTGTAGTGGAAAAATCCGTTTCATCGGCGTTCATAGAACATGATATACGTGTCGGCATGGTAGATTGCTGTTCAATCTAGGAAATTCGTGTAGCAAATCTTGGATGCCGTTCTCCCGAGGAGTACGCGAAGCGTAGATCTACGGATCGGCGACTTGTCGTCGCACCAAACTCGGGGTAGCTTGAAATGCGTGGAGGAGATTCAAAATACAGATGATGGCAGAAAACAAGAACTGCCCACGGTCTTTACTTTCCTCGACCATCGCCTCTTCTTGAGGGAATGGTTCGAGGCCAAGAAAGCCCTTTCCCACAGCTATTCCTACCGCGTCTTCGCGCGTCGAGCGGGCTTTGCCTCCCACGCCTTCCTTTCAGAAGTCATGCAAGGGCGACGCAATCTGTCAGAAGATTCCGTGGAGAAGTTCCTCAAGGCGCTGGCGCTTGGCAAAGAGGCTGCCGACTATTTTCGCCTACTGGTCCGCTACGGACAGGAAACCATACCGGGACGCAAGGAGGAACTGCTCGGAGACTTGGTGCGGATCCAGGCGACCCTGGCCGTCGGGCACGTGGGACGCAAGCAGGAGGCCTACTACAGCCACTGGATCCATGCCGTGGTGCGCGAATTGGCTGTCCAGCTCCCCACTTGCACGCCCGAGGACATCGCCTCGCGGCTTGCTCCAGCGGCTACCCCTCAGGAGGTTGAGGATTCCTTGAGCCTTCTGGAAGGCCTCGGACTGCTGAGCCGCACTCGCGAAGGAACCTGGAACTACGGCGTCAGCGCACGTCTGACTCCCGGGGATGTCCCGCAGCAAGTCTTGCAGGCCCTCAAGCGCCAGTACTTCTTGCTGGTCCAGGACCGCATCGTCACAGGCGATGCCGATGCCCACGCCAGTTCCGTGATCCTATCAGCCTCGCGTTCCCGTATGGCCCGCATCCGCGCCGCCCTGGACAATCTGCGCCGCGAGATCCTAGCCGAGACCGCTAACGACGAAGATCCGGTAGAGCGCGTGCTTCTGGTCAATTTCCAGATGGTACCTTTGACGCGAAAGCTCCAGAACAACGAATGACTCCACGTCTGCGAAACTTCGTCTCCTCGGCATTTCTGGCGCTTACGGCAGGATGGCTCTCGGGGTGTGCCACGGAGATGGCAGGCAAAGGAGGCTCGGAGCTTCCCGGACCAATTCAGATCGTGGTCGTTTCCTCGGGCAGCGGAAGCTCGGCCTTGGCCGGTATGCAGTGGCGCCTTTGGACAAAATCTGACACCTCGTTGCTGGCTCGCGGAACGGCACGGAGCGACTCGCAGGGCTCGTTCACCATTCCCAACCAGAGCGGAACCTGGGTCCTGGAAGGTTGGAAAAGCAACAAACCGGAGCGGCTTCCGGTGCGCGCCAGACTCTCGGGAAGCCTTCCCGATTCCTGCATCGACGCTTTTGCTTCCGCAGACAGCATCTATCCGACGCATTCCTGCTCCACTCTATCCCCCCCGTCAGGGAGTGCCAGCCGGGCCGATCGCATCTCGGTGGTTCGCCTCAGCAATGGCCTGTCCCCCATCAGCCTGCGCATCTACCAGTCTGACGGCACCAATCAGATCGTCCCCACACAGGTCCGTCTCTGGAAACTGACAGCAGGAGACTCACTGACCTTTGCCGGCGAGATGACGATTGACGCCTCGGGCCAGATTTCCCTTCCTCGCCCAGCGTCCAGCACTTGGTACCTGCTGGAAGGATGGAACACTGCACCCGCAGCACCCACCGAGGTCGAGGAGACGCAACCGCTGCCGGAAGGATGGTTCCGCTACTTAAAGTGCCTAGAGATGCCGATGCTTCCCAGCACGGACGCTCCTATCTCAATCCACTCCTGCCCCGAACTGGAACTGTCGCCCTCGCTGACGGGAAACGCAGGGAGCACAGCTCCCAGCATCTGGTCGGCCTTTGAGCTGACGCCTTGAGCTAGTTCGGCTCGTGCTGGGTGCTGCAATGGATGGCCCCCTGCCCGAAGATCAGTGCGCGGCAATCGACAGGAATGATCTCGCGCCCGGTGGCCGCTTCTAGGCGAGCAATAGCCAAGGTGTCGTTGGGATCGCCAAACACCGGCAAGAGGATGCCGCGCGCGCAGAATAGGAAGTTGCAGTAGCTAGCTGGCGTGCGCAGGCCGAGAGTGACCACCGGCTGCGGCATGGGCAGCTCGACGATTTCCAGGCGGCGTCCCTTGGCATCGCGCAAGCGACGCAGTTCGGCCAGATTTTCCGAGAGCACCAGGTGGTTCTCGTCGTTGGGATCTTCCTCGACGGCGGCGCAGACCAGACCCGGTGCCAGAAAACGACAGATATCGTCCACATGACCGTCGGTGTCATCGCCCGCGATACCGCGTCCTAGCCACAGCGTCTTCTCAAAACCCAAGAAAGCGTGCAGCCGCTCCTCGATCCCATCGCGCGAAAGCCAGGGGTTGCGGTTCTCGTTGAGCAGGCACTGCCGCGTCGTCAGCCCCGTCCCCTCGCCATCGGACTCTATGGAGCCACCCTCCAGCACCATGCCAGGAATCCAGCGTTCCATGCCGCGAATCTCGGCCACCTGTGCCGGCACCGCGTCATCCTTGTCCCAAGGAGGGTACTTCCCACCCCACTTGTTGAAGTCCCAGTCGACCAAGGCGACAGAATCTGTCACATGGTCGCGCACGAAGATCGGCCCCGAGTCGCGCAACCAAGAGTCGTCGATGGCCACGTCGTGAAGGAAGATCTGCGATTCGCCGGAAAAGCCAGTTCCAAGGGCTATTGAAGCCCGTTCGCGATCGCCCGGGGAGCCAACCAGGAGATGGACCTCCTCGCCCTGGCAGAGTTCGTGAGCCATGTGGGCAAAGGTCCGCTCCACGTCCGGCCGAATGGCCTCCGGCCAGGTCTCGCGATTGGAGGGCCATCCGAGCCAAGTGGCCCGGCGCGAAGCCCATTCTCCCGGCATTTGCAGCCGCCCCGCCTCGGGAAGGGACCCGAGGAGGGAGGCGCCACGACAGTTATGAACGATATGCATGGCCGGAAGATAGCAGCAAAGCGACTATTCCCGGCTCCATCCCACCTTGGCGATGATGTTGCGCAGCTCCCGCTCGCCGTTATCAAGGTCCACCATGACCACGATGCGCATCAGATAGACGCCCGAAGCCACGAAGCTTCCCTTCTGGTTGGTGCCGTTCCAAGCCACCCACACCTGCTGACTCTTGCTGCCGATCGAATCGCCAGTGACAGAAAGCCAGGCACTGGCCAAAGGCGCCAGATCGATGCTGTTCACCGCAACGCCAAGCTGGTCATAGATGTAGACCTTGCCGTAGAGGGGACGATTCAAGGTGATCAAGGCCCCGGTCAGATGGGGGACATCATTAATCGGTGCCGTTGCCGAACCATCATGGAAAGCCTGCCAACCGCTGTTGCCGGTAGCCCCCGCCGCGGGGCGGATCAGGATTTCGATCGACGGAACGTTTGAGGGCGGCACCGCCCAGGCGTTGGATCCAGAACCACCGTTCTTGAGGATCGGAGGCCAAGCGACAATCTTGAGCTGCAGAGGGTGCTTGCCCAAGATGATCGGAACATGGCGGCTGATGGCACCGGGATGGTTGCCATAGACGTCACCGACTCGTCCCAACAGCCAAGCCGAATCGCTTGAGGCAATCTTGTAGCTGAAGCCCGTGTCGACAATCAGCGTCAAGCGCAGGCCATCGGAACTCAAGCTCCAATCAAGCATGTTAGCCGGAACGCTGCGGCTGCCGCCTCCGACATTGGCGAAGACCTTTTCCAGGGAAGATCCCGCCGCATCGGGAGAAGCCCAGGCTTCCGAGAGCTCAAGCGTCAGCGTATCCCGTCCCACATCCGGGCTCGAGAAGTGCAGCATTGCAAACTTCAGGACCGGTGCAACCGAATCCGCCGTGCGGACGGAAGCGTACGCACCTTGAGCCCAAGCCAAGCCGGAGCAGAGCGTATCGGCACAGGACGTCACTCCCTGGGCAAAGGGATGCGGCAGTGTTCCTGACCATGTCGCGGTCGCCGAGTCGTAGCTCAAAGACGAAGTGGCCAAAAAGCGCGTTGTTGCCTTTCCGGCGCTGTCGCTCCAGCCCACCAGGATCGAATCAAGCTTGGCAAGCGAACCCGACGAACCCGGACGCAGAGAATGGATCTTGACGAACGAGGCAATGCCTTGGCCCGTCGGATCGAAGAGAGACGCCTGCAGGGGCGGAAGTCCGTATGCGATGGGAATGAAAGGCGCATGAAGACCGGGAACATTGGCATACGCATCCGTAGAACGTTCTCGCAGGCGCAGCGAATCGCCACCCTTCCACTCTGCAGAACGAACCAGCAACACCAGGCGTCCGCCATCCATGTAGCCGTCAGCGGCCATCATGGAGACACCAACCGAAGCGTCACCGGCAAATTTGACGGCAGCGTAAGCAGCCGAGTTCGCAGCCGGAACGACGTTTTCTGATACGGGAACGTAGATCGTATCGAAACCATCAGAGGCCCCATAGCGATATAGCGCCTTTCCGATGGCGATGGGCGCAATGGAATCGGCGAGGGCAACTGTAGCCAGAGCAGTATCTCCTACCAGAGGCGTAACGGCACCAACACGGCTTGCCGTCGCTCCCGGCAGGAAAGCAGACGGCAGAGCAAAGCTTGCCATTCCATTCACGGGCACCGGCACCAGGGTGTCCCGCCCTTCGACGCTGCTCCAGCGGATCTTAACCTGCGTGACGCGACGGTAATCGCCACGTGAACGGACCAGCACGGAGTCCGCACTGCCGTCGCCATCGGCATCGTAAAGCCAAGCCGTCGCCGTCGGAATCTGTCGCAAGCGCACCCAACGGGAACGAGCGCCAACGGTTGCACCTCCAGAATCAGAAACCGATGTTCCCAAACGCAGCCACGCAACCGTGTCGGGCGTTGCACCGGCAGTCAGCAGAAGGCGCAGCGTGGTTCCAGAAACCGAGGCATCAAGCACCTGCTTTGCCATCGGCACGAAAGCCCCGCCCTCTCCGGAGTCGGAATTCAGGCGTACCGGCTCCGCGCTGGAAACGAGCTTCAGTCCTTCCGAAGCCGTGATCACAAGCGTATCGGGAGCCCCAGCGGCACCAAAAGCAAGACGCCCATCCATGGCCACCGGAGCCACAGAATCTTCCACGGCGGCGCGATTGAATTCCTGGCTTCCTACCATCAGACGGCCGATGTCGCCACCCAAGCGACTGGTTCCCAAAGCAAATGGCCCAATGGCTCCAGCCCAGGAGAAGTTGTCAGCAGAACGCACTAGGCTGCGGACAGAGATCTCGCGCCCTTCCCAAGTCACAGCAAAGCTGTCCACGGAACTGACCACACCAGCATTTCGCGTCAGGCGGAATTCTGCGCTGTCGGCGCGGCCGTCGCCGTCGGCATCGCGCAAGATCACGCGAATGGCCTGAGGCCCCCAGGCGACCTTCACCCAAGGCGATACGGCTCCGGGAGCGTTGCCGAAGAGATCCTGGCTCCATCCGCGCAAGCGCAGCGAGTCGCCTCGGAAGGCTCCGGTATCAACAACCAACCGCAAGGTGTCTCCAGAGATCACGCCGGTTCCTGCCACCAATGCACCAGCGACTGCAGCAGAGCCTGCGGACTTCTGAGCTATCCAGCCTTCGCCAGCGACATTTCCCTGACTCAAGACTTCGCTAGCGACAACCACTAACGTATCGGCGTTCAATCCGAAGCGATACTGGGCAGACACTGCCGCCGCCGGCACAGAATCGAGCAGCCCGTAGTCAAAGGTGTCCTTGTCAGAGGTCAAAATTCGAATCGAGCGGCCCGTCGCATAGGTAGCATACTTCAGGGCCCCCGCCGGAAGCCCCAGCGAAACCCCCTTGCCATGGGCGATTCCCTGAACCGGCACGACAAAGGAGGTGTCTTGCCCAGCAGTCGTCGTCCAGTGCACAGTCACAGACACGGCCTTGGAAAGATCATCCTTGCCCTTGATGCCGATCGAATCCGGAGCTCCGTCTCCGTTGGCATCGAGCATCCAAGCAATGCCGGAGGGACTGGAATGGATGGGCACCCACCGCGACAGCGCGCCCGGAGCGTTACCGGCAACATCGGCGGCGTAGCCTCCCAGACGGACCCAATCGCCCGCTTGGACGTAATTGCTGTCCGTAGGCAGCAGGAACTTGATAAGTGCGCCCTTTGCCGTCGCCTCAACACTCAGAGGGCGGGGGGAAGTGCTGTTGCCCAGGATAGCCCAGACGGAGTCCCCAGTCGGCAGGGTACCCGTCCCAGTGTACTTGGCAATGTCCTCGCTCGTCCAAACGAACAGGGTATCCGTCTTGGTACCGGCCATGTCGTAGGCAAGCCAAGCAGAATCGGCCACCGGCGCCACGCCATCGTAGACACGCACGATGGCGTTCTTGATGGAATCACCGCTCGTGACCCAGACCCGCCCCATGTCGCCCTTGCCCCCGTTGACGGGCGACACGATCGTACCGAAGGGAAGCTCTGGAAAGACCGCCGAGAGCAGCGTGTCGCTCAGACGGATGAGGTCCTTGCCAGCGATCTGGACGGAGTCCTCGGCCTTGGCCGAATCGTCCCACCAATGAACAACAGCGATGCTCGCGCCCGCAAACGGGTTGTTCTCACCGGTCGGGGATTCAATGACCACGCTGTCAGCCCGGCCGTCGCCGTCGCGGTCGTACAGGGTGGCGGAGGCGTTCACGTTCTTGCTGAGCACAGTGAAGGAGACGACGCGGGACTCGGTCTCGTAGCTTGCGATGATCTGGTAGGTGCCGGTCACGAACTTACCGCTTCGCTTGAGCGCGTTCGTGTCGATGGTGATGCGCGCGTCTGCGCGCGAGAGTATGAGGCCAGGAGAATAGGTGGCGGCGATCGAATCACTGAGGTTGATGCGCGAACCGTCGGCCATCACGAGCGTATAGGTCGCCGTGACCGCAGCGCCCGAGTCGACCTTGGTCTGGGCGCCGTTCTCGGGGCAAACGCTCGCGTCATTCGAGGTGAGGATCTTCCAGATCTTGTATTCCTTGACCGAGCCGTTGGAGCCCGTGGAATCGAAGTTCACATCGACCGTCGGGACGAGGTTCATGGTGGTATTGATCTTGATACTGGAGCCATTCTTGTGCCGCTCGGAGTAGAACATGTCGAACTGATAGGACTGGCCTTCCACCAAGCCGAGCTTGTCGAGGTTGAGCTCGCCGTTTATCGAATCGTGCTGCCCGCCAATGTCTAGGGCAAGCTTCTTATTGATGAAGATCCACACGTCGTCATCGCCGCGGAACTTAAACTGCAAGCCCGGCACGTACTCAAAGGATGCCTTAGCATGCATCGCGAAGGGAAAGTCGCAGTGAGAGTCGACAGTTTTGCACGTGGCTGGCCGGTACGGAGCTGGAACCGAGGTCGCTGAATCAAGGGGGAAAAAGTGCGGGTCGTCGTACTTGTAGTAGCCATCGGTCGGGTCAAGGGTAAGCGTAAGCGGTATACATTTGAAGGCGTTGAGCCGCGTCGCGGTACTTGAACTCTTCTGGGTGACCGTTTTGCCGTCCTTATAGAGCGGATCAAACCAGAACTGCGGCCCATCACCAATGGTGGACGAGATGTCGCAAGTCGCCTTGCCGGTCCAGACGGGACGCCCCGCAGCGTTCAGGTCATTACGCACAAGGCCCTTGGTGGCACCGCCGCCGGCATTGGGACAGTTGTCGGTGGCGGGGTTGTTCGAATTTTTCTCGGCGAAGGGGCCGTAGCGGTAAGCGGCATCCTCACCGTCGGTGTAATCGTAAGTGCTAAAGGCGAGTACTTTTGTCGCGCACACGGCACTGTCGCTTGCAGGAATGCTAGACGACCATTTGATCTGGTTGTTGTCAGTGCCCAGCCACTGGGTCCCACCCACGGCAGCCATTGCCGTGAGGTCGATCCAGTTCTGATAGGTGGCAATGTTCGCGGGAGCGCCCTCAAGTCCATTTTTCCCGAACACCGTGTCCTGGAGCGGGCTGCGCAGGAGGATGGAAGAGGGAATCGCCCCTTCGTAGAAGTCCATCTTGAACCAGGAGCAGTATTTCGTTGAAGCAGCAACAAAGAGGGCGAAATTTCCCTTCCACTGCACGCGCAGGGCCGAGGCACTCCAGTTCGGCTTGCGGATCATGAGCGTGAGTTTGAGCTTGGGCTCCGTAGTGACGGACGTGGGCTTGGCCGTCGTAGTCGGGGGGATCACCCAGACCTCACCGCCATTTCCGGGCTTTGCCGTGAAGTCGAAGTCGGTTCCCGAGACGTCCCCGCCCAAGCCTCCGGCGTCCATGTACTCGACACCCTGCGTCGTTGCAGGATTGCCGGAGGCGAAGCGCACCTTGAAGTCCTGGGGGGCGCTCGGGTCGGCATAGAGCGTGGTCGACACCCAGCCTTGGCGGCCGGAGTCAGCATAGAGCGGATGCCACACGCCTCCCAGCTCGACATAGGGCGTTTTTCCCGGCCAGGGATTGAGCAGATGGACCGTCCCGACATTCGTGAAGAACGGATTGTGGTCGAGGCACTTAATGGAGGCGGCAGATGCGTTGCTGGAGATTCCGGCGGCGTTGGTGGCTCCGGTCCAGAACCAAACGGTATCCCCATTCGCCTTGTCGATGCAATTGTTCACAAACGCCGCTTCCAACTGGTCAGTCTGACCGGTGGCGTACCCGGTTCCCTGTGGATATTTATCCACCTGCATCTTGGTGTTGTTGTTGACCAGCATGTGCTTCTGGCCCTGATAGTTCATGTAGATGCGGATGCGACCAGCCTCATAATTCGCGGTGTTGAAATTCGAGAGGGCATACCAGGATCGGGAGACTGCTGTGGGAACGTGCAGGGAATCGGGAAGCGTCGCATTCAAATTGTTGGCGTTCACCGGAATCGGAGTCGCGTAGGCGTTTGTCTTGGTCAGCGCCTGATCCGCCTTGCCGTAGTAATATCCTCCTCCGTCGGTCGTCGTAGAGTCGTGCGGGATGTACACAGACTGGACGGTGGTGATGGTATCGATGTTGCCCATCTGGTACCAGTCGGCGAGCCACATGAGCGTCTTGTCAGCTCTTGCCTCCGCGGCAAAGCCAAGGACAAGCACCAAAATTCCAAAAATTCGTCCCGATGAAAATCTTGTCCGCATGGCTCTCCCCTGGCATGGAAACTGTACTACTCCCACTACATAAAATATGCCCTCATTTCACTTCTTGATGCCCGTTTATCGCCGCCAACGGCACCCAACCCAGATATGTGTTCCCCGATGGGAAACGCTCCTCTGCGGTTTTCCGCACCACAGGCACAATCATGGAGCTTCCGGAGCGGCGATGAGGTTAAATTGACCGAGGAAATGAAGCGCTTCGAAGTTAAGGTCTGCGGCATCACTACCGAAGAAGGCGTGGAAGCCTGCATCCAAGAAGGCGTCGACTGGGTGGGACTGAATTTCGTCCCGCAAAGCTCACGTTTTGTGGATCTCCAAAAGGCCGCCATCCTGCAAGCGTGCGCTCGTCACAAAGTGCGCGTGGTGGGAGTCTTCCAGAATCCTCGTCCCGAGCACATCCGCAGTGTGCTTTCCGCCCTGCACCTGGATGCCGTACAATTGCACGGCGAAGAATCCCCCGAGTTCTGCGCCCAAGTGCCGGTTCCGGTATGGAAGGTCTTTTCCATCCATCCAGGATGGGACGCCAGCGCCCTGCACCGCTACAAGGGCTTGGCCGTGCGGCTGTTCGACACCTTCCACGGAGGCCAAAGCGGCGGCACCGGACGCGTCTTTAACTGGGCTCTGTTGCCCTCCAACCCGCCGCGCCCCTGGTTCTTGGCGGGAGGGCTCAATCCCGACAACCTCAATGCGGCCGTCTCGACCACCTATCCCGATGGCGTCGATCTCAACAGCGGTGTGGAATCTGCCCCTGGCATCAAAGATCCGGCGCTCTTGAAGCGCGCCATGACCATCCTGGCTCGTTGGCGAGAAGGTGCGAGCAATGGCATTTCCAATGCCCCAGCCATTACCCAGACCATTCTGGATGGTGTCGAATGGTCTCAGTGGTCTGCTCCGGAAGACTTTGCGGTGCTAGACGAGAACGCCATTTTGGCGCTACAAGAAACCCACACCCGACTGGTGCTGGATTTCCGCAAGTGCGGCGACTGCGCCAGCAAGCTGGGACAATTCATGCGCCTGCAGATGCAGGCCAAGTCCAAGGGCTATCGTCTCCGCTTTCGTTTCAACGAAAGCACCATCTCGGCGCTGATGCGCATCTCCATGATCTCGGCCCTGGACATCCTCGAATGAACCGTCTGCGCGTACTGGTCCTGTCCTCCGTCTACCCCAGAGCCGAAGGCGACCCGGAAGTTCCTTGGCTGCGGACCCTCATGGGAAAGCTCAAGGAGCGCGGCGCCTACGTGCGCTTGCTGGCCCCGGCCTGGAAGGGACTCCCCGACCACGAGATCGAAGGCATCCCGGTACTGCGCTTCCGCTACGCCACTAAATCGCTTGAGACCCTCACCGGCGAAGAGGGGGCTCCCAACAAGATGGCACGAAAGCCCTGGATGCAGCTTCTGGCCATTCCCTACATGCTTTTCGGAGCGCTGCGCTGCCTACGCGAGACTTGGAAATGGCGCCCACACGTTCTCTACGCCAACTGGCCTTTTCCGCACACTTTGATGGCGATGCCGGCTTCCTGGATTTTTAATGTGCCCATCGTTTCGCAGTTCTACGGTGCTGAACTGCTGCTGCGTCGCAAGAATCCGTGGGTGGAGCGTTTCCTGCGCATAGCTGCCCTGCACTCGCGACGGGTGTTGGCCAACTCCAGCTACACCGCCGGCCAAGTGCGCGATATTGAGCCAGTCACGGTGCAAATCGTACCTCACGGCGCATCCTGCCCAGCCTCGCTGGATGCCCCGCCGCCGCCATCGGGCGCTCCCGTCATCCTTTTCGTGGGACGTCACGTGGAGCGCAAGGGAATCCGCTTCCTGATTGAGGCCATGGCGCACCTGCGCCATACCGAGGCACGCCTGTGCATCGCCGGGCAAGGAGATCTTACCGAAAATCTCAAGGCTCAAGCGGCCGCATCGCCTGCGGCGGCACGCATTGACTTCACCGGTCGAGTGGGGGCCGAGCAACTGGATCGTCTCTACCTGAACTGTACCGTCTTCGTGCTGCCGGCGATCGTCGACTCCCGCGGCGATACCGAAGGTCTGGGCACCGTGCCACTGGAGGCCTACGAGCACCTACGTCCGGTGGTCGCATCCAAGGTTGGCGGCATTCCCGACGTGGTAAAGGACGGATTGACCGGCCTCCTGGTGCCGCCTGAAGATCCCAAAGCCCTGGCAGAAGCCATCGACCAGATCCTAGACGATCCAGAAACCGCCGCTCGCATGGCCGAGCAGGGGCGCAAGCTCGCTCGCGAGCACTTCAGTTGGGAACGAATCACAGACCTGCTCCTGAGGGCCTTGACAGAATCCGTCCAGGAGGGGCGCTAGGTGGAGGGGGTGCGGCTCATCGATTTCCCCATCGTGCATGAGCCGCGCGGGAATCTCTCCTTCATAGAAGGCAACCGCCACATTCCCTTCGAGATCCGCCGCGTCTACTACCTCTATGACGTCCCCGGAGGCGCCACCCGCGGTGGCCATGCCCACCGCGAGCTAGAGCAGGTCATCATCGCCGTCTCGGGAAGCTTCGACGTGGTGCTTGACAATGGCCGGGAACGCGCCAAGTTCAGCCTGAACCGCTCCTACCACGGCCTCTACGTGCCGCGCATGATCTGGCGCGAACTGGAAAATTTCTCTTCCGGAGCCGTGAGCCTGGTGCTGGCCTCGGACATCTACCGCGAAGAGGAGTACATCCGGAATTTTGACGCATTCCGTCATCTGGTCGCCCCCGCGGCACCATGATGGAGCTGATCCCTTACGGCGAGAACCTGCGCGGAGAGTGGGATAACCTGGTTGCGCGCGCCCGAAACGGCCACTTTTTCTTCATGCGGACCTACCTCGACTACCATCTGGACCGCTTTCCCCAGAGCTCGTTCCTGTTTTCCCGCGCCGGCCGGATGCTGGGACTGGTGGCCGGACATCGCGACGGCGCCCTGTGGGCCACCCACCGCGGCCTCACCTTTGGAGGTTTGGTTCTAGACCCGCGCGCCCGCACCGAAGACGTGCGAGAGATGCTTAACCTGCTGCACGTTGAGCTCCAGAGGCAAGGCGTGGAGAAGATTCTCTACCGCCCCTGCCCCTGGTTCCACCAGCGCGAGCCGTCTCAGGAGGATCTCTACTTCCTGTTCCGTCTAGACGCCCAGCTAGAGCGGCGCGTACTCGGCACGCTGCAGCGTCCGGGCCAAGGCCACTGGAGCGAGCGGCGGCGGCGTGGACGCAACCGCGCACTGCGCGAAGGCCTCGTCTGCCGGGAGAGCCACGAGTGGGAACGCTATTGGCAGATTCTGTCGGCCCGGCTCGGGGAGAGGCATGACACGCAGCCGACGCATACGCTGGAAGAGATCGTTCTCCTTGCCGGGCGCTTTCCCGAGCATATCCACCTCTACGCCGCCTACGAGGGGGACGAGATGCGCGCCGGCATGGTGGCCTACCTGTCGGATCCCGTCTTCCACATCCAGTATTCAGCCGCCGACGCGCGCGGCCTGGAATGCGACGCCGCCGACCTGCTGGTGGACTGGCTCCAGCAGGGACCGGCAGCAAACTTCAGTTACTTGAGCTTCGGCAACTCCTGCGAGCAGGGAGGACGTCTCCTCAACGACGGGCTGATCGCCTTCAAGGAGGGCTTCGGCGGTCACGGAGTCGTCTACGACGAGTATTCCTACGTCCCGAAGGAGATTCCTTCCGATGCCTGAATCCCTCATTCCCTGGCTGCCGCTGGGCGAGATCAATCGCCGCCACAGGGCCGCATTTCACGTCGCCCTGGACGAGCTGCTGGACGGCGAGCGCGTTCTTTTTGGACAGTTTCTGACACGCTTCGAGGCGCGCATGGCGGAAATCTCCGGTACGCGGCGCTTCCTAGGAACGGCCTCCGGGCTCGATGCCATCGCGCTCCTGCTGCTTGCCAAGAACTTCCCCGAAGGCTCCGAAGTGCTGGTGCCTGCCAACTCCTTCGTAGCCTCGGCTTTGGGAGTCGCCCGCGCCGGACTTTGCCCGGTGCCGGTAGACATCGATCCGGCCACCGGCAACCTCGATCCAGCCGAGATCTCCCGCAAGTCCACGCAGCGCACCCGCGCCGTCCTCGCCGTCCACCTGCACGGCATTCCGGCTTCCATGGACGAAATCTGTCGCGAAGCCGCAGCGCAGGGGATCGCCGTCCTGGAGGACGCCGCCCAGGCGCATGGCGCCACCCTCCATAAGCGTCCGTGTGGGAGCCTAGGCGAAGGCGCTGCCTTCAGCTTCTACCCCGGCAAGAACCTCGGCGCCCTGGCCGACGCCGGCGGCATCGCCTGCGACAGCGAAGATCTCGCTGGCCGAATTGGACTATGGCGCAACTACGGTTCGCGCGAGAAGTACCGCCACGAACTTCCAGGCTGGAACTCGCGGCTCTCCGAGCTGGACGCCGCCCTGCTCCTCGCTAAGTGCGACGCGCTAGCTCCCGACAATGCGCGGCGCCGCGAGATCGCCAAGACCTACCGCGAGGGCATCCGCAATCAGGCATTGCAGCTTCCCGCCCTTCCCGACGGTGCCGACCCCTGCTGGCACCTCTTTCCCGTCCTGTGCCCTCAGCGCGACGCCTTGCGCGCCCACCTGGAGGCACGCGGCATCGCAACCCTGATCCACTATCCCGTTCCCATCCACCACCAGGAATGCTTCCCCAAGCTGCACGCACTGAAGCTTCCCGGCGCCGAGGCATGGTGCGCGCAGACGCTTTCCATCCCGTTGCATCCGCTGCTTGCTGAGAGCGAGGTGACACGGGTACTGGACGCCCTCAACAGTTTCTGTCTATGAGCCGAGGCCGGGAACTGCTATCGGGCCCTGTCGTCAACGCCTTGGCCGCGGCAGCACGGCTGGGTGCACTTTTTGCCTTGGGGCGACTGGTGGCCGAGCGCCTGGGCGGCGCGGGACTTTTGGCATTGGGACAGTGGCAGAACCTCCTCGCGATCGCCGTAGGCCTAGGTGGGAACGCCCTGCAGAGCGGCTTCCAGCAGGGGATGGCACGGCGCGGCAACCGCTCATCTTGGTTCTGCGTCGGTATTTTTTGTGGACAATTTCTGACGTTAGTCGGGTGCTTGGCGGCGCTCACGCTATGCGGAACGGGCTTTTTGCGCCTTCCCAGTGGCACCGCCTGGCCCATGCCGCTTTGGTTGCTGCCGGTGGCGTTGCTCGCCAGCCTCTCGGTGGCCTTGCAGGGAAGCGCCGCCGGCATCGGACGGCTAGGACGCCTCTCGGGGTGGCTTTCGCTCTCGGGACTCCTACAGCTTCTCTGCATGGCTCCCTTCCTGGGAAGCCTCCAAGGCCTGGCCAAAGGGTTTCTCCTGGCCACGGCTCTCCAGGCCGCGGCAGCGCTCGCCCTCCTTCCCCACCCCAAGCTCCACTTGCCTTCCCGCGCGCGCCTTGTCGCCACCCTGCGCACCTGGCTGCCGTGGATCCTGGCCGGATTGCTTCCGGCGCTGCTGGCCCCCTTCCAGCAACTGCTGCTGCGCCAATTGGCGCTTTCGCACGACGCCTTGCAGGCGGGCTACTGGCAAGGGGCCGTCCGCCTCTCCGACACCCTGTTTCCCCTGTGGACCGCCGCCGCCACCGCCTGGATTCTACCACGTCTGGCTCGCGACTCATCGAGACGATTTCTGTCACACGCCGTCGCCCGAAGCTTCCTGGGCGCTGTCGCTCTGGGACTCGCCGTAGCGGTCGGAGCTTCGCTTGCGCTGCGGCTGGCTTACGGCGCGGCATTTCTGTCGGCAGCCCCCTACCTGCGCCTACAGGCGGCGGTGGAGGTCATTCGCGCCTTCTCGCTTCCCTTTGCCCTCTCCCTGATGGCACGCGGACGGCTGGGCATCTTCCTTTCTCTGGAAGCGGCCTCAGCAGTTTTACAACTAGGATTGGCCTTCTTCTTGATGCCCCGCTTTGGCACCTTGGCGCTCCCATTGGCTGCCTTGCTGGAAAACCTCGTCTATTGCCTCTGCGCCATGCGGCTTGTGAAAGCAGATTTCCGAAACTTATGAAGGATCGCGACGCTACCATCGACATCGCCAAAGGAATCGGCATCTTCCTAGTTGCCGCCGGTCACTCCGAGGCATGGGCGAGCATGGGAGCAAAGTGGATCGGTACGGCCATTTTCTCCTTTCACATGCCACTCTTCTTCTTCCTTTCCGGCTGCTTCCTACCGATCAGAAAGAGTTTTTTGACCGTTACAGGCCGCCGCGCCACAGGGCTCCTGCTCCCCTACATCACGATTATCCCCCTTTACATTCTCGATCACAACGAGTGGAACAGGCTTCTGGAATGGCTTTCTCGCATGGCCTGGGGCACCGGCCAAGCCATCGCCTGGCCCTGGACGCCCAACTGGTTCCTGCCGCACCTCTTTCTCGCAACCCTCGCCGCCTGGGGGATTGCCCGCGCCTGGGAACGTCTGCGGATTCCCAACTGGGCCTGGCCGTTCCTTCTAGGATGCCTACTGTTGGTCGGCCGCCGCATTCTAAAATGGGAGGATGCTGCAAGCTGGGAACTCTGGGATCGCAAGCTCGGGGTACTCGGACTTCCCTGGGGAATCGATATTCTTCCATTCTCTCTCGTCTTCCTGCTTGCGGCGGCGCTCTGGAGAAAGTACGGCAGTTGCTGGACCTCGCGCCTCTGGAGCTTTCCGCTCTTACTCGCCGCTGCCGTCTTGCTCTACTGGAAGTTCGGCTGGAGCGTAAACCTCAACATGCGCACCTACGACCATCTGGCCGGATCGACCTTGCAAGCGGCTCTCGGCATTCTCGCGACGCTCTCACTTTCCTCCCTACTGGCCCGCACGTCCGTTCCCCGTACCATCCTTGAGAGCTTAGGGCGCGCTAGCCTCTGGGTTCTCATGTTCCACACCTGGATTCTCTGCACCCTCGACGGATGGCTATGGCCGGACACAACGCCGACGCCGACGCGCTTCCAGCTCGTGTGCTTCTTCTGCTGCTGGACCGTCCCATGGGGACTCCACGCTCTTTTTGAGTTCCTGCGCCCGCGCCTAACCGCTTGGCTTGCGGCCCGCCGGAACCCCAAGGCCCTTACCGCATGATTCCTGAACTGACCCTTCCACCGCTCCCCATCCGC
>DAIPHW010000026.1:0-22291 GCA_036771135.1 Fibrobacterota bacterium | reverse complement strand
GAAGGCGGCCGCACTATCGGTGCTGGCACCGTCACCGAAATCGTCAAGTAAGAGCAGGAACATGTCCGGAGAAACCATTCGCATCCGTCTGAAGTCGTTCGATCACCGCATGATTGACAAGTCTGCGGCTGACATCGTTCGCACGGCCAAGAACACTGGTGCCCGCATCTCGGGCCCTGTGCCACTGCCGACCAATCGCAGTCTTTACACGGTGTTGCGCTCGCCGCACGTCGACAAGAAGTCCCGCGAACAGTTCGAGACGCGCATCCATAAGCGCTTGATCGACATCTTAGACACTACTCCTCAGACCATCGAGTCGCTGATGAAGCTTGATCTTCCTGCCGGCGTCGAAGTCGAAATCAAGGTGTAATCCATGAAGGGTCTCATTGGTAAGAAGCTGGGCACGACCCAGGTCTTCCTCGAAGATGGCTCCTGCGTGGGCGTGACGGTGGTCGAAGCTGGCCCCTGCCGCGTCTCTCAGGTCCGTACCGAGGACAAGGACGGATACTCCGCAGTCCAGTTGGGCTACGGGGTCAAGAAGGAAAAGAACGCCACGAAGTCTGAAGTTGGACATTTCGCCAAGGCCGGTGCTCCGGTTGCCGCGATCGTTCATGAATTTGACATCGTCGGTGAGACTCCTGCCTTGGGCGCCGATATCACGGTCACCATCTTCGAGGGCGTCAAGACGGTTAACGTCAAGGGCACCTCGAAGGGACGCGGCTTTGCCGGTACCATCAAGCGTCACAACTTCCGTCGTGGCCGCGAAACGCACGGTAACGTGAATCACCGCGCTCCTGGCTCGGCTGGTTCGCACACCTATCCTGCACGTACCTTCCCAGGCAAAAAGTTCCCTGGCCAGTACGGCAACAAGAATTGCACAGTCAGCAATCTCTCTTTGGTGAAGGTCGACGCCGAGCGCAACCTGCTCTTCATCAAGGGAGCTATTCCGGGTCCAATCAACGGAACCGTTTTTGTGGAGAAGAACTGATGGCCAAGGCTGCTCTTTTCAGCGCCGAAGGCGTGCGCAAGGGCGAGTTCGAGCTTCCGGACGCAGTGTTCGGACAGGCTGTGAACGAAGCTCTGCTGCATGAGACGATCGTGATCCACCTGGGCAACCAGCGTCAGGGAACGGCAATGGGCAAGAATCGCGCGCTGGTCAACGGCGGCGGTGCCAAGCCCTGGAAGCAGAAGGGAACGGGCCACGCTCGCTCCGGTTCTTCGACCTCTCCCTTGTGGGCTCGCGGCGGCAAGGCCTTCGCTCCAGAACCTCGCGACTACACTCGCAAGATCAACAAGAAGGCTAAGACCATCGCTTTGGTTTCCGCATTCAGCATGCGGGCCGCTGGTGGTCAGATCTCGGTCTTCGAGGACGTGGCTGCTGCCACTCCCAAGACGAAGCTTTTCGTTTCCGTCCTGAACAGCGCCGGCGTGCAGGGCAAGACCCTAATCGTCGTGAAGGATCCGGGTGAAAACCTGGTTCTGGCTTCTCGCAACATTCCCAACGTGGAAGTGCGTCGCGCCCAGGATGTCAGCGTGTACGATGTCATCAAGGCCGACACGGTGGTCCTCGCTCAGGGTGCCATCGAGTCTCTGGTCGTCCGGGGGAACGCATGAAGCACGTAGGTGAAATCATCTGCCGCCCGCTCGTCACGGAAAAGTCGACGATGCAGCGTTACCAGGGCAGCCTCTACACTTTCGAAGTTGCCACCGGCGCTTCCAAGCTCGAGATCGCTGACGCCGTCACCAAGACCTTCGGGGTCAAGGTGCTGGATGTTCGGACCTCGAACGTTGCCGGCAAGCTCAAGCGCGTGCGCAAGGGCACTGGCTGGCGCAACGACTGGAAGAAAGCCTTCGTCCGCCTCGAAGAGGGCCAGACCATCGAGCGTCTGGAGGGAGTCTGATCCATGGCCGTTAAGTCTTTTAATCCGCTGACTCCGGTCCTTCGCACCAAGACCGTATCGGACTTTGCGGAGATCACCACTGACACCCCTTACAAGCCGCTTACGTTTGGCAAGCGCGTCACGGGTGGCCGTAACGCTCAAGGCCGCATCACCTGCCGTCATCGCGGCGGTGGCGTCAAGCGTCTGCTTCGCAAGGTCGATTTCAAGCGTGACCGCATCGGCGTTTCCGCCGTCGTGGAAACCATTGAATACGATCCGAATCGTTCGGCACGTATCGCTCTGCTCAAGTACATCGACGGCCAGCGCCGTTACATCCTCGCTCCCAAGGATCTCAAGGTCGGCCAGACCATCCTGACCGGGCCGGATGCCTCCATTGAAGTGGGCAATGCCCTGCCTCTGGAGAAGATGCCGCTGGGAACCATGGTCCATTGCATTGAGCTTCAGCCCGGTCGCGGCGCCCAAATGGCCCGTTCTGCCGGAGCTTTGGCTGAAATCGTGGCCCGTGATGACAAGTACGCGACTGTCAAGTTGCCCTCTGGAGAGCACCGCAAGGTTCTCGCCGTGTGCTACGCGGTCGTCGGCCAGGTCGGCAATCTCGAGCATGAGAATATCAAGCTCGGTTCTGCCGGTCGCAAGCGCCACATGGGCTGGCGGCCCACGGTCCGCGGTGTGGTCATGAACCCCGTCGATCACCCCATGGGTGGTGGCGAAGGTAAGACCTCCGGCGGTCGTCAACCGGTTTCGCCCTGGGGCAAGAAGGCCAAGGGCGGCCGCACTCGTAACAACAAGAGGACGGACAAGTTCATCGTCCGCTCGCGCCATCTGAAGTAAGGGAAGGAAACCATGTCTCGTTCCTTGAAGAAAGGCGCCTTCGTTGATACCCACGTGATCGCCAAGGTCACGGCAGCTAGCGCTGCAGGTAAGAAGGCTCCCATCAAGACCTGGTCGCGCCGGTCGATGGTCACTCCAAATTTTGTCGGCCTGACATTCGCGGTCCATAACGGCAAGCAGTTCATTCCGGTGTATATCTCCGAGAACATGGTGGGGCATAAGCTCGGTGAGTTCGCCCCCACCCGCACGTTCAAGGGACATACCGCCGCCAAGAACGAAAAGGGCAAGAAGTAATGGAAGCTCTCGCCAAATCCACGTTTGTGCGCTCGGGTACCCAGAAGCTGCGGATCGTTGCCAAGCACATCCGCAAGAAGTCTGTGAACGAAGCTCTGGTGACTCTCGCTGCGATTCGTAATCGCAACAAGGGCGCCTATCTCCTTGAAAAGGCTTTGAAGTCGGCTCTGGCCAACTTCCAGGTCAAGGATGCCGAAGGTCAGTACGATGTCGAGTCCCTTGTGGTCAAGACCGTGATGATCGATGAAGGCCCGATGATGAAGCGGGTCATGCCGCACTCTCAGGGACGTGCCTTCCGAATCCTCAAGAAGATGTCCCATATCACCGTCGTGGTCTCGAACCAGGAGTAAATGCCGAAATGGGTCACAAAGTTATTCCTACCGGACTGCGACTGGGCATTATCCGTACCTGGAACAGTCGTTGGTATGCTGAGGGCAAGGTCTACGCAGATCTGATCTACGAAGATCTTCTCCTTCGCCGCTACCTCAAGAAGCGTATGCAGCATGCTTCGATCTCTTCGATCGGCATCGAGCGCACTGTCAAGAAGGTTACGGTTAACATCTTCACAGCCCGTCCCGGTATCGTGATCGGCAAGAAGGGTGAAGAAGTCGAGCGCCTCAAGGGCGAACTTCAGCACCTTACGGGCAAAGAGATCTACATCAACATCCGCGAAATCAAGCGGCCTGAAGTGGATTCCGCTCTGGTTGCCGAGAACATCGCCAAGCAGTTGGAAAAGCGCGTTGCTTTCCGACGCACCATGAAAAAAGCCATTTCGACGGCAATGCGCCTCGGAGCCGAAGGCATCAAGGTGCAGTGCGGCGGCCGTCTGGGCGGTGCCGAAATCGCACGTGTCGAAAAGTATCGCGAAGGGCGCATTCCATTGCACACTTTGCGTGCTGACATCGATTACGCCACCTCCACAGCTCACACGACTTCCGGCACTGTCGGCGTCAAGGTCTGGATCTGCAAGGGTGAAATCATTCGCCGCAATCGCGGTCTGGAAGAGGACGGAAGGGAATAAGCCATGCTGAGCCCGAAAAGAGTCAAGCATCGCAAGATGCAACGTGGGCACATGAGGGGCGAGACCACTCGCGGCGCCAATGTGGCGTTCGGAGAGTTCGGTCTTCAGGCCCTCGAAGCCGCGTGGATCACCAACCGCCAGATCGAGGCGGCTCGTGTCACGATTACGCGCCACATGAAGCGTGGCGGCAAAGTCTGGATCCGGATTTTTCCGGACAAGACGTTTACCAAGAAACCTGCTGAAACCCGTCAGGGATCCGGCAAGGGCAACGTCGAAGGCTGGGTCGCTGTCGTGCAGCCGGGACGAGTGATGTTTGAGGTCGCTGGCGTTGAGCCGGAAGTGGCCAAGGAAGCTTTGAAGCTTGCCGCGCAGAAGCTGCCCATCACGGCCAAGATCGTGGGAGTGGACATTCTATGAAGCAGCAAAAGGCAAGTGACGTGCGGGCGTTGGATGTCAGCGCTCTCACCGAGAAGCTCACCGAACTCAAGGACGGACTGTTCCAGAAGAATCTGGATCATGCCTTGAATAAGCTGGAAGATCCCTCGTCTCTGCGTGTTGCGCGCCGTGAGATCGCCAGGGTCCAGACGATCATCACTGAGAAGCAGCGGGGGATCCGATGACGGAAGTTGTCCAGGAAGTGACGACCGCCGCGCGCGCTCAGCGCAAGGTGATGGTCGGAAAGGTGGTCAGCGCTAAGATGCAGAAGAGCATCAGTGTGCTGGTCGAGCGCAAGCACCGGCACCCCAAGTACGGGCGTGTGGTGACATTGAGCACCAAATTCATGGCCCATGACGAGGCCAGCGAAGCTACGGAAGGCGACGTGGTCGAAATCATGGAGACCCGCCCTCTTTCTAAGCTGAAGCGCTGGCGCCTGGTCCGCGTGGTCGAGAAGGCCAAGTAAGGCGCAGGAGAACCAGAATGATTCAGCAACAATCTCGTCTGATCGTCGCAGACAATTCCGGCGCCAAGGAAGTGATGTGCATCAAGGTGCTGGGAGGGTCCAAGCGACGCTACGCCACCGTCGGTGACATCATCGTGGTCGCGGTCAAGGAAGCTTCTCCCGGTGCTCCGGTGAAGAAGGGTTCCGTACAGAAGGCCGTGATCGTCCGCACCCGAAATGCTGTGCGTCGCAAGGACGGTTCCTATGTACGCTTCGGCGACAATGCGGCCGTCATCGTGAGTCCCGAAGGGGAGCCGAAAGCAACTCGTATCTTTGGGCCTGTGGCTCGCGAATTGCGCGAACGCCAGTTCATGAAGATCGTATCGCTCGCTCCGGAGGTGATCTGAAATGGCAATGAAGGTCAAAAAAGGCGATCGCGTCCGACTGCTCGCCGGCAAGGACAAGGGATCTGAAGGCGTGGTTCTCCGCGCTATCCCCTCTGCGCTCAAAGTGATTGTCGAGGGCATTAACTTCGCAAAGAAGCATGTTCGCCCCAGTATGAACGATCCTAAGGGCGGGGTCAAGCAAATCGAAGCCCCTGTCCACGTCTCAAACGTGATGGTGGTTTCGGCTAAGGACGGACGTCCCGTCCGCGTTGCTCGTCGTGCGAATACCGAAGGTGTTCGGCAGCGGGTTTCTAAGAAGTCCGGCCAGGTAATCTGAGGGAACAATGAACCTTCTTAAGGACAAATACACGAAGCAGGTAGCGCCGGAACTGCGTGAGAAGTTCGCTCTGAAGAACATCATGCAGGTGCCCAAGCTCGAGAAAATCGTGCTTAATATGGGCGTGGGCAAGGCTACCCAGAATCCCAAGCTCATCGAGGAAGCTGTTAAGACGCTGGGAGCGATCACTGGTCAAAAGCCTGTGGTCACTCATGCGAAGAAGGCTATCTCGAACTTCAAACTGCGCGAAGGACAGGCCATTGGAGCCAAGGTCACTTTGCACGGCGAGCACATGTGGGAATTTCTGGAGCGCCTGATCCACATCAGCCTTCCTCGCGTGCGCGACTTCCGCGGCGTTTCCCGTAAGGGATTCGATGGCCGTGGCTCTTACACACTGGGTGTCAAAGAACATATCATCTTCCTGGAAATTGATTTCGACAAGGTCGAATCGATTCTCGGGATGAACATTACCTTTGTCACAAGCGCCCCCAACGACGAGCAAGCCCACTCCCTCCTGGAGGGGTTGGGCATGCCGTTCCGGAAGAACTGAGGAGATCATGGCTAGACGCGCAATGATCGAGAAACAGCGGAAGACACCAAAATTTACGGTGCGCCGCTACAACCGATGCCGCCGCTGCGGGCGCCCACGCGCCTTCTTGCGGGATTTCGGCCTGTGCAGAATTTGCTTCCGCGAGATGGCTCTCGCGGGAGACCTGCCTGGCGTCACAAAGTCGAGTTGGTAACCACCCACCGGGAGTTCTGAAGAAATGGCCAGCAGCGATCAGATCGGCGATTTCCTGACCCGCATTCGCAATGCGGTAAGCGCAGGGCACCGGACGGTGGAGATCCCGGCGTCCAACCTCAAGCGCGACATTGCTCGTGTCTTGCAGGAGACCGGGTTCATCCGCAAGTTCGTCGTGGTGGATGACAAACGTCAGGGAATCATCAAGATTTTACTTAAGTACAACGGGCGCGAACCTGTGATTCATGGGCTCGAGCGCGTTTCCACTCCGGGGCGCCGCCACTATACTGGCGCCAAGGAGATCCCCCAGGTCATCAATGGCTTGGGTTACGCGATTCTGTCCACGCCTCAGGGTGTGATGACGGACGCGCAGTCCCGCGCTGCCAATGTCGGCGGCGAGATCCTCTGCAAGGTGTGGTGAAGCCATGTCTCGTGTCGGCAAGAATCCGATTCATCTAGGGAAAGTCAAAGCCATCCTCGCAGGTCGCGAGCTTACGGTCGAAGGACCGAAGGGCAAGCTTTCCTATTCTGTGCATCCCAGCATCGAAGTCGCCCTGGAAAGCGACGTCATTGAGTTCAAGCGCAACTCCAATGAGCCGAAGGTCCGCGCCCTCCATGGAACGCAGCGAGCAATCGTCGCCAACATGGTTAAGGGAGTGACTGAAGGTTACAAGAAGGAGCTTGAAATCATCGGCGTTGGCTACCGCGGTGAGCAGAAGGGCAAAGGTTTATCTTTGTTCCTCGGCTATTCGCATGCGGTAAACTACGAGCCTCCTACGGGCATCTCCATCAAAATGGAGACCCCTACGAAGATCGTGGTGGAAGGCATCGACAAGCAGCTCGTCGGCCAAGTTGCCGCCGAATTGCGTGGCTTCAAGGAGCCGGAACCCTACAAGGGCAAGGGCGTCAAGTACGTCAACGAGACGATCCGCCGCAAGACCGGCAAGAAGTCCGGGTAACGGGGGGAATGAAAGAACATGTCTAAGATTGCCAGCCAAAGGATCGAGTCTCGTAAGGCTCGCCACAATCGGGTCCGTCGCAAGCTTTCCGGAACGACGGAGCGTCCGCGCCTGTGTGTGCGCCGTAGTCTCAACAATATTTTCGCTCAGATCGTGGACGACACGACCGGGCGTTCTTTGGTCCAGCTTGTCACGTCTTCCAAGGAAGTCGAGGCCAAGGCTGGGAACGAAGCGACAAAGACGGATAAGTCCCGCGCATTGGGGGAGTTGATCGCCGAAAAGGCCAAGGCCCTGGGCGTTTCGGCCATCGTCTTTGATCGTGGCGGATATCTTTACCACGGGCGCGTCAAGGCTGTTGCCGATGGCGCCCGTGCAGCAGGACTGGAGTTCTGATATGCCGGTGAACGAAAGAGAGTTTGCCCCTACGGCCGAGTCCGAATTCCAGGAGAAGGTCGTTTCCATCAATCGCGTGGCCAAGGTCGTGAAGGGCGGACGTCGTTTCGGCTTCAATGCCCTGGTCGTCGTCGGAAACGGTGCTGGCAAGGTTGGTATCGGGACCGGCAAGGCTAACGATGTCGCTGAAGCCATCCGCAAGGGAACTGAAAATGCGCGCAAGCACGTTTACGAAGTTCCTTTGTTCAAGCACTCCATTCCGCATGAGACCTACGCCAAGTTTGGCGCGGCCAAGATCGTGATGAAGCCCGCTTCCGCTGGTACTGGCGTGATCGCTGGCGGCGCGGCCCGTGCGGTGCTTGAGCTCGCTGGTGTGCATGACATTCTCACCAAGCAATTGGGCTCCACCAATCCACACAACGTGGTGAAGGCAACTCTTCAGGGACTTCGTTCTCTGAAGACCAAGGCCGAATACCAGAAGCTTCGCGCCTGAGGATACCATGGCCAAGTTTTTTGAAATCACTCAGGTCCGCGGCACCGTACGCTGCACCCAACCCCAGATCCGCACGTTGGAAGCCCTTGGACTGCGTCGGATTCGCCACACCGTAAAGCAAGCGGACACTCCGCAGCTGCGCGGTCAGTTGCGCGTGGTCTCCCATCTCGTCGAAGTTAAGGAAGTGGACGCGTGAAGCTCAATCAGCTCAAGCCCCAGTTCGGGGCGAAGAAGGAAACCAAGCGTCGTGGACGCGGCGAAGGTTCTGGCAACGGTTCCACAGCTGGTCGCGGTAACAACGGCGACAAGGCTCGTTCGGGTTCCAAGCGCAAGCGCGACTTTGAAGGCGGTCAGATGCCTTTGGCTCGTCGTCTTCCCAAGCGCGGCTTCAATTCGCACATCGAAGGTGCTCAGGAAGTGGCGCTCAAACGTCTGCTTTCCTTTGAGGCCGAGGTGGTCGATGCGACTTCGCTTAAGGCTGCCGGTCTGATTCGTTCCATTGATGGAAAGATCAAGATCATCGGTGACACGGAATTCAAGGGTGCCAAGACCTTTGTTGTGCACGGTGTTTCGGTGGGTGCTCGTAAGTCGATCGAAGCCGCTGGTGGCAAGATTGAACTGATTGCTGAAAGCGCCGGAGAAGCCTAATGCGATTTCTGAGCAGCCTCGTCAACGTCTGGAAGATTCCCGATCTGCGCAGCCGAGTTCTGTTCACTTTGGGACTTTTGGTGATCTATCGCCTTGGCGGAATGATTCCTGTTCCAGGCGTCGACAGCAATGCTCTGAAGGCTTTCTTCTCTCAGTCGACGAACGATTTGTTCAATCTGTACAACTTGTTCGTCGGCGGGGCCTTTTCTCACGCAGCTGTGTTTGCGTTGGGTGTGATGCCTTATATCTCCGCTTCGATTATCATCCAACTGATGGGAAGCATCGTTCCGGCGATCGCTCAACTTCAGAAGGATGGTCAGGAAGGCCGTAACAAGCTGACACAGTGGACACGTTACCTCACGGTAGGTGTGGCTGCTTTGCAAGCATCCGGTGTTGCGATCTTTCTTTTGAATGTCTCCACGTCTGATGGTGGTTCCATCGTCTTGGATTCTTTCCGGAGTGGTATTGGACGTGTCGCCTTTACGGCTATCACGATTCTTACGCTGACTACCGGAACGATGTTTGTCATGTACTTGGGTGAGCAAATTACCGCCCGAGGCATTGGCAACGGCATTTCGCTCATCATTTTCATTGGCATTGTCGGGCGCATCCCCAGCGGGATCATCAACGAGTTCAAGCTTTGGCAGGCGGGCGAACACAGCATCTTCAATGTGCTGATCATCTGCGCCATTGTGTGGGCCATTGTGGCCTTCATCATCTTGGTGGATCAAGGCATTCGACGCATCCCGCTGCAAAGTCCACGACGAGTCGTCGGACGGCGTGAGATGGGTGGAGCTGCCAGCTTCTTGCCTTTGAAGGTCAATACTGCTGGTGTGATTCCTGTGATTTTTGCATCGTCCATCGTCTTCGTTCCGAGCACTTTGGCGAGCTTTTTCCCGGAAGTGCCATCTATTCAAGATTTTGCTCGGTTATTTCTTCCCGGTCACTGGGCGTATAGCGTGTTCTTCTCGGTACTTGTGATCTTTTTCGCCTATTTTTACACGGCGATTCAGTACAACCCGAATGACATCGCTGACAACCTCAAGAAGTCTGGTGCGTTCATCCCAGGGATTCGTCCAGGCAAGAAGACCAGCGAGTTCGTCGACTACGTCTTGACCCGTATCACGCTTCCAGGGGCAATTTTCCTGGCCGTGATCTCTGTTGGTCCACAATATCTCAAAGAGTATTTCCATATGAGCTTCTACATCGGCGGAACCAGCGTCCTCATTTGTGTGGGTGTCGCTTTGGAGACGCTGCGCCAGTTGGAAGGACACCTCATGACGCGCAACTACGAAGGGTTCCTTTCAAAGGGCCGTTTGCGTGGCCGGAGAGGCTTCTAATGGCAAAGGAAGAGGGAATACAGGTCGAGGGCAAGGTCGTAGAGCCTTTGCCCAACGCCATGTTCCATGTCGAGCTGGAGAATGGTCACATCATCTTGGCTCACATCAGCGGCAAAATGCGTAAGCATTACATTCGCATCTTGCCAGGAGACAGGGTTTTGCTAGAATTGTCCCCCTACGACTTGTCACGGGGACGGATCGTTTATCGTCACAAGTAACCGCAAGGCATTGGAATGAAAGTCAGGGCTTCCATCAAAGTACGCTGTACAGATTGCAAGATCATTCGCCGCAAAGGTGTCGTGCGGATCATCTGTAAGAAGAATCCACGTCACACGCAGAAGCAAGGGTAAGGGGTAGAAGGAATGGCACGCATCATTGGCGTCGAGATCCCAAATCACAAGCGGACCGAATTTGGGCTCACCCATATCTTCGGCATTGGATATACCCTTGCCAAGCGCATCATTGCTGGGACGGGGATTCCCGAGGGCAAGCGAATCGGTGAATTGACCGACGACGAGATCGGTAAGATTCGTGCCTTTGTGGAAGCGAATTACCTGGTCGAGGGCAACCTTCGTTCGTCCAATGGCATCGCCATCAAGCGTCTGCAGGACATTGGCTGCTATCGTGGCTTGCGCCATCGTCGCGGTCTTCCGTGCCGTGGACAGCGCACACGAACGAATGCGCGTACTCGTAAGGGACCGCGCAAGACCGTCGCCAACAAGAAAAAGTAAACCTTTCAAGCAAGCGAAATCAAAGACATGGCCGAGAATTCCGAGATCCAAGCTCCGGTGGAAGCACCTGCCGAAGTTCAGGAGCAGTCGACCGAAAAGCGTCGCAAAGGCAAGAAGCGTGCAGATGTGAGTGGAATCGCTCACATCTTCGCAACCTTCAACAATACGATCGTCACGATTGCCGACCAGGCGGGGAATACCCTCTCCTGGAGCACTCCGGGCAAGGTCGGCTTCAAGGGCTCTCGCAAGAGCACGCCTTTTGCCGCTCAGGTTGCCGCAGAGGCTGCCGCCAAGATCGCATTGGATCTGGGTGTTCGCCGCATCGATGTCGAAGTGAAGGGCGCTGGCTCCGGTCGCGAAGCTGCCGTTCGTTCGCTGAAGGCCGCTGGTCTGGAAGTGACATCGATCAAGGACGTGACGGGAACGCCGCACAATGGCTGCCGTCCCCCCAAGCGCAGGAGGATTTGATCCGTGGCTGTTTATCGTGGACCAGTCTGTCGGCTTTGCCGTCGTGAAAAGGAAAAGTTGTTCCTCAAGGGTGAGCGTTGCCTCACCGAGAAGTGCGCCATCGAACGTCGCAACGTCGTTCCTGGACAGCACGGCATGTTGCGCCGTCGCGCCGCTTCTGAATATGGCACTCAGCTTCGTGAGAAGCAGAAGGTCAAGCGTATCTATGGAATGCTGGAAAAGCAGTTCCGTAGCACGTTTGCCGAGGCCGCACACGTCACTGGCGTGACCGGTGAGACGCTTCTTCGCTTCTTGGAACTGCGCCTTGACAACATGGTCTATCGCATGGGCTTTGCGCCCAATCGCAATACGGCCCGTCAGCTGGTGCGTCATGGGCATTTCCTGCTCAATGGCAAGAAGGCCTCGATTCCTTCGATCCGCCTCAAGGTTGGCGATGTCGTTGATGTTCTTGAGGCTTCGCGGAACCTCGATGTGATTCAAAAGTCTTTGGCAGCCAATAGCCGGCGCGAAGATTTGGAGTACGTGTCGGTGGACAAGGTGAAGTTGTCGGGTCGTGTTCTGGCAATTCCAGAGCGCGCTCAGATCCCGACACCAGCCAACGAGCAGCTCATCGTCGAGCTCTACTCCAAGTAAGGGAGCCTCCGCATGAAGTGGAAAGCATTGCAGATGCCCAAGGGCGTCGTCAAGGAGAACGAATCCGGCGCATCATTTGGCCGATTCGTGATCGAGCCGCTGGAGCGTGGATGGGGAGTCACGGTGGGCAATGCTCTCCGTCGAGTCCTCCTTTCCTCACTCCAAGGGGCAAGGATTACGGCTGTGCGCGTCGAGGGTGCTCCTCACGAGTTCGGCACGTTGTCTGGTGTGAAGGAAGATGTCACTGACATCATCCTGAACATTAAGCAATTGCGCATCAAGCTGCTTTCTGACCGTGAAGCCAAGCTGCGCTTGGATGTTTCGGGTGAAGGCAAGATTTTGGCTTCGGCCATTGATGCGAATCCTGACGTGGAGATTCTCAATCCAGATCTCCATATTGCCACTCTGGATCGTGATGGCAGTCTTTCCATGGAGCTTCGCATTCAGTCCGGTCGCGGTTATACGCTGTCTGACGAGATGAAGAAGCCTGAAGACCCCATCGGCTGGATCTATCTTGACACGCATTTTTCTCCTGTGACTCGGGTGAATATGCGGGTTGAGGATACTCGTGTCGGTCAGAAGACGGACTTCAATCGCCTGATTCTTGAAATCTGGACGGACGGTTCCATCTGCCCCGAAGATGCTTTGGCCTATGCCGCCAAGCTTCTGGTGGACCATTTCGAGCTGTTCATCAACTTTGAGGGTGACCTTGAAGCTGCTGATGTCGAAGTTCGCGATGATGAGAAGGAGCGAATTCGTCAGGTGTTGAAGATGCGTGTGGATGAGCTTGAGCTCTCTGTGCGTTCCAGCAACTGCCTGCGTATGGCGAGCATCCATACCATTGCCGACTTGGTGCGCAACACTGAGGCGGACATGCTCAAGTACAAGAATTTCGGGCGCAAGTCCTTGGTAGAACTGAACGAGGTTTTGGCAGGTTTGGGCTTGTCGTTCGGCTTTGATGTCGAAAAATACCTTGGCGATTGATCGGAGCAACTGAAACATGCGACATGGAGTAAAGACCAATCGACTTAATCGTCCAGCAGGGCACCGTCGTGCTTTGTTGAGCAATCTGTCGACTTCTATCATTCTGCAAGGGCTGAAGCCTGAGCAGATGGACCGCAAGGTCCGTACCACGGTTGCTCGTGCCAAGGCCGTCCGCAGAGTTGTGGAACGCTTGGTGACCTTCGCAAAGAAGGGCGACCTTTCGGCGCGTCGTGAAGCTGCTCGGCTGATTCATGATCACGCCGCTCTGCAGGGACTTTTTGATGTCTTGGGCCCCCGTTACAAGGAGCGTCAGGGTGGTTACACCCGCGTTCTGCGTCTGGGAACCGAGCGCGCCGGTGATGCCGCTGAAATGGCCATCATTGAGCTTGTCGAAGACGAAATCCTGCCGCGCAAGAAGGCCGTCAAGGCTAAGCCTGCTGCAGCAAGCAAGAAAGTAGACATCACGGAACCGGCAGCTGCGGAAGTGGCTCCGGAACCGACCGCTCCGGCGGCGGAGGCTTAAGATGTCTTTCACCCGTACGCACGCCATTCTTCTGGTGATCTGCATCGGGCTGGAAGTGCTTGGGTTCTGGATGCTTGCGCAGGCCCCTTGGAACAATCCGATTTCCAGGACTTATGCGCCGATTCTTCTTTCGCTCGTTTTCTTTGTTGGAATCCCAGTTGCAATCTTCTGGCCCAGCAAAGAAAATGTTGGACAGAACAAGAAGGATTGATTACTTTTAGTCTCCCTTGAGGGGGCGTTTAGCTCAGTGGTTCAGAGCATCTGCTTTACACGCAGAGGGCCGAAGGTTCAAATCCTTCAACGCCCACTGGATCAGGAATTTGGGGTGGTAGCTCAGTTTTGGTTAGAGCGACGGCCTGTCACGCCGTAGGTCGCGAGTTCAAGTCTCGTCCGTCCCGCTTAAAGACCTGTGGATCTTTCCACAGGTCTTTTTGCATTTAGGGAATCTGGCCATGCACCTGATGTAGGTGCATAGCTAAATTAAAGCATGTTCAGCTCAAGACGAGCCGCCAGGGTCATGCGCATTTTGTCCCATGGTGGATCCCACACCAGGTCGACATAGCATCCAGAGACCTCGGGGATGCCTGCGACCTTGCTTTGGACCTCTGCGACGATGCTGTCGGCTACGGGACAGGCGGGAGCAGTCAACGTCATGCAGATATTGACCACGCCGAAGGCTGCAACCTGAATTTCGTAGACCAAGCCCAGGTCGTAGATGTTGACAGGAATCTCGGGATCTTTAACGGTCTTCAGGGTTTCGATGATTTTCTGTTTCAGGGCTTCTTGATCTTCGCTAGCGCTCATGGCAGACTCCGGCGAGAAAGGACAGCGGCGTAGAGCTTCATCTGCTTGACCATCGAGGAGAGGCCGTTGGAGCGGGTTGGGGAGAGGTGTTCGCGCAGGCCGATGCGCTCCAGGAAGCCAAGTTCGGAGTGGGCAATCTCGGCCGGAGGAAGATCGGATAGAACCTGGACCATCATGGCCGCAAGTCCCTTGGTGATCGATGCGTCGGAATCGGCGTCGAAGTGCAGGAGTCCGTCGCGCATCTCGGGGTGCAGCCAAACCTGTGATTGGCAGCCTTTGACCTTGAAGGCATCACTGCGGTGCTCTTCCGGATAGGGGGCCAGGGTATTGCCCAGCTTGATGATCTCTTCGTAGCGGTCCATCCAGTCGTCGTGCCCGAGAAAGAGGGACTCTACCTTGGCTTCCCGTGCTTGGACGGATTCCGTCATTTCAGCATCTCCCGTATGCGCTTCAGCCCGCTGATTAGCGCATCGATTTCCTCTTCGGTGTTGTAGAAGGCGAGCGAGGCGCGGATGGTGCCCGGCACGCCGAAGCGGTCCATCACCGGCTGGGCGCAGTGGTGGCCGGTGCGCACGGCGATCCCGAGCTGGTCGAGCAGTACGCCGGTGTCGTAGGGGTGGATGCCGTCGATCACGAAGGAGAGGACCGCGACCTTGTGAGGGGCGGTGCCGATAATGCGCAGTCCGGGGATTTCCAGGAGACGCGGCGTGATGTAGTCCAGAAGCTCCTGCTCGCGTTGGGCGATGCGATCAAGACCGATCGACTCGACAAACTCGATAGCGGCTCCGAGACCGATGGCGCCTTCGATGTAAGGGGTGCCGGCCTCGAACTTCCACGGGAGCTCGTTGTAGGTGGTCTTCTCGAAGGTGACGCTGGAGATCATGTCGCCGCCGCCTTGCCACACCGGCATAGCTTCTAGCAAGGCGCGCTTTCCGTAGAGCACACCGATACCGGTGGGGGCGTGGATCTTATGGCCTGAAAAGGCCAGGAAGTCGCAGTCGAGATCTTGGACATCCACCTTGAGGTGGGGAATGGATTGAGCTCCGTCCAGCAGCACGGGAATGCCGTGGGCATGGGCCTTGGCGATCATCTCCTTGACGGGATTGATGGTGCCTAGAGCGTTGGAGACGTGGGTGATGGCGAGGAGCTTTGGTTTCTTGCCAAGTAGTTCCTCGAAGGCCACTTGGTCGAGGACGCCTTGGTCGTCCACTGGAATGACCAAAAGATGGGCCCCCTTCTCCTCGATCAGGATCTGCCAAGGTACGATGTTGGCGTGGTGCTCGATAGCACTGAGGAGGATGGTGTCGCCTGGGCCGATGTTCTGGCGACCCCAGGTCTGGGCCACCAGGTTGATCGATTCGGTGGTGCCGCGGGTGAAGATGATCTCTTCGCTCTGGGCCGCGTTCAGGAAACGCTTAATGCGCTCGCGAGCGGCCTCGTGGGCGTCGGTGGCCTTTTGGGAGAGGTAGTGGACGCCGCGGTTGACGTTGGCGCGATAGACCTGGGTGAAATCAGCAACGGCCTGCTGCACCACGGTGGGAACCTGGGCGGTGGCGGCGTTGTCGAAATAGATCAGGGGCTTGCCATGAGCCTTGGTCTCAAGGACCGGAAACAGGGCGCGCAGCGAACGCAGTGACTGGACGGAATCTGTCATTCTTCACCTCCGAAAAACTCATTGGCGCGCCCGCGCAAGGTGGGCCAGGGAAGGGCGTCGGTGATTTCCCGCAAAAAGGCGCGCACCAGCAGGTCGCGGGCGTGGCTAGGGGAGAAGCCGCGGGAGCGCAGGAAGAACAGGGCCTTCTCATCGAGGTTGCCGGTGGCCGAACCGTGGCTTGCCTGCACGTCGTCGTTTTCAATTTCGAGCTGGGGGCGCGAATAGACCTGCGCCTTGCGGGAGAGAAGCAGGTTGCGGTTGGACTGTTGAGCCTTGGTCCCGTGGGCACCTGGCTGCACGTAGACGCGGCCGTGGAAGACGCCGGTCGATTCGCCGTCGAAGACGCCTTTGACGACCTGTTGCGAGCGGCAGTCGGGGGCCTTGTGGTCAAAAACTGTCTGCATGTCCAGATGGCGAGAGGCGTCGGCGCGCAGGGCGGATCGCAGCGAGGCTTCCGCACCGGGAGCTTCCAGGAACACGCGGATCTCGTTGCGAGCGTAGCCGGCTCCGAGCTCGAAGGCAAATGCTTCCAGTTGGGACGCGGCGCTTTGGCGAATGCTGGTGGCGCTCCAGGCGATGGCATCGGATGCCTGGAAGCCAAGCCGCCCGTAGACGAGCTTAGCACCTTTTCCGAGGACGATTTCTGTGATATCCAGGCTGCGCTGGGGCGTGGAGTCGGAAGCGGCTTCGTGGATCTCGGCCAGTTGGGCGCGCGCGTTGTCTTCCAGGACGATGAGCACGCGATTCCACTGCGGTGAACTACCATCTGCGCCGTGGCGAACCTCAAGCGGAAGGGAACACTCAGTTCCGGCGGGGACGTAAAGCAGGACGCCTTCCTGGAAACGAGCAAGGTTCCAGGCGTCTAGGCTTTCTGCGCGCCACGCTGAGATGGTGCCGAGATGCGTTTTCAGGGCGGCTGCGGCTTGAGGGTGATGCCGAGCCTCTTCAAAAGTTCCGAAGAAGACGCCCGCTGGCAGGGCTTCGGAATGCGAGATGTCCAGAGCTTTGGACTTTACTTCGGGGACTTCGCCATCGACGGGGCCGACGGCGCTGATGTCTTCCGTCAGTAGGAATTGCGCGGCGCTGGTGTAGCGCCACGCTTCGTTCTTGCGAGAGGGAACGCCCTGAGAATGCGCACTGGCGCTGGCCTGGGCGCGCAGGTCCATCAGCCATTGAGGTTGCTGCCTCACAGGCCGGCCTCCTCCAAAAGCCAGTCGTAGCCCCGTTTTTCCAGTTCCAAAGCAAGGGTCTTGTCGCCGGAGCGGATGATGCGCCCTTTGGCCAGCACATGGATGAAATCGGGGGCGATGTAGTCCAGAAGCCGCTGGTAGTGGGTCACCAGGACCATGGAGCGCTCGGGAGCGCGCAGCCAATTGACGCCTTTGGAGACTTCGCGCAGGGCGTCGATGTCGAGGCCCGAATCGGTCTCGTCGAGAAGGCACAGAGACGGCTCCAGCACCAGCATCTGCAGGATCTCGTTGCGCTTCTTCTGGCCGCCCGAGAAGCCTTCGTTGAGGGAGCGGGAAAGCAGGGCTGGATCCATCTCCAGGACTTCCATGCGCTTGGTCACGAGTTCCAGGAAGGCGGAGCCATCCATTTCAGGTTGTCCGCGGTGCTTGCGAACTTCATTGAGAGCGGTGCGCAGGAAGTAGCTGTTCGAGACCCCAGGAATCTCTATGGGGTATTGGAAGGCCAGGAAGACACCTTCGCGAGCGCGTTCTTCGGCGGGCATGGCGAGCAGGTCCTTGCCCTTGAAGTAGACCTCTCCGGAGGTGACCTCGTAAGCGGGATGCCCGGCGAGGATCTGGGAAAGCGTGCTTTTCCCGGATCCATTGGGCCCCATGATGGCGTGGACCTCACCGACGTTCACCGTCAGGGAAAGGCCTTGAAGGATCTCGTGTCCGGCGACGCGAGCGTGGAGGTTGCTGATCTGAAGAAGCGGCGTCCTATCCATGCTTTGAAAATAGAACCAAAATGGTCCTATATCCAATCAAAAATGACGCGACTTTGGAGAGAGCGGCTAGTGACGGTTGAGAGTCGCTTCGAGCTTCTTCATGCGCACCAGCATGGCGGGTAGCAGGGCGCCGCGAGATTGTGCCTCGTGATAGAAGGAGAGCGCATCTTCCTGACGTCCGTTATCTTCGGCATCGATGCCTTTGGCAAAGAGTTCGACGATGTCCCAGGAGGAACCTTGGGTTTGAGTCAACAGTTGCCGGGCATTGCCAGGAAGGCGAATCTGCAGGGAATCGGCTAAGGCCAAGACGGCCTGGCGAACCAGGGGCAGAATTTGGTCGTCGGGACCTTGGGTTTCCCACTTATAGCTTTGGGAGCGGGTGCCGACCGAAATGGCTAGGACGGCTTCCACGCGCACGAAATTTCCTTCCCGCGAAAGACGCGGGAGCACATAGGCGTCGACGCCCAAGCGACGCTGAGCGGCTTCGGCATCGGCGATCTCTGCTTCCCCCAATTCGGAACGGTCGGCGTTTGGGAGTGCGGCGGCGGCCGTGGCGGGGTCGGTGACCTTGACGTTGGGAAGAGCCGAAAGCTCCCACGAAAGCATTTCGGCCAAGGCCTTGCCCATGGGGGCTTCTAATTGGGAAGGAACGGCGCCACGAGTGACTGCCGGGGCAATGGCCACCGAGATCCTAGCGTTGGCAAAGCTCGCAAGAGCCAGGGTGCAGAACAGAGCCGTAAGGCGCATAGGGGATTTCCTTCCCGGCTCGATTAGCCGGAAACTCAAAGGGTGTAGGACTTTAGGGTTTGGTCAATTTGGAGCGTTCCCAGGTGAGAATGGGATCGCACTTTCCAGGCCACTTGGCGGTAACAGGATCCTCGCATCCGGAAGGCCCGAGCTTCGTGCAGGACTGGCACACGCTCTGGAACCACTCTTCGGAAATTCCCACCGGGGCGATGGTCGAGGAACGAGAGGCGCCTCCGGCGGCGGCCTTGTCCATCTTGGTGAGGATGTCCTTGATGGCCGGGATCATCGCTTGCATCTCGGCGGGACCGTATTGTTGACCGATCATTTGGGCGTAGAGCTTGAGAGCTTCGCTCACAAGCGCCTTTTCTTCCTTGGTGAACATGCATGAAAGATACCCTCTGCGAGCCTCGTCAGCTGGCCAAGCCGGCCGCAAAGGAAGAGAGAGAAGACAGTCCGGAATTGGTTTAGTAGATTTGCGAAGCACTTTTAACCGGGAGGACGTGATGACCACGGCAACCCAAGGCCAGACGGGCAGCCAGGCACAAGGTCCAGCAACGCACCAGGACGCCCACGCCGGCAACAGCGGCTTTTTGGCGACCAATATTGACGCCCTGATCAATTGGGGACGCTCCAACTCCCTCTGGCCCTACCCTTACGCGACAGCTTGTTGCGGCATTGAGTTCATGAGCGCTGCCAGCAGCCGCTTCGACTTGGCCCGCTTTGCGTCGGAATTTTTCCGTTTCACGCCCCGTTCGGCAGACCTGCTCTTGGTCATGGGGACCATCACTTACAAGCAGGCTCCCATCTTGCGGCGCATCTGGGAGCAGATGGCCGAGCCCAAATGGGTGATTGCAGTCGGTGCCTGCGCGTGCTCCGGTGGCTTCTACGACTGCTACTGCACCGTTCCCGGCATCGACGAGATCGTGCCGGTGGACGTCTACATCGCCGGCTGTCCGCCACGGCCAGAAGGCTACATGGAAGCTCTCATGCTTCTGCAGGAAAAGATCAAGGACGAGTCGTACATGGAACAGCGCCGCCAGGGGCTTCACCAGAAGGTCTACATCGGATGAGCCACGACCAGATTCAAAATCTGGGGCCATGGGCCGAAGCCGCCGTACCGGCGAGCCTCTCGGACCGCAAGGAGGCCCAGAACCGCTTGTTTCCGATCCTTGCCGAGAAATTCGGCGCCACTCTCGATCCTCTCGATCGTTGGGGGCTTACTGCCGTAGTCGCCAAGGAGCGCCTGCGCGAGACCATGCTCTTCCTGCGCGACGATCCCCAGTGGAGCTTTGAAGTGCTGGTGGATATCACCGCCGTGGACTACTTGCAGTGGCCTGGTCACGAGGGAGCCCGTTTCGCTGTGGTCTACAACCTGCGTAGCCAGAGCCACGTCGCCCATCGCATGCGCGTGAAGGTGTGGGCGGATGAAGAGGATCTCGACGTTCCTTCCATCCACGACATCTGGAAGATCGCCAACTGGCAGGAGCGCGAGACCTGGGACCAGTACGGCATCCGCTTCGTCGGACACCCGAACCTCAAGCGCCTTCTGAACCACCACGAATTCGTGGGGCATCCGTTGCGCAAGGACTATCCGGCCCAGCGCCGTCAGAAACTGTCCATGAACGACCCCATGGTCGACCAGCTGGAGGCGCGTCTGCGCACCTTGGGATATCAGCTGCTCGACTCCGTTCCTGAATCGTCTCCCATGGTGGAAGACGTGCTCAAGGGAGGCCGCTGAGTGAAAGTCCTCTCCCCAGACGGCGAGAAGCTCGATCTCTTTACCGTCAACATCGGCCCTTCGCACCCGGCCACCCACGGAGCGCTGCGCTCCTTCGTCGCTTTGGACGGCGAGGAGATCATCGCCTCGGTGGGCGAGATCGGCTACCTCCACCGCGGCTTTGAGAAGATGGTGGAGCGCGGGACCTTCAACCAGGTCCTCCCATACACCGATCGCCTGAATTACTGCTCGGCCATCATGAACAACGTGGGCTTCTGCAAGGCTGCAGAGTCGATGTTCGAGGCCGAGATCCCCGAACGCGCCACCACGCTGCGCGTGCTGCTATGCGAGCTGACCCGCGTCATTGACCATCTGGTCTGCGTGGCCGCCGCCATGAACGACTGCGGCGCCCAGACGGCTTATTTCTACTTCTACAATCCGCGCGAAGTCGTCTACGCCATCTGGGAAAAGCTCTCGGGGGCGCGCCTCACCAATTCCTTCAGCCGTATCGGTGGTCTTTACCGCGATACCTACGAGGGATTTGAGGATGACGTGAAGGTGGCTATCGCCGACGCCGAGAAGGGCCTTCTCGAAGGCCTCTCGATGATCGAGCACAACCGCATCTTCATTGATCGCACCCGCGACGTTGGCAAGATCTCGGCGGAACAGGCTCTCACCTGGGGCTGGACCGGCCCTTGTCTACGCGCCTCTGGCGTCAACCGCGACTTGCGCAAGGACGAGCCTTATTTCGGCTACGAGACCTATGACTTCGAGACGGTGATCGGCACCACCGGCGACACCTACGATCGCCTGATCTGCCGGGTCTATGAGTCGTTGGAATCGCTCAAGATCTGTCGCCAGGCGCTGGCCCGCCTCAAGCCCGGCCCCATAAACAGCGACGATCCGCGGCTGCGCTTGCCTCCTCACGAGGCGACCTACCACGACATGGAAGCCTTGATCGCGAACTTCAAGCTCGTTTACGAGGGCATCCGTCCGCCAGCAGGGGAACACTTCGACTCGATCGAGGCGGTCAATGGCGAACTGGGCTTCTTCATCGTCTCCGACGGCAGCGGCAAGCCCTACAAGATCAAGGTCCGTCCGCCCTGCCTCACGCAGTACGCGGCCTTCCACGAGGTGATCGAAGGAGGCATGATCTCCGACGCCATCATCAGCCTCTCGAGCATCAACATCATCGCCGGGGAACTCGACCGATGAAGGCTCCTATGACAGATTCTGTTCCTGTCGCGCAGCCCTCCTACCAGGAAGTGGCCGCACGGCTCGATTCTTCTAAGCGCATCGCCGAGCCGCTGGCAGAGCTCTTGCGCCGCTATCCCGATCCTCAAGGCGCGCTTCTTGAAGTGCTGTGGCTGGCTCAAGGCGAACTGGACTGGTTGCCGCAGGCCGCCATCCAATGGGCCGCCGAGAAGTGCGGCTGCTCTCCGGTGCATGCCTGGGGCGTGGCGAACTTCTACACCATGTACAAGAAGATCCCCACCGGGCGCTTCTTCCTGCAGGTCTGCCAGAATGTCGCGTGCCACAATCTGGGCGCCGAGGCGATCTTGGAGCACGCAGAAAAGACGTTGGGCATCACAAGTCATGGCGGCACCACCGCCGACGGACTCTTCACGCTGGCGCGGGTGGAATGCCTGGGCGCCTGTGGCAATGGCCCCGTGATGCAGGTGAACGACGACTACGCCACCGACGTGGTGGATGGCAAGCTCGAACTGGTCCCGGGCGTTGGGCTCTCCAACGAACGCTTCGATCGCATCATCGCCTGGTGCCGCGACAAGGCGACCAAGGAGCCGGCTTCGCGCGATCTGCTGGGCGGCATCAAGCTCGGGACCGCGGGAC
>DAIPHW010000025.1:0-22486 GCA_036771135.1 Fibrobacterota bacterium | reverse complement strand
ACCGCCGTCCGAGGTCATTAAAGATAGCCCAACTCACTCACTTGTCAAGGACTTACAAGGTTTTTTAGAAAGAAAAATGCAGAGCGTTCTGTGAGCCCGATGTTAGCCATCGCGTCCTGCTAGCCTTTCGCAATGCAGGCACGTACAAAAAGAGGCGTTCCATATGGAACGCCTCTACAACTCACTCTCTTTACTTCTGCGTTAACGCAAGAGGCTCAGAACACTAGAGGGCAGCTGGTTCGCCTGCGCCAACATGCTCTGCGACGACTGCACCAGGATCTGGTTGCGAGAGAACTTGGTCGATTCCGTAGCGTAGTCGACATCGCGAATGCGGCTCTCGGCATCCGACAGGTTAGAGACCATGTTGCCAAGGTTCTCGACCGTCTTGTCCAAACGGTTCATTACAGAACCAATGTTGGAACGCAGACTCAGTACAGAGTTCAGTGCGACATCAATGGAGGCCACAGCCGCCTGCGCCAAATCCTGGCCGGAAACGGTTCCAACAACGCTAAAGTCACCGAAGCTTGCCAAGTTCACGGTCTGGAACGAAATCGTCGAAGACGCAGCAGACCCCGAAGCAGCAGCACTGACTTGGAAGGTGAACGTCGTATTGACGTTGTTGAGAAGAGCAATGCTGTTGTACGTCGTCGAACCGGCGATACGGGTGATTTCACAGGTAAGCTGCTGGAATTCCTGCTGGATGTAAGCGCGATCCGTATTGCTGTAGGTTCCGTTAGCCGACTGGATAGCCAGCTCACGCATACGCTGCAGCGAATCGACGATCTGCTGTGCACCCGATTCAGCGACCTGCAGAAGGGCCGTCGCATCGTTTCCGTTGCGCTGAGCCATCTGTGAACCACGAATTTGCGAGCGCAAGCCTTCGGAAACCGAAAGTCCTGCAGCATCGTCCGCTGCACGATTGATCCGCAAGCCCGTCGACAATTTTTCCAAGCTCTTAGACATCAGCTTGTTGTTGACGGACATGGAATTCTGGGTGTTGATGGCATCAACGTTGTTGTAAATACGCATGGCTCTTCCTCCGTGTTCAAACTTGAAGCTGGCCGATTCCAGGCTTCTGGTGTCAGCGTCCCTGCTGGCCCCTTTGATTGAAGTATCGGAAGGAAACCACACCCCCTTGAGAAAAAAGATCCCTAAACAAAAAGGGGAGCAAGAGCTCCCCTTCCGTTCTCTCAATTTGAATCACCCCTTAGCGCAAAGGAGGCAGCAATAGACGCTGCTTGGCGCCCTGGGCATCCTGAAGCTCAACAAAAAGCATACCGGACTGACGCAGCGGTGGAACAGCGCTCAAAAGCGTCGTGCTCCCCATTTCCTGAGCCATAACCATCTGGTCTTGCTGAACTTGCTGCCCCTGGAGATTGAAGACTCGAACCAAGTACGCCTGCCCAGGCTGGGCGACTTGGCTTGAAACCCGCAAGCCTTCACCGGTCCAGGTGGTGGCTGCACCATGCACGCTTTGACCATGAATGCCTACAGCAGAGGTTAGTGCGACGGTCGTTGTCGCACCACTCAAGTCCGTGCGCCCACCCACACTAAGTGTGATCGTCGCATTCTCCGTAGCGAAAGCTTTAAGCTTGCGCATTGAACTCGGTGTCCACTGAAAATCAATAGTATCGGTAGTGAAGGAGAGCGAAGTGTAGGTTGCGCCCGACGTTGCTCCGGTCATGTTCAGCGTCCAGGATGCACTCTTGCTGAGCTTGCCCGTGACCCGAATTGTGCCCGTGGTCGCGCTAGTGCTTGGCGATGCGCTCAGAGGCGTCGTCATCTTTGTAGACGTGTCCACAACTGCTGTCGGATGCTTCAAATCATCCCACACGTTCCAGGCACGCCCATTCATGGCAATGCAACCAATCAGACCCAGAGACTGGGCGAAATAATTTTTCTGGGGCGCATCATCATACGTCGTAAAATAAGGATGCTGCTTTAGAGGGGCTGCAAGAAGCGATGTAATGATCGTAAAGGCTTTCTGCGACACCGCATCCGAAGCAGCGGCCCCACGAGCAGCGGTTCCCCACATAGCCTCGGTCATGGGAGGCTCATAGGCATCGTTAGTCCAACCGTCGCCACTGCTGCAGGTGTTTGATGTTTTCCATCCGCACAATTTTGCACCAGAGACGGAATACATTCCAGGAGAACTATTCAAAACGGTCCCGCCGTTCCAAACACCTTTGCACCAGGCAATGGCCTCGGCGTCCTTGTTCCACAGCGCCGCCATGCCCATGCGATACGGAACGCGAATGGCGTCAAAACCCATGTCGAAGTTGTTGGGTGACGAAGTGCCGCCGCTTGGCGTGCCGCCATTTGCACTGCTGAAGTTGCGCGCCATGCCCTTGGAAGCATTGGGCTGTGCATTGATGAATGCGTAGGCTCCCGCCTTGGCCTTCGTCCAATCCATGCCCGAGACGCCGTTGGAATCGCCGAAATCCTTGAAAATCGGGTACCACTGCGGCATATGATAGCTGGGATTGCGAATTCCATCGCCTGCGCCAGGCCAAGAATTGATCCGATAGTTGCTGTTCACATCAATAAAGTTCTTGATGAGAGACTGCAGGACAATTTTCGCTTTGGACTTGTAGGTGTTTCCACCGGTCGAATAACTCTTCCAATAGCCTTTATCCACCAAAGCTGAAGCAAAAATGAGAGCTCCACAGATGTCGAAGTCTGCATCGCCTGCGTAGTTGGGATCGCTGGGTGTCCACCGGTACCATCCCGAGCCACTGTTCCACAGAGAATTCTCTGTAGCGGCCCAAACGGAATTGAAGGTTGCCTGGTCATTCATCCAGACGGACATGAGCATGGCATAGGACTGACCTTCCGAGATCGTCCTCGCGTTGCCACTGGGGTCAGACCCCCTCACAAGGCCACCATTCAAAAAATCCGTCTTCCACTGCTTCCAGTGTATCGTCAAAGCCGAGTCCCAACCAGCCTGCGCTGCAGGGTACTTGTTGTAGGGCTCATCGTACGGAAGAAATTTCGCGGCATTCGCAGAACATGCTAGCCCTGCGATCAAGCCAATAAACAAAGGTCGTTTCATACGCATTGGGCACCTCGAGTGGATCGTGGTGAAGATTTGGTTTTGATTAAGACAAATGTCGCACTTCGCAAGTGCGCAAGTGCGCTCATAGACAGCATCTATAAATACACCCGTAAAGAACTTTACAAAGGACGTTCTCCACCTGAAGCGAAAAAAGCGCTTCCTCTCTACGTAAGTTGCAAAGCGACAGCAAAATGTTCAAAAAAAAAGGGATGCCATTAAGGCATCCCCAACAAGAATTGGGCAAGAGCCCTATTAGTGCGTGACGGCCAGCGGAGTAACCATGCGGTTGCCGCTTTCGCCGCGAACGATCACCATGTAGGAACCACTCTGCAGCTTGACCGGGTAGCTCATGCCATTGGCGACAGGAGCCGCCTGGAAGGAAGCTACGCGCGAGCCGTTCATGCGAACCACGTCGACCTTAGCAGAAGCACCCTTGACCGAGTAGGTCAGCACCAGGCCATTGTTGTAACTGGCATGGAAGGAAGCAAAGCCAGCGCGCGGAGCAATGGCAGCATTCGGGTCATCGCAGACATCCGTTGCAGGATCGCACTCGAGTGCGGCAACTTCAGCGCTGTCCACACCGTAGAGGGTGACCGCACCGATGCCAAAGGTGTTGGGACCCGAAGTCAAAACCGTCTTCTGGTCTTCGATCTTCATTTCCCAGCCGAGCTTGGTCATGTCATCCGCAGTGAAGGCATTGGCGATGCCGCCCAGATTGTTCTTGGTATACCAAGTAGGCTGCTTGAGAGCAGTGAAATCGACACAGATTACCGAGCCAAACTGCGTGACAGGAACGGGCACGGCGTAGGTCTCGGCATCGCCGACGCTCTTCTTGCCGACCTTGAAGTTGATCACAGGCACCTTGTCTGCGTCGAAAGAACCACCCAAATCGCTAGGTCCATACAGCGTGAAGCCGAAGGCGCTGAAGCCGGTGCTGGAAAGATCCAGAGGCTTGTAGCCATCGCCGCGTCCCAAGCCAACACCAATGGTTGCCCAGCCGGCATAGGGGTGGAAGGTGAAGCCAGAGGCCGAAACGTTCTTGTTCAGAGTGGCCTTCAGCACTGCGGCACCGAGAGTGGAGCTCGGAGCCCAGGCCTTGGCGGTCCCGATATCAATGGTGGACATGCCCGTGGCCGAATCATCCACCTTGGTGGAACTGGTGTCGGAGAAGACGTACCAGTAGTTGCCTTCCGCGCTCTGGGTGTTGCCCTTCGCGGCGTCGAAGTGGTCGATGCGGAACGACTTGGAGGCCGCCGCGCAAGCCGGGCTCGTGATGTCTGGGTACTTGCTGGCACCCACGATGTTGATGTCCTTGATGTAGATGTCACCAGTGGCACCCTTGGTCGGGCCAGTCTTGCCTTTATTTCCAAAAGTGAGGTTGTTCGGCTGGAAGTTGAGATTATCCACAGCCGTGCCGATTTTAATGGTATTGGCCGGATCATTCCACCCCGTGGTCAAGCAATCGCCCGCACAGTCGGAGTACCAGCTCGCCATTGTGATGGAGGTGAGGTCGACCGTGTACTGCTTCCAGTCAGTGGTGATTGGGATGTCGGGGCTCGTGAGCGCCGCATGGGCGGCTGCCGTCGTCGCATCGTAGAGTGCGGAACCGATGATGACGTGGATGGTGTTGGTATCACTGCTCTTGGCGTAGAAAGTGATGGCCGTGGCCGAGGAAAGATCCTTGGTCACCCAATCGGTGGTGATGGGCACCAAAAGTCCGGCAGTGGCACCATAGTCTGCGGTAGTAGGACCCATCGCGATAGAGTATTTGATACCAACCGCGCTATCAGTGGTTATGTAGGTGGTATAGGTCGACTTGTCCGTACCGTGGTACCCGGTCACGCCTGTCAAACTCTTGACATTGACAGATGTAGCAAGGGTATCGTCCATGGCGCTCGTTAACTTCTGCGCAGGAAATGTGATGGGAAGATCTGCTCGCGCCCCTGTTGCCAGGATAGAACCCGCGATCAGACCCAGAGCTAGTTTACGCATATGCGACTCCTGAGTTGTGGTGGTGTGGTGGTGTCTCTAAGTTTCGGAAATGTATGTCAGAGGTACGGATCTCGCAAGGCGTTTCCAACCCAGCACTTCCGCACATTTATTTAGTCGCAGCCGTGATCGCCTAGGTTCAACCGAAACGATCAATTTGCGGACAATGCTACAGGAATGCTGATACGGGAGGTTCCGCTCTCCAAAAGAACCCAGCCGACACTGCGGAGAGGCGGAAGGCTCAATTGGGTTGCGCCATTGACAACAGAAACCCGTGCCATCTCGCGCCCTTGGGCGTTCACTAGACGAGCCACGGACCAAGTCTGCCCTTGCGGCAAATCGACCACAATGGCTGACGCGGTGGCTCGGGCCGAAAGACGCCCCGCCAGCGATGCCGGAGCAGCAATGCCCACCGGAATCGGATTGTAGGAAAGCGGCATCTTGGTGAAAGTAAAGCTTGAAAGGGCACCAATGCTTCCCTTAACGTCAATCTTCAAGACATGAGCGCCTGTCTTGGTCTTGGTTTCAAAAGTATCCAAGACCGTCATCCAAGACGTACCAGAAGGCACCGTCATTGTACTCAACACCGTTCCATCCCAGGAAAACGTCAGAGTTCCCCCTCCGGACGACGGCTTGACCCGCGCAGAAACGCTCAAATAGGCGTCAACGCTGGAATTCAGGTAGTAGCTGGCGCTAGAGCCGCTGGCAACACTCAGCATGCCCTTGGTGCCGCCGTCCGTCGAAGCTACGGAATCTGCTTTCGTGCCATCGTAGTTTGCTGTTGCATACAAGGTGTTCGAAGGGATGTACGTCGTATCTGGAGGACTGGGAGGTAGTGTATAGGCGCTTTGCTTTCCCTGCAGCCACGTGCGGACAAAGTTACCGGAAGTGGTGAGATCCGACGTCGCCCAACTGCCAGTCTTAGAAGCGGTACGTAGCAAGGCCGCAGATCCTTGCACCGTGGTAGAGGAGGAGTTGCTCGGATCTAACAGCTGATTACTGACTGCCCAATTGCAAGAAGAGACCTTGTTCGTCTCCAAAAGATTCAGCCAAGTGGTGCTGTTGCCAGTACTGACGTTGGAGGCACCATCGGCGGAAGTCGTGCCCCACTCGCTGATGAACACCGCGCGCCCCATGCCCAAGGCAGAGGTCACGTTCGAACGATAAGCGTCGTGGGCGCTTGCCCCGGCGTAAAAGTGCAGCGTATAGGCAACGTTTCCGGTCGGGTCGGTGACGGCTGGGGTCAAGTTCGGCTGGGAAGACCAGCTAGGACTCCCGACCAGCACCACATTCTTTGCGCCTTGAGCTCGGATGGCTGCAATGACCGCATTATGGTAGGTGACCAAATCACTCCACCCCGGGCCGGCGGGCTCATTGAAGGTCTCAAAGAGGACATTGGGGACATTCTTATACTTCTTGGCGGCCAGGGTGAAGAACGTCACGGCTTCGGATTGATGAAGCTGCTCAGCATGCCAGTCCAGGATCACATACAGGCCTTGCCTGATGCAGATATCCACCATGTTGAAAGCACGCTGGGCATTCTTTGAAGTGCTGGGAGTAGCACCTCCGGAAAGGTCTTCCAGGTACGAAGTGTTGAGGGCAGGTGCGTCTTTCACGTGCTCGATTCCCATGGGGACGCGCACAACGGCGGCTTTCCAGTCCCCCAGAAGCGTCTGCGCGACACCGGATGTGTAAAAATTGTAGCCATCTGGCTCGCTGCTCCAGAACATGCTGACGCCCCGCAAGATCACAGCAGAGCCAGTGGAATCCACCAATTGCCCATTCTTGATGCTGAGGGTGCCATGCGTCGCTACCGGGGTCAGGGCATAGGAAGCACCGAGGCTCAACAGAACCGCACATGCCAAAGTCCGTAATCTCATGACAACCTCCAATGGGTCATAGACACCTGAAATGCAGCAAAACACTGCCCCCACCAGGGAGGCCATTACCTTGCTTTCAATCTAGGTCGCAAAGCCAGGGCGCGCGGTTCGTTTCCATCTAGCAGAAAAATGCTCGTTGACAAGTCGAACACCACCCGCCCAGGGCCCCATCACTCCAGAATTTATCCCTTCACGCGTTCGACATACTCGCTGGTGCGGGTGTCGATGCGGATCTTTTCGCCGTTTTCCACGAACAGAGGAACCTGGATCTGAGATCCGGTTTCCAGGGTGGCCGGCTTGAAGGGAGTATTGGTGGTATCCCCTTTGATGCCCGGCTCGCAGTAGGTGATCACAAGATCCACAAACGTGGGCGGAGTGATGGCGATGGGCTGGCCATTGAAGAAGAGCACCGTGCACTTCATCTCGGGAAGCAGGAAGGGGATAGCTTCTTCGGTCTGGACCTTGTTGAATTCGAGTTCCTCGAAGGTCTCGGTATTCATGAAGTGCCAGATCGAACCATCGGAGTACAGGAACTGGACCTCGGCTTCCTCAATGTTGGCTTCTTCCAGCTCTTCGCCAGACTTGTAGGTGCGCTCCAGGGTGCGGCCATCGGTGAGGGCCTTGAGACGGCAGCGCAGAAATGCCTGGCCCTTGCCCGGCTTTACGAAGTTCACTTCCGTGAAGACGTAAGGAGTGCCCTCGACGACTACGCGGGTGCGCTTGCGCCACAGATTGGAAGGAAGCATGCCCATATCGGCCTAATTCTCCTGCTATTGGTTATGAAAGGTGAATGCGGCAATGTAACTCATCGGCGAGTTCTGCGGAGGTGCGCCTAGCAAACCGAAAAGCCATAGCCTCGCGGCCTGCGCAAAGTTGCTAACGTGAAGACATGGAATCAACGTCAGAGACCGGGGACGAAGCCAGCCCGGAAATTCACCAGAAGATGGTGCATGATTTGCACGCCATCCTGGAATCTTCTCGCAAACCGCTGGAGAGGATCGGACGTTGGGTGCTGGGGCGACACACCCTCTTCGGCCACGAACACATCTCAGCTTACGACTCCAAGAGCGGCTGCTGGATCGTGGAGCGGCTGGACGATGCGCCAAATTCTGTCTACGCCATCGGGCCGGAGCTTCCCATCAAGCACTGCTCATCCTGGACGGAAGCTCGGCTCTTCGTGCTGGTGAGCGGAGCGGCAGCGGAAGTCCCCGGCGATCACGACATCCTTCCCTATCGACTACAGATTTTGGCGGAGAAGGAAGGGCGGTAGCTTAGGGGCGATTCATGAATCGCCCCTACGATGCCCCCAACCGCTGGCGCGGCCACCCCTCTCCGACAAGCAGAGAGGGGTTTGCAACATTTGGTGCCGGGGTTACTTCATGGCTTCGAGCTCGACGCCGCGGGTCTCGGAAACGCCCTTCCAGACGAAGAAGATGCTTATGAAGGCAAAGAAGGCGTAGATGCTGTAGGCTCCGCCTAGGCCGAGCCCGGAAGCCAAAGGCGGGAAGGTGATGCTCACGGCGAAGTTCGCGAGCCACTGGAACAGGCCGCACAATGCCAAGGCGGCGCCGCGAATGCGGTTGTTGAACATTTCGCCAAGCATGACCCACATCACCGGGCCCCAGCTCATGCCGAAGAAGACGATGTAGAGGTTGGCCGCCCCGAGAGCCGTCCAAGCCCCAATGCCGGATAGCGAGGGTTGACCACCCACCACGGGAGCGGTGGCAAAGGCAATGGCCATGGCAAAGAGCGAGGCGAACATGCCAAGACTCCCGACCAAGAGCAAAGGCTTGCGTCCCAAACGATCTACCGTGGCAATGGCGATGAGGGTGGTCGCGATGTTGACGATGCTTGAGAAGACGTTGAGCATCAGCGAGTCTTGCTCGGAAAAGCCTACGGAACGCCAGAGAGCACTGCCGTAATAGAAGATCACGTTGATGCCGACCAACTGCTGCAGCACAGCCAAACCCAAACCCGACCACACCACCGGATGGATGCGACGCAAGCCCTTGGCGCCTTCTATCAGGACATCGGAGAGGCGCGGATTGCGCTTGCCATGCAGCGAGGCCTGAATCTCGGCGGCCCGGCCAATGGCCTCATCTCCCTGGAGACGCAGCAGGATGACTTCAGAATCCTCGATGCGGCCTTTGGCCACCAGGTGACGCGGGCTTTCGGGAATGCAAAGGGCCGCGGCGCCGTAGACCAGCGCCGGAACCGCCTCGACCCAGAACATCCACTGCCAAGCATGGGTGCTGAGCCAGAAGGCATGACTGGCGCCACCAGAAAGGCGCACGATCACGAAGTTGCTGACCAAGGCAGCAAAGATGCCGAGCACGATGGCGAACTGCTGGAGACTCCCCAAGCGGCCACGCAAACGGGCCGCCGCGGTCTCGGCAATGTAGGCCGGAGCAATGACGCTGGCGGCACCCACCCCGATGCCGCCCACCACCCGCCAGAAGATGAAGTCGTAAATGGTGAAGGGCGCTCCCGAACCGATGGAACTCGCGAAGAAGAGCGCCGCGGCGCCGACCATGCAGGGCTTGCGGCCGAAGCGATCCGCGAGCTGGCCAGCAAAGAAAGCACCGCCGGCGGCGCCCAGAAGCGCCAGCGATACGGCCAACCCGATCAGCCAGTCGCCAGCACCGAAGTGCTCCTTGAGAGCAAGCACCGCGCCGTTGATCACGGCGGTATCGAACCCGAAAAGAAAACCACCTAGGGCAGCTGCCCCGGCGATGAGCAGCATGTAAACGATCGAAGGCTTAGCCATAAGCTCCCCCCCCTTTTTGTGATCCCAGATCCCAGACACATGAAGCTACAGGTATTGGAGGACAGAAGTCAAGCGCTGCAGAAGAAATAGGCGTTCAGGAATGAAATGATTTGCAATCGCCCCGCCGGCGCGCAGCACCGGCGAAGCTGCGCGGCACAACACGCGCCAGGGATGCCGCCCGTAGGGACGGGACACCCGCCCACGCCTCGCCCACACAAACGGGGAAGGCGGGGGCCCGGCAGGCAGCCCGGCGACGCCGCAGGCGGCGGGCGCCCATGCCGATGGGGTTTAAAACGAAAGCTGGGGGTAGAGGATGCCGGACCAGTAGAATTCCCAGGCGAAGGAGCCGAAGCTGTATTCGCGGGAGCCGATGCGGAACACCGCGCCGCCGGCCTGGGGATCCGGACGCGGCGGACAGCGGTTGGAGCCGAGGTTGTAGACCGTCATCACGATTTCGGGACGGCGGGAGAGATCTACACCGGCGGCAGCCCAGCGGCGCAGGATGCCCTTCATGCAAAGGGCCGCGTACAGGTAGGCCCAGGCGTGGTCCGGGGACTTGAGACGCGAGGCTAGGGTGTCGTCTGGGACAGAGTCGATCAGAGGGCGGTCGGCGGGAAGGAGCCAGGCCGAGGTGGCGCGCAGCGTCTCGGGCTTGATGCCGGTGACGCCCATGGAAAGGTTGCCGGCCGGGACGAAGCGGGCAAAGATTTGCTTGTAGGCCTCGCGGAAGGACTCGGTGCGGCGCAACTGCTCGCAGATGGCGGGAAGCGCCACCAGACGAGCCGGAAGTCCAGTTTTTGCGGCGGCGGCGCGAATGGCGGGAAGGTCAGCGGCAACGGCCAGGGCACAGGAATCCCAGGCGGGATCGTGGACCCAGAAAAAGACATTTCCTGTCACGGGCGCGGAGGTGGTGGTGGTGGAATCGACGGCCAAGAGCATGGCCGACACCAAGGGGCCGTCGCCGCTATCAGAAAGTACCCGCCAGACGAGCTGGGCGTTCTCGGGGGCACGAGCAAGGAGCGACTCAATGCGTCGGCGAGTGGCGATCTGGTCTTCCAGGCCGGCGCGGATGTCAGCAGAGCGAAACGCCTGGCCGAAGGAGCGGCGCTCGATGCGGCTGGGCGCATTGGTCCAGCCAAGCGTCACGGCAAGCCAGGTGCCCCCAAGGACTAGGAGCGCAAGCAGGGGAAGCGCAAGCAAGGCCCAAAGCGGAGAGCGGCGACAACGCGGCGGCGGAGCAGGCTTTTGGGCACGCTCCTGCAGCAGATTCCAGGCGGTCCAGGCGGCCGTCTTGCGGTCGGGGATGGCGGCAATGCGTGACAAAAATTGTCGCAGTGGCTCGTCGGCCTTAGGATCGAGGCGGCGCAGCAGCGAGCCGTCAGCCACGGCGCGCACCAGCGCAGCAGACTCGGGCGGTGCCGCCCCCTGGAAGAAGGCGGCAAAGCCGGCTGCCAGAGCTTCCAGGTCCCTAGGATCATCCACCGGAGCGAAGGACGTCAGCGCGCATCCTGCGAAAGCAGGGCCTCGCGAGCGATCTTGCGGACCGTGAGGATGTCGGTCTTGCCGGTGGGCATGAGCGGCAGCTCCTCGGCATGCACGAACATGCTGGGCTTGGGACGCCACAGCGGCGGAAGCGTGCTGTCGTGGCTCAGGTGATCAAACAGCTCGGACAGTTTCTGTTGCGAAAGCGTCGTCACCACCGCAAGCTGCTCGCCCTTAGCCGGGTGCGGAAGACCGACCACCGCGAAGACGCGCTCGACAAAGCCCGAGAGCAGCTGGAGCTCCTCCTCGACGCGCATGTGGGGCACCATCTCGCCGCCGATCTTGGAGAAGCGCGACACGCGATCGGTGATCTGGATGAATCCCTGGGGAGTGACCCGGACGATGTCGCCGGTGACGTACCAGCCGTCGTGGAAGGCCTTTTGGGTGGCCTCGGGATCATCCAGGTAGCCCTTCATCACGATGGCTCCTTTGACCAGCAGCATGCCTTCTTCACCGGGGGGCAGCACGCGAGAAAAGTCGTCGCGATCTACCACTCGCACCGCCACGCCAGGGACCGGCATTCCCACGGCGTGCTCTAGAGTGCCGCGCTGGACCACCGTCTGGCCGACAAGATCTGTCCCTTCCCAGTCGGGACTGTTCACGGCGATGATGGGCGAGCACTCCGTCGCTCCGTAGCCTTCCCGGATGGAGCCTCCCTGCATGTCGTGCCAGAGCTTGCGCAACTGGTCGGAAAGCTTCTCGGCGCCGCTGATGATGTGGCGAAGCGTCCCGAGCTTCTCGCGGGGATTGCGGCGCAGGTAGTTCTCCAGGAACGTGGGAGTGCTGATGATGATGGTGCCCTTGGCCGCCTCAATGAGATCACCCACCGCCTTAGCCTCGGTGGGGTTGGGGTGGTAGACCGCCGAGATGTGGTCGAAGATGGGGAACCAGATGGTGCCCGTAAAGCCGTAGGCGTGGAAGAAGGGAAGCGCCCCGACCATCACGTCGTCGTCGAGGAAGCGGTAGATGCGGCGCAAGCCTTCGACGCTCCCGAGAATGTTGCCGTGGGTCAGCGGGATTCCTTTGGGAAGGCCCGTCGAACCCGACGAGAAGAGGATGGTCGCCACGTCGTCACGGCACACCTTGCGCCGCGCGAAGTGGCGGCAGGCGAGAGGAATCGGGGCAAGCAATCCGTAGAAAGCTCCCTTCAGCTTGTGGCGGGTCTGCAAGAGTCCTGTCAAATCCTCGGCAAAGAGCATTCCCGGTTCGGCTTCGCGGCCGAGCTTTTCGAGGAAGACCTTGGAAGTGATGATGGTGTGGATTCCGGCCTTGGCACAGGCGTTCTCGTAAGCCTCCTTAGACGCGGTGTAATTGAGGTTCACCGGGATCCGGCCCGAGAGAGTGAGCGAGATGTTCATGAGCGCCCCGGCAGCGGTGGAGGGGAACAGCAGCCCCACCCTCTCGCCCGGCTCGAAGCGCTCATTCCAGTACTCGGCGATGGCAGCGGCGCGCAAAAGCGCCTGACGGCGCGTGAGCGAGACGCCGGTCGAATCGCCCAGGAGCTTCTTCGAGGAGCGGCTGCGTGCGACCTCCAGGAAGCCGCTGGCAAGCGTCATATTGGAGGGCAAACGATCGGCGAAGGCCTGGATGGACAATTCCTGCACCGCTTGGCGGACTTGCCAAGCGGCCACCGGAGAACACATCGGCTCTCCAAAGCGCATCTCCACATGCTTGCGCCAACTGACCAGGGTAGGAAGCTGCAGACGTCCGCCCGGCATGCTGAAGGGAGCCCCAAAGACACCATCCATGCACATGGGGATAACGGGAACGTCCAGGTCGCGCAGCACCACCTCGATGCCGCGCTGAAACTCCTGGATGTAGCCGGTGCGGGAAGGCTGCCCCTCGGCGAAGATGCAGATGACCTGTCCGCTCTTGAGCGCTTCGCGGCAATTTTTGACAAATTCTGCCACCGAACGCAAGCTCCCGGGCGCCACCGGGATGACGCCCATCATGCGGAAGAACCAGTTGGCAAGCGGCCGAGACCACACGTCGTGCAGCATCACGAAGCGCACCCCGCGCGGCGAGGCTGCCTGCACTAAAAGCGCATCCATCAGCGTGACGTGGTTGCAGACGAGCAGCGCCCCGTCGAATTCCGGGACAACCTCGGCACCGCGCACCTGCAAGCGGAAAAGCAGCCGCATCAGAAGACGCGCCACGGTGCGCGAACTCACGTTGGGGAACTTCGCCACCACCACCAGAGTGACGAGCCAAGCCCAGGCGGCAGCAAAAGCAAGCAGGGCCCGCGAGCTGGGAATGCCGAGGAACGAGGAGGGGATGAGCCGCGAAAAGGCCCAGGCGATGCCCAGCCCCAGCAGCACGGCCGCCGAGTTGGCAAGGCCCATGTAGGTCATGGCAGAACCGAGCCCGCGCTCGCGGCGGCGGGTGCGCCCCTGGATCCAGGCCACCGTGGGAATTTTGAAGAAGCCACTAGCAAAAGCCGCGGCCGCCACCAGCAAGAGAAAGATTCCCGAGGGGAAGGGAAGCAAAGCCGCCGCCGAAAGGCCCGCCGCAAGACCGATGCCGCCCAGAGGCAGGAAGGCAAGCTCGATGCGGTCCTTGGAGAAGAGCGCCGCGGCAAAGCACCCTAATCCGAAGGCGGTACCGGCCCCAGCGAGCCCCTCCAGGATTCCAGTGTCGGAAAGATGAAGAACGCGCGTGCCGTGAAGCCAGAGGGAAAGCAGCACCAAAGTGCCGATCATCCAGAAGGAAGCGTTTCCGAGAATCGCGAGGTTGAGACCGCGGCTGCCGGAAGCCGACTGCCAGGACTGCTGGAGGTAAGTCACAGGATTTCCCAGCGACGGCGGCACCTGGTTCGGAGTGGCTTCGCGCTCGCGCACCCGCACCAAGAGAGAAAGCGCCCAGCCGGAGATGGTGGCGGCAAGCCAGATTGCCACGGCCCAGCCGACGCGGTGCTCGGAATGCGAGACGAGCCCGGCAGCCAGGAGACCCAACACCACCGAAGTGGAGGCCAGCATGGCGAGGATTCCGTTCCCAAAAACCAGGCCGTGGCGCCCGGCGAAGTCGCGCACTAGCACAGCGCGAGACGGGCCGATCAGGGCTGATTGGATTCCGAGCAGGAAGGCAGCCGCAAAGGCTAGCGGCAAAAGTTGGGCCGCGAAAGCGACAATGGCCACGCCTACGCAGAGAATATCGAGAGCCGAACCGATGTGGACCACACTATCGCGGTGCACTACCCGTGAGAGGCGTCCGAAAAGCGGCGAAAGCAGCGGATAGGGCAGCAGGTAGATGAGCAATGCCAAAGTGGCACTTTCCAGCCCCTTGCCCAGCACGGCGACCATGCCGACCATTCCGAGGAGAAAACCGCGGCTGAAAAATCCCAAGAATTGGACCGCAAAAAGACCGTACCAGGAGGGCTTGGCGCCCGATGCTTCAGACATGCCCCGAAAATTGCGAATTAGATAAGAGAATACGCAGGGAAATCGCTAGGTCGGCGGCCTTTGCAGGAAGGCCACGATGCGCAACACCAGCGCCGTGGGGAGGAACTGCCCAAACCAGGTTCCCAAGAGATTAAAGCGGCCTGCGACCACTTCGCGTCGCCCTTTCAGGAGCGCCTTGACGCCCAAACGCGCCACTGGCTCCGTAGCCATTAAGCCTAGGCGCTTGAGAGGAGACTGCTCCGCCATGCCGGCGCGGTCGAAGAATTCCGAACGGGTAGGCCCCGGGCAGAGGGTGGTGACGGTGATGCCGCTCCCGCGCAGCTCCTCGGAAAGGGCGCGCCCCAGCGAGAGCACATAGGCCTTGGTGGCATAGTAGACCGACATGAAGGGCCCCGGCTGGAAGGCCGCCGTGCTGCCCAAAAGCAGGATGCGTCCGCGCCCCCGAGCCCGCAGGGCGGGAAGAACGCGATGGACAAGATCCGTCACGGCCAGCACGTTGAGGCGGATCTCGTCGAGCTGGCGCTCCCGATCGAGCGTCTCAAAGTGGCCGGCAAGACCTGCCCCGGCGTTGGCGACCAGGATGTCAGGAGGAGCCTCGGCCACAGCATCCCACAGGCGCGAGACGCCGTCGGGCGCGCAAAGATCAGCGGCCACGGTGCGGACCGTCACGCCAAAATTCGCCTGCAGCCGCTGTGCGGACGCCTCCAACCGGGAGACATCGCGCCCCGAGAGCACAAGATTGGCACCCCGCGCAGCCAGCTCGCTAGCGATCTCGTAACCGATCCCAGAACCGCCACCGGTCACCAGGGCCGTCCAGCCCGTCAGTTCACTGCTTGGCATTAGGATACCTCCGTTCCGCGGATAAAATACAGGGTCGGGGAGGCACGCCTCGCCCCTACACAATTATTTGAGCGGCAGCGGCGTGGTGCCCAAGTAGCGCCCGAATCGGGGCCGTCCCAGGACATCGGTCCCGGGCTGCGCCGCGGCAGGCTTGCAGGTACGGCGTGCAACTGGCACGTCTGACGCTGGCATAGCGAGGCCCAAATCGACATTTCCCGCAGGGGTTGCAAGCCGACCAAAACCGGAAAGACCATCAAGATCCAAGGCAAGCGCCACGGCAGTGTCCCCGTGACGGAAGGCAAAGACATCCATCGTAAGCACGGAATCTCCGCTGCGCAGAGTGTCGCGCTTGGCACTCCAGCCCTGGTCGAGTCCCGGAAGCGATGTCTTTCCGGACAAGGCGGAATCGAGGCGCAAGCGGATTTCGGCAGCGAAGGCACTGCGATCGCGAGTGCTTAATGCGCGAATTTGCGTTTCCGAAGACCAGAGCGCAAAGTCGGAACTCGCGGGATCAAAGACGACGAGCAAGGCAGAATCATTGTGCGAATTCCGCTGCCAAATTCGAACAAAGCCCGAGGACGACGTCATCTTTTCCAGGGAGGCCATATCAGGAAAGGAATCAAATTCCTGCACGTCACTCTCTGCCTGGATCGCCACTGCTTGAGCATCCTTGAAGGCTGGACCGTGGACAAACAGTTCGCGAGGCAAGGTATCCAGACCGAGGAACTCCTGGGTGCCGGCAACACGGCGGAGTCCCAGGATCTCTAGGGAGGACGTGTCCAGCGCCAGGTTCCAGAGGGTGTCTCCGGAAGTCCGACTCCAGAGCCGCAGTGTGCGGCCAGAAAGAGCGGTGTCGCGAGCGGCAGCGGTGAGGTTTCCAGACAGAATTTGTCGCATGGACGGCACGACGGCCGTGTCGGACCAGCCGAGAGGGCCGACGACTCCTGATTCGAGCCGCACGGCTCGCAGCATACCGTCTTTCCAATCGAAACCGACCCAAAAGTTCGCTGCCAAACTATCGGCCCACAAGCCGGATACCCTCGAAGAGGGCACATATTCGATTGCAGAAAAATCGCTGCTGAAGGCATCCCGCTCCTGCTGATAACAAGCCTCTATGGTGTACAGCGCCTTGAGATCCTGAGCGAGGTACGAGGAAGCGAAGGAGGGGATGGCCGACAAGGCAAGCAAAAGCAAGATGCGTGGGGAGGACATGCACGTCAGTATAGAACTGGCAAGAGAAATGCGCCAGGGATGCCGCCCGCAGGGACGGGACACCCGCCCCGTCGCGTAGGGATCGGGCATGCCCGATCCAATATCGGCGGGCGGGGGCCCGGCAAGCAGCCCGGCGACGCCGGAGCCCGAGCGCAGCCGAGGGCGCAGGCGGCGGGCGCCCAACCTTGGATGCAGAGGGTACCTTTTGCAAATGCTCGCAAAACGCATCATCGTGTGTCTGGATGTTCGCAACGGATTGGTCACCAAGGGCGTGAAGTTCCTGGAGAACCGCGACCTGGGCGACCCCGTGGAAATGGGCGCCGAATACTACCGCCAGGGCGTGGACGAACTGGTCTTCTACGACATCACGGCCTCGGCCGAGGGGCGCGGCATCGACCTCGAGATGGTGCGCAAGGTGGCGAAGAACGTGTTTATTCCGTTTTCTGTCGGCGGCGGCATCCGGGGCCTAGACGACATGCGGGCGGTGCTCCTGGCCGGAGCTGAGAAGGTCTCGGTGAACTCGCTGGCAGTGAGACACCCCGAGATCATCACCCAAGGCGCCAAGGCCTTCGGGAACCAGTGCGTGGTGCTGGGAATGGACGTCCTCAAGGTCTCGGCGACAGAATCTGTCCCGTCGGGATACGAGGTGGTGGTGAAGGGCGGGCGCGAGCGCACTGGCCTGGACGCCGTGGCCTGGGCCCAGAGGGCCGAGGAGATCGGAGCCGGAGAGATCTGCCTAAACTCCATTGACGCCGACGGCACCAAGGCCGGCTACGAACTGACAATTACCGCCAAAATAGCGGCCGCCGTGGGCATTCCCGTGATCGCCTCGGGAGGCGCGGGCAAGCCCGAGCACCTAGCCGAGGTGCTGCAGCCGAAAGTTGGGGCCGACGCGGCGCTGGTGGCAAGCCTCACCCACATCGACGGCTACACCATCGCGCAGCTGAAGGAGGCCGTGCGGCAGGCGGGCCTTCCGGTGCGGCTGTGAGAAGCCATTTCGCCGGCGTGGGCGGCAGCGGCATGAGCGCGCTGGCCTTCTACCTCGCCGGACGCGGACAAGAAGTGTCGGGATCGGACCGGCTCTTTGATCGGGGCGATGGCGCCGAGATCCGCGCGGCGCTGGAGAAAGCAGGGGTACGCATCTTCCCGCAAGACGGCTCGGGAATCGGGCCGGACAGCCGGCTCGTCGTATCTACCGCCATCGAGGAAAGTTCACCGGAAGTGAAGCAGGCACGGGCGCTCGGCGCACCGATCCTGCACCGCAGCGAGATTTTGGAAGAGGCCTGCCAGCAAGGCAAGGGCATCGCCATCTCGGGCACTAGCGGAAAATCCACCGTCACCGCCATGGTCTACGCCTGCCTGCGCGAGGCCGGCTACGATCCCTCGGTGGTCTCGGGCGCCCCGCTCCTAGAGCTGCGCCAAAGGGGACTCTGGGGCAGCGCCTACGGCGGCAAGGGCGAGTGGGTGGTCTTCGAGGCCGACGAGTCGGACGGGACGCTCGTGCGCTACCACCCCGAGATCGGCGTGCTGCTCAATCTGGACCGCGACCACAAGGAGCCCGAGGAGCTCAAGAAGATCTTCCGCACCTTCCGGGCGCAGGTGCACGGCACCTTTGTGGCCAACGGCCAGCGTCCCGACTGCGTGGCCATCGCCGGAGACGGGGCCGCGCTCTTCGGAGCAGCCAAGGCAGTGGAGCTGGCCGGCGACCACGTGGCTTTTGAGCTCGATGGCGTAGACTTCAAGGTTCCCTTTCCCGGCAGCCACATGGTGGAAAATGCCGCCGCCGCTGCCGTGACGGCGCACGCCGCAGGCGTGCCGCTCACGACCTCGGCCAAGGCTTTGACAAAATTTGCCGGCGTACACCGGCGCCACGAGAGAATCGGATCACGCCGCGGCGTGACAGTTTTTGACGACTTCGCCCACAACCCCGCCAAAGTGGCGGCCGCTATCAAGGCCTTCCGGGCCGCGGCGCCTTCGCACCGGGTGGTGGCACTGTTCCAGCCGCACGGCTACGGGCCGCTGCGCTTCCTGCTGGAGGACTTCGCCAAGAGCTTCCGCGAGGTGCTGGAGCCGCAGGACGCGCTGCTCTTGCTTCCCGTCTACGACGCCGGCGGCACCGCCGACCGCAGCATCTCGAGCATCGACCTTTCGGCGGGACTCGCGGGCTGCCCAGCCACCGTGCTCACCCCGACGCGCGAGGAGGCTGCAACCCTCGCCGCCGCCATGGCCCGCGAAGGAGACGTGATCGCCTCCATGGGAGCGCGTGATCCGGGACTGCCGGAATTTGCGCAGCAGATCGTAAAGGCTTTGTAAAGCTGACTTTCCCAGGGTTCCCCTTTTCGCTTGGGGGGCCTAAATTTGTCAGATGTCAAGAATTCCCGGCGTCCTTGCCTGTGTCGTCATGGCAGCATCTGTGCATGCCCAGGTGGCGCAAGATTCCACCCCTCACGCAATCGACACCGCATCCCGCGACACCACCACGCGGATCGTTCCCTGGAAGGTCGGCGTGGTCGGTGCCGCCTCGGTCACGGCCGCTGCCGCAGCCTATGGGCTCATCCTGGAGCGGGGATGGTGGAGCGGACCCAATAGCGACTTCCACTGGGAAAAGCCCAGCAACGACTTCCACTACGCCCACAACCTCGACAAGTGCGGGCACTTCTACTTCGGGACATGGCTTGGCGAAGGCTTCCACGACGCCTACCAATGGGCGGGCTTTGGCGAATTTTCTTCCTACGCCCTGGCCGGACTGAGCGCCAGCACCACCCACCTCGGAATTGAACTCAAGGACGCCTACGCCCCCACCTGGGGATTCAGCGTGTGGGACGTCACATCGGGAACCTTGGGCGGCTTCTACCCCATGGCCCGCCGTTACGTCCCAATCCCCTTCGCCTACGTGGACATCAAGTACAGCTACTGGGTCAACCACAGGGAATACTACGACGCCCCCACTGGCGGGCCGAACATGCACGTGTGGGTGGACGACTACGTCAACGAGACCTTCTGGGCCTCGATCAAGGTCCACAAGGCGCTCCCCGAGGCAGCACAGCCCTATTGGCCCGCTTGGCTGAACTTGGCCGTCGGCGCCGGCATTGACGGACGGACCTTCAGCGAAAGAAACGGCGCCGGCAGCCGCGAATACTACGTGGGCCCCGACTGGGATCTGGAGGGAATGTTCCATCCCAAATCCACCTTAGGAAAGCGGGCTTTGCACTACGCCAACATGATCAAGTGGCCAGCGCCGGCGGTGAAAGTTTACCCGCACCGCGCCATCTACTGGGTCTTCCCGACCGAAGTCACGTTCTAGACGGATTCTGTTCAGGCAGCCCGGGCAAGGCGTGAAAGCTCTCCGGGCTGGAGAGGACGTCCTAAGCGCTCGGCCGCACGCCGCACGCGGGAGACGAGATCTGAAGTGACTTCGATTTCTGGGTCGTCTTCCAGCAAGGCTTGGCGAATGGCCGCCAGGCCGCTTTTGCCGCCCACGCAGAGTTCCCGACGCGATCCGACCAAGGCGGGATCAAAGGGCTCGTAAAGGGACGGGTCGCGGGCGATGGCCGCAACGTGGAGCCCTGTCTCGCAGGCAAAGAGCCGTTCACCGACCACAGGAGCGTGCGGGGCGATCGCCTGCCCCGAAAGACCTGAGAAATCCCGAGCGGCAGCGGCCAGCAGCGCCGGAGAAAATGGCGCGCCGCGACGAAGCGCAAGCCAGGTGCCCAGCACCTCGGTGGCGGCAATGCCGGCGCGCTCGCCACTGCCCAAGAGCGAGGCGTCCACGGCCACGGCACCAGCCTCCAGGGCCGCCAGGGCGTTGGCCGTCGCCATGCTGAAGTCATCGTGGCCGTGGAAGCCGACCTCCAGCCCCGTGGCGCAAAGACGCGCGACCAAAGCAGAGACCTCGGCGGCGGCAAGGACACCCACCGTGTCGGCCAGACGCACCCGCACCGCACCCGCCTCGCGGGCTACCTCGGCAGTGGCGAGGAGATCTTTGGGGAGGGTGCGGGAGGCATCCTCAAGTCCGACAGAAACCGTCATTCCAAGCGCGACGGCGCGCGCCACGACTTCATGCACGCGTGCACAAGCGGCCTCAGAGGAAAGACCCAAGCGCAGCTCCTGGTGCTGCGGCGAAGCGGGAGCACAAAGGGCAAGATTGCGGACACCCATCCGGGCAGCTTGTTCGACATCCTCATGGCGCATGCGGGCCCAGGCCCAACTCCTGGCTCCGGAACCGCTTGTCGCGACAAGATCAATCAGGGGTTTCAGCAGACCGTCACGTCCCACCACACCAAGCTCAAGCTCCGGAATCCCGGCCTCAAGCAAAGCAGAAGCCACCTTGCGGCGAGCGGGCAGGTCAAGATAGACCCCCACCCTCTGCAGGCCTTCGCGCAGCGTGGTGTCGAGGATCACTCGGGAGACTCCCGCAGCGTCCAGGCAAGCTCCGGGCGCAAGCGTTGGTTGAGTTCTACTACCCACTTCTGATGCTCGCGAGAAGCACCCGTGTAAAGTTCGAGGATTTTTTCTCCAAGCGGGGTCAAACTGGTGCTGCCGCCCCCGGCGCCACCTTGGTGCGATTCCACCAGCGGCCGACCAGCCCAGGCGTTGATGGCCCGAACATGATCCAGAGCCTGCCGATAGCCGACGCCAGCAATGCTCGCCGCACACTGCAACGAATGCGTAAGCTGCACCTGAGCCAGCAAAACAGCGTCCCGACGGCCAATGAATGTCTCAAGCCCGCCTACAAGACGCAAATCAGCTGCGGCCTCCAATCTCGGTGGGGTCTGCATGCGCTCCTCCTTCTTCTGTAAAACGTTCTAGCAAGCACCGCGCCGTTCCGCTCTGCATGTCCCGGGCTTCCCGAAGAAGCGCAATCCACCTGCAGCCTCTTGACGTTTGTCACTGGTTGTCAATCGGCTGTCATCAATTCTTCGAGGCCATATTCCGCTCGCAGCCATCGCATCCACGTTGTCTTCCCGATAGCCGATTTCTTTCTTGCCACTATGTCTAACCATCGTCTATGGACCATCGTCCTCGTCCTTGCGACCATGAGCCATGCGGCATGGAAGACCCTGCGCGACGCCTCCAACGGTTGGGTCGGCGAACTGCAGCTGGTTTCCTCCGACAGCGTGAACCAGCCCCTCGCCTTTCCGGAATTCGCCATTCCCTGGGACGCCACGCCAACAGTGCGCGCAACGTTCCTGACAGCAGGCGACACTCAGGGTACTGCCGTGACCGCTAAGCCCTCCTTCGTGAACTGGTCTGGTGCTCGCATCCTACATCTGAATCTGAGCCTTTCGGCCACCCAACGCCATGTCCAGAATCTGTCCGAACATCGCGTGCGTCTGACGCTTTCCTGGAAAGGAAGCTCAGGAGCCGCTCTTCTTCCCATCGTGCGCAACACCATCCTCAATCCAAGAGGAGGAAGCCGCTTCGGGAAGTTTTCCGTCGCCTCCCGCGCTTCCAACAGTTCCTTGCCGCAACTTTTCGAGGCGACCCAACCAACGGTGGCCCTGGACATCGGCGACTTGACCAAGCGCAACGACCGCCAGGTCAGCCGCACCGACGACAACGGCATCTTTCGCCTGACTGGCAAAGACCTGCGCAAGATCTTCGGGAACCTGAGCGGAAGCAGCCTGGCCAACGTCTCGGTGTATTGCAGCGCACGCGACACCTTGCCGTCCTCGGCAGCGGCAAATCCGACAGCACCGGCACTCAAAGCGGTGACCGTGCAACGGATCACCAGCGGCAACGGCGACACCATTCGGGACGACGACGAGATCCGCTTCTACGTCGAAGGGACCTCGGTGTGGGT
>DAIPHW010000024.1:0-22590 GCA_036771135.1 Fibrobacterota bacterium | reverse complement strand
TCACCGTGAGCCTTGAGACGATGAAGATCGTGAAGGCGCTGCCGGGGCTGGAGATCGGGTGATGTTTGACGCAACGAAAGCAGGCCAAGAGGTTGTTCCTGTGCGCTACAACATCTACTGCGATGAAAGCTGCCATCTGGAACACGATGGAATTTCTGCGATGGCTCTTGGCGCGATCTGGGTCGATTCCAGTCGAGTTCGGGAATTGCATGAGGAGTTCCGGGCCATCCTTGCGCGGCACAATGTCCCACCGACCATGGAAATCAAGTGGGTCAAACTTTCACCACGCTTCGCGCCGTTGTATCTGGAACTGGTGGACTGGTTCTTCGACTGCCCAGACATGCATTTCCGTGGCCTTGTGGTGCCGGACAAGTCGAAGCTGCGGCATGAAGACTTCGGCCAAGACCATGACCTTTGGTACTACAAGATGTTCTTCTATCTGCTCCGCTCGATCTTTGCGCGGGAGAATTCCTACCGGGTCTTTCTGGACTACAAGGACAGCAACGGAGCCCAAAAGGTTGCCCACCTCCACACGGTGCTGGCCAACGACCAATACGACTTCGATAAGAACATCATCCAAGCCATCGAGTTGGCGCGATCCCACCAAGTCGGTCTCTTGCAGATGGTCGATGTCCTGATCGGGGCGCTGACCTATTGCGTACGCGGGTTGGAGAGCAGTCCCGCCAAGCAGGCGGTGGTGGCTCGGATTCGGGAGCGAAGCGGCTTGCGATTGGATCGGACCACCTTGCCCAGCGAGAGGAAGTTCAACCTGTTTTTCTGGCGTGGTCGGAATGCCTGATTGGCTGCCTCCTCTTCTGGAGTTCAACGAACCGGGAGCGGCATGGGACGGAAATTGGGAACTCTATGTGGAGGAGGTCTACCTGGTCTTCCAGCTTTGCCTTGCTGCCCCGATCCGTTCCCAGAAACTGCGCTGGAGAGGCATCCGCTTGGGCCTCAAGAAGTACCCTGAAAGCATGGCCAAGGAGGCGACCTTCTGGCACATGGTATCGGAAGGTGCTGTCGAGGAAGACCGCGAACCCGCATTGGATCGCTGCGCCCGGATTCGTTGGCCGGGGGCCATGATCCCGCGTTCGGTTGACCCGTTGATCCTGACGTGGATGAAAGAGATCAAGGGCAAGCAGCGCATCCACATGTACCTGCCCGAGGAGCGGTACTTGCTTGTTCTCGACTATCGCCGCAACGGGGATGGCGATGAGTTCATCCTTCCGTGGACGGCGTACCCCGTGTCGCAGGACCACTCCCACCGGAAGCTGCTTCAAGCCTATGAAGCCTGGAAAAAGCAAGGGCCCCCGTTGCCAGGGACCCCGTAACTCCTTCTACACCAAGGCAGATGAGCTGAAGAAAATATACCGCCATCTAGCGGTACAAGCAACTTGAAACTGGATGCGCAGGCGATGAGGTTGCCCCTTGGATTGGCCGTCTCCTTTCCCTTGATCTAGTCCATCAAACAATTGTGCCATTCAATCTCTTTCACCACAGGATGATGTGCCAAAAACAAAAAAGAGCCGAAATCTTGCGATTCCGGCTCTTCCAGTGCCCAAGAGAAGACTTGAACTTCCACAGCCTTGCGGCTACTAGTACCTGAAACTAGCGTGTCTACCAATTCCACCACCTGGGCGTCTCTTAACGAGAGGGAAGAAATTAATGCCAATCTCTAGAGCTGTCAAGGCCTGAGATCGGAGCTGGCGAGGAAAGCCGTAAATAAGGCTGACGGGATGCGCGGGGCTTGGGGCGCAGCGCCCAGGCGAAGGGGGAGCGGCGCGACCGCGTGCGCCGCGCGGGGGAAGGCTTTCCCCCGATCCCTCCATATACAGTACCTGCAAAGTTCTGTATCTTTGGGTTATGCCAAACCAGGAACAGATCCTAGAAGCCCTCAAAGCCGTCCAGGACCCAGATCTGCACAAGGACATCGTCACCCTCGGATTCGTGCGCAACCTGCGCATCGAAGGAACCAAGGTGGATTTTGACCTCGTCCTCACCACTCCCGCCTGCCCCGTCAAGGATCGCCTGAGCGAGGAAGCCGAAGCCGCCGTCAAGGCGCTGCCAGGCGTGGAACAGGTGGAGGTGCGCCTCTCGTCCGATCCGTCGACGCACCAGCCCGACAAGGCCAACGCCCTGCCCGGCGTGCGGCACGTGATCGCCGTCGCCTCGGGAAAAGGCGGCGTGGGCAAGAGCACCGTCACGGCAAACCTCGCCTGCGCCCTCGCATCGCTTGGCGCCACCGTGGGAGTGCTCGACGCCGACATCTACGGCCCTTCGCAGGTAATGATGCTGGGCGTCTCCGACGAACCAGAAATTGACGACAACAAGCGGCTCTACCCGCCGCTCGCCCACGGCCTCAAGGTCATCTCCATGGCCATGTTCTCAGGCAGCGACGAGGCGGTGGTGTGGCGCGGTCCCATGGTGAGCCAGATGGCCCAGAACTTCGTGCGCCAGGTGGAATGGGGAACCCTCGACTACCTGCTCATCGACATGCCCCCCGGGACCGGCGACGTGCAGCTCACGCTGTCGCAGAGCGTGCCGCTGGCCGGGGCCGTGATCGTCTCCACGCCGCAGGACGTGGCGCTCCTGGACGCCCGCAAGGGGCTCAAGATGTTCGAGAAGGTCTCGGTGCCGGTGCTTGGCATGGTGGAGAATATGTCGGGATTTGTCTGCGACGGCTGCGGCAAACGCCACGACATCTTCAAGAGCGGCGGCGCCGAGCGGGTCTCGCGCACCCTCGGGGTCCCCTACCTGGGCTCCATCCCCATCGAGCCGGCGGTGGCCCAGTGCGGCGACGCGGGCGTGCCGGCGGTGCTGGCACATCCCGAGAGCGAGAGCGGGAAACAGTTTCTGTCCATCGCCCAGGGGCTGGTGCGCAGCCTCGCGGTGCTAGATGCCACCAAGGACACCGGGCTGACAAATTCCGTCATCGAGTGGGATTCCCTCCCCGAAGAGGAGCTAGCATGAGCCCCCAACCCCTAAAGCTGCACCGCTACCAGGGAGACTTCCTGGGAATCGACTGGAGCGACGACAAGCAGAGCATCTTCCCCGCCCGCTGGCTGCGCGGCCACTGCCCCTGCGCCGAGTGCGTGGACGAGTGGACGGGAAAGCGCCTGGTGGGCGAAGCTGAGGTACCCTTCAACGTCCGCCCCACCGCCATCGTGCCGGTGGGACGCTACGCCCTTTCCATCCACTGGAACGACGGCCACGAGTCGGGCATCTACGGCTACGACTACCTGCGCCGGCTTTCGGCCGAATACGCCGCAGCCTCTGCGGAAGGCAAGCCCGCCTGCGGATCCAAGGGCGGATGCGTCCCCGACTAAAGGTGAATTGAACCTTCCGGGCACATTGCGCGACCTACCTTTCCATGCATGGATCTCGTCGTGTGCTCGACCGAAGCGGCTCGCATCATCGCCACTCCCTTGTGGGGACTGGACCTCATCATCCTGGTGGTGGCCACTATCGTACTGTGGTGGTACCTGAAGGGAAGAAAGTGAGGCACCCGCTGCTGCGGCTCGGCATCCTGCTCCTGCTTCTGGAGGTTTTCATGGGCGGTTGCGCACTTTTTCAGCTGGGTGCCCCGGTAGACGGAGGGTACGTCGCCCAGCACGGCAAGCTCCGCGTCGAAGGCATCCAGCTCGTCGACAGCCACGGCGAAGCGATCCAGCTGCGCGGCGTCAGCCTCTTCTGGATCCTGTGGCACGAGGAGAACCTCAAGTCCTCGGCCGTCCACTTCATGGCCAAGAACATGGGCACCAGCGTGCTGCGCATCCCGGTGCCAGCCAAAGACTACGCCAACGCATCGTCCACCTACGACGCCCAGGTCTCCACCATCCTCGGCTGGGCCCGCGACAACGGCATGTACGCCATCATCGACTGGCACATGGAGGATAACCCTCAGACCTACCATGACTTAGCCCTGAAGTTCTGGGAAAGAACGGCCAAGAGCTACGCCAACGACCCGCACGTCTTTTACGAGATCTGCAATGAACCCACCGGAGCCGGCTGGGAAGAGGACATCGTCCCCTACGCCAAGGACGTGATCGCTCGCATTCGCAAGTACGACACCTCCACCGTCATCATCGTGGGGACTCCGGAATGGTCGCGCAAGATCGGCTTTGCGGCCCGCGCCCCGCTCACCGTCGACGCCGACGGACGCCCCGTGAAGAACATCATGTACACCTACCACGGTTACGCCGCCACCCACGGCATGAAATCCGATGTGGAGCCTTACATCGACAAGATCCCCATCTTCAGCACCGAGTGGGGCGTGAGCGAGGCCTCGGGAAGCGGTCGCCAGGATTTTGCCAAATCGCGCGAGTTCGTGGAATTCCTGCGCGACAACCCCTATCAGAAGGTGAGCTGGTGCCAGTGGTCGTGGGTGGACAAGCGCGAGACCTCGGCGCTCTTGGAACCAGGAACGGGCGGCTATTCCTGGCAACTCTCGGCAGCGGGCGATTCCAACGCCGTGTGGGCCTCGCACCCTTCGGGACTCAGCTTTCCAGGCTGGAAGCCGGCCCCGCGCCGCGACGAGAGCGAAAGCCATGAACAGACGCCGCCGGGAACCCGCACTGGCCGCTCCCGGGATTGATGCGGCAAAGTACCTTTAGGGAATGAACGAAGACATCCAGGAAATCGAAGACCTCGCCGCCGTCGTACTCGTCCCGCGGGCGCCGTTTCGCGACTGGCTGGCCCAGACCTCGCCGGAACTGGCCGACACGGCCACCGAAGTGCTGGCCGAGACCATGACCCAACCGGTATTGCTTATCCCCCAGCCCCAAGACGAGGACGAAATCCAGGACTTCCTGGAACCCCGCAAGGTGCGTCTCCTGGAGCGCGAGCTGACCGAATGGTGCGAGGACACCTCCAAGTGGCCTTCTCCGCGCACCCCGGCACTCTTCGACGAATGGATCGAAGTGCGCTTCCACGGCGAAGTCTCGGTGCTGGGAGGAGAAGAGGACTGATGGAATCCTGGCCCGCCGCCGTCGATCGGCTGGCGCGCGAGCTGGGACGTCTGCCCGGGATCGGTCGACGTTCGGCCGTGCGCCTGACGCACCACCTGCTGCGCTGCCCCCCGGAGGAAGCGCTGGCCCTTTCGGAAGCGCTTACGCAAGCGCGGGCGCAAGTGCGCCCCTGCGCCCGCTGCGGCGGCTACGCCGAGGACGAATTTTGTCCTCTGTGCCGCGACCCGCGCCGCGATCAGGGCCTCATCTGCGTCGTGGAAAAGCCCTCGGATATCTCGCTCTTCGAGGCCACTGGACGCTTCCAGGGACTTTACCACGTGCTGGGAGCTTTGCTCTCGCCGCTCGACGGCGTCGGCCCCTCCGAGATGGGCGCCGAGCGCCTGCGCCGCCGCCTGGAAGCCGAAGCCGTGCGCGAACTGGTGCTGGCGGTCCCCGCCTCCACCGAGGGCGAAGCCACCTCTCTCTACTTGGCCCGCCTAGCCCAATCCCTGGGCGTGCGCACCACGCGCCTGGCCCGGGGCCTTCCCGCCGGCGGCGGGCTTGAATACTCAGACTCCCTCACGGTCCTTCAGGCCTTTGAAGGAAGGATTCCCGCATGAACCCGTTCACTCCCGAAGGCCGCATCGCCCTGCCGGCAAGCTTCGTGCTGGGCGCCGTGTCGCCCGCACAGTTCCCCGACGACGGGCTGCCGCAGGTGGCCTTCGCCGGCCGCTCCAACGTGGGCAAATCCACGCTGCAGAACACCATCCTCTGCCGCAACGGCCTGGTGCGCACCAGCTCCACGCCGGGGCGCACTCGCGAGATCAACTTCTTCAAGATCGCCGAGGTCGGCTACTTCGCCGACCTTCCGGGCTTCGGCTACGCCCGCGGCGGCGACAAGGCAAGCGGTGCCTTCGCGAGCCTTGTGGGACAATATCTGTCACAGGAAAGCGTCCCGAACCTGCTGGTGTACCTGGTGGACGCGCGCGTCCCCGACTCCGAAGTTGACAAAACCTGTCTCGGGCGAATCCTGGAAGCGGGCGTCCCCTGCCAGGTGGTGCTCCATAAGATTGACCAAGCCAAGCAGGCCCAGCGCCATGCCGCGAGAATCGCGGTGCGCGCCCTCTGCGGCGATTCGCCAGTGCTAGAGGTGAGTTCCCTCAAAGGCATCGGCATCGCGGAACTCTCGCGCATCGTCCTCTCAGGCCTGGGAGTCGCCGAGGCCCAATGAGCCAGCTACCCGCACGCATCCTGGAAAGGATTGGCGAAGCGGTCGCGGACTCCCTGTTCGGGAGGATCGCCAAGTTATGGCTGCGTACCTCTACCTGTATGTTCAAGGGGCCGCACACCACCAGTCGCCAGGTATGGGACATCTTGGTGCAGCAGGTCCACTTCACCGGGGTGGAGGCCGCCCCTATCGCCACGGGACTGGCTCTGCTCCTAGGCGGCGTGACCATCGTGGAGGCGGCCACGGTTATGCCTCGCTTCGGATCGGGCGACTACCTGGGAGCCGTCATGGTGCTGGTGGTGCTGCGCGAACTTTCTCCCCTGTTCGTGGCCTTCCTGATCGCCGGTCGCTCGGGATCGGCACTGGCGAGCTTCTTGGGAACCATGAAGGTGGGCCAGGAGATCGACGCCCTAGAAACCATGGGAATCGATCCGGTGCGTTTTCTGGTGTTTCCGGCGCTTCTCGGCTGCACCATCGCCACGCTTTGCCTCTCGCTCCTCTTTAGCACCGTAGCGATCCTGGGAGGCTACCTGGTAGCGGCGCTCTTAGCCAGCGTCTTTCCGCAGTTTCTGGCCCTGCAGCTTCCCTTCTTTGTCTTCTTGGAAAAGATGGCCTCGGCGCTGACGGCCGCTGATCTTGCCATCCTCGTGCTCAAGCCCATGGTCTTTGGCGCCTTGGTCGCCCTGATCGCCTGCTACCACGGCCTTTCCCTGGGCATCTCGCCTCACGAAGTGCCCCAAGGGACGCGGCGCGCAGTCGTCCAGTGCCTGGTGGCAATCGTGGTAATCGACGGCATCTTCGCCGCCCTCTTCGTGGTCCCCCAGCTTGCGAGTATGGTGCCATGACAGCCCCCCAGGAATGGCTGTGCGAAGCCCGAGGGCTCAGCTTCGGCTGGAAGGCCGGAGACATCCTGCTGGAAGACATCAACCTGACGGTGGCTCCGGGCGCCTTTCTGATCATCACCGGCGAGAGCGGCCGCGGCAAGAGTACGCTGCTGCGCCTTTTGGCCGGCCTGGAACAGCCCTGGGGAGATCGCTTGGAAAAGGTCTTCTTTTTCGGTGAGGACATCTGGGAGGTGCGCCCCGAGCGGCTGCGGCAGCTGCGCCGCCAGACGGGATTTGTCTTCCAGAACTCGGCACTGCTTTCAAACATGACCATCACCCAGAACATCGCCGTGCCGCTGCGCTACCACACCACCCTTTCAGACAGGGAGATCGCGGACCGTTGTCGCTTCTGGATCGACCGTTTGCTGCTCACGGGCCACGAAGACAAACGCCCGGCGCTCCTGTCGCTCGGGATGCAGCGCCGCGCTGCGGTGGCGCGGGCTATGGCCATGGAACCGCGCCTGCTCTTCATGGACGAACCGCTCTCGGGACTAGACGCCCGCAACGTCGAGACCATGCTCTCGCTGATCGCCAACCTGCGCGCGTTGCAGGATGTCGCCATCGTGATGGTAAGCCACGACCTGCAGCCAGCTAACCTCCTGGGCGGGCTGGTGAGTTTGCTGCTCGACCACCATCTGCGTCCTCCCAGAACGCTGACTGATTTGCTAAGATCTGAAGACCCCCGGGAACGAGATCTGATCCGATCCCAAGCGGGATTCAAGGAAAGTCGGAATGAGTCGTAAGTCCAATTGGGGCCAGCTGCTGCAGATCCACGAGATCCGCGTCCTCTTTGCAGGTGCCCTGCTCATCTCGTCCCTGCTTGTCATTGCGGCCCTGATTGGAGGCTATCTCTACACTCACGCCGTGGGACGCCGAGAATTCAAGGCCACGGTGGCCTTTGACGACGGCACCGGCATTGGCCGAGGCACCAAGGTGCTAGTGCGCGGTGTGGAAGTCGGCTCCGTCGACGCCATCGACCTGAACGCGGACGGCCGCGTGATCATGACCCTAAAGATCCCGGAAAACTATCGCCACCTGATTCGCGTCAACTGGGTCTGCTACCCCATGCGCGACCGCAACATGGTCTCGGACCGCGTCCTGAACATTGACGACACGGCAACCGATCCGGTGCGTCGGCGCGAGAATCTCAAGCTTTTCCCCCCCATCTCGGCATCCGACCCGATCACCTTCAAGACCAGCACTGGCAGGGATGTGGAGTCGATGATGCAGATGGTGTCGAACCTCGCCAACCAGGCGCAGGGAACGCTCAATCGCGTCAATGAGATCCTCGATCGCGTCAGCGACACTTCGGGATCGCTGGGACTGCTCCTCAATCGCAAGGAAGCCTACCTCACCGGCATGCAGGCTCTCCGCGAGACCAGAGGCGCCATCCAAGAGGCCCGCACGACGGTGGCGCAAAGCCATCAGGGAGTCGCCAGCTTCGCGCGAACGGGAGCGATACTTGAACGCCGAACGCCGCTCTTGGTTGATTCGCTGCAGTTCCTGCTCTCATCGGCCACGCGTTCAGGCCTTGCCATCGAGCGCGTGGTCGGCCGCACTGATTCCATCGCGACCTCCACCCGGGACATGCTCGAGCGGGCAAATGACCTGATCGACAATTCGGATCGCCTCATCGACGGTGCCTCCAAGACATGGCCGTTGCGTCCAATGCTGCGCAATTCCGGCTCCAAGACCGACCGGATTCCGGCGGGTCCGCTGCCATGAAAGCCCATATCCTGGTACTTTTGGGAACGGGAATTGCCTTCGCGGCCATAGATCCCGGATGGCAGATTTCCAAGGCAAACCAGGACATGGAGAGTGGACATCCGGAGCGCGCCTGGAAACGCTACCTCCGGGCCGAGGACGAGGCTTTGCGCCGAGCCGATCGAGAAACCTGGATTGCCGCGCGCTGCCAGCGCACCGAACTGCTCCTGCTTTCTGAAAATCTGACGGCGGCCGACTCCCTGCGTCCGCGCCTCTCACCTCTCGGAGAAACGGCCATTGACTCGGCCCGCATCCATCTCACCGCAGCCCGGGTCTTGCTGGTCGCAGGCCACCTGACCCAAGCCCAGGAGGAGGCCTGGAGCGCCCGGCTGGCCGCGCACAGTGCCGACGACGACGCTCTGGAAGCCGCCTGCTGGATTGCCCTTTCGCGCAGCGAGTTCCTGCAAGGAAAAGGCGTCGCAGCACGGCAGAGCCTAGGACAGGCGCGCAATCTGGCCGACGATGAACCTCATCTGACGGCCCAAGCCGACCTGGAAGAGGCCAACCAAATCTCCGGCGCCCCGGACAAGGCCTTGCGCCTCGTTCGCAAGGCCAAGGAGACCTTCCGCCAAGCGCACTGGCCCAGCGGCGTACTGCTAAGCCTGGAGCGGGAGGGGTTGCTCCTGGAGGCCTCAGGCCAGCGGGAGGCGGCATCCCAAGCCTGGAGTGAGGCGGCCGAACTGGCCTCGCGCCTGAGTTTGGACGCAGCCCTCCGGCGCGTGCGCAAGCATCTGCAAGCGCCTCCCCCCGCGGCACGCTGATCTCCCATCGTTAGCCACGCCGCGATCTGGAAGATTGGTACCTTTGCACCAATGCCAGAGCACCGTTTCCTGCACGTCAACGCCGACTTCAAGGGTTCCCTGCGACTCGTCGTCGCCATGATTCTTGAAGTGGCCACAAACCTCCCGCGCATCTTGCGGCTGCGCAAACTCTACCGCAAGCGTCCGCGTTCTGAGGAGCCGACTGTAGTGCTGATGGGCGACAACATGGACGCCACCCACGGCATCTCGGTAAGCACCGAGAGGATGGTCCACGACCTGCGAGCACGGGGGAAGAACGCCTTCATGCTGGGCATCTCGCACAGCCAGCGACAGCCGGGAAGCCGTGCCCCCGACGGTTCCGTGCACATGATCCGCCCCGTCGTGGTGCAAGACCTCTTCGGGTATCCAGGACAAGAATTGTCCTTTCCATCCGTCACCGAGGTCTGCGAGCTTCTGGAGCGCATCCCCGTGGATGTCGTGGAACTCGAAAGCCCCGGGATCTTCGGACTGCTGATGATCGGCCTGGCCCCGTTTCTGGGCATCGCCGTGGTCCAGAACTACCGCACCGACATGATCAGCTACTATCGCGTGCTGCTCGGGAAGAATCCCCTGTTCGTGGGCTTCCTGGAGTGGTACACCCGCAGCTTCCTCATGTGCGGCGACCGCGTGGTGGTCCCGAGCCTTGCCTTCCGCGAGGATGTCGTGAGCTTTGGCCTGGCGCGCAGCAAAGTGGAACAGCTGCCGCGCAGCGTCGAACTCGGCCACTTCAGCCCCGAGCACGCCGACCGCACGTCCTGGACTTCCCGCGGCGCCCCGAAAGGGCCCATCGTGCTCTTCTTGGGACGCGTCTCGCGCGAGAAGGGATTGGAGACGCTCATCGCGGCCTGGCCAGAGATCCTGAAGGCCCGCCCCGACGCCGTACTGGGCGTGGTGGGAGACGGTCCCTTCCGCCAGGAGTTTGAGACGCGCATGGCAAGCCTTGGCCCGGCCGCATTCACAGGCATGGTGGTGGGCGACGAGCTTCCGAAGCTCGTGGCCGCCTGCGCCGTGCTGGCGTTTCCCAGCACCACCGACACCTTCGGCAACGCCGTTCTGGAGGCCTTGGCCTCCGGGGTTCCCGCCGTGGTCACCGACCAAGGCGGTCCCTGCGAAATCGTGCGGGACGGCTGCAGCGGCCTGGTGGTTCCCGGCGACGACGCACCAGCTCTGGCGCGCGCCGTGGTACGCCTGCTTACAGATTCCGAACTGCACGACAGCATGGCCCGCGCCGCCCGCACCCGCGCCGAAGAATACTCGCCAGACCAGGCCATCGCCCGCGAGTGGGAATTCTTCCGCGACATGCACGACTGCCATCGAAAGTGCAGCTGATGCTGCTAGACCTCGACATCCGCGACTTGGCGATCTTCGAGAAAGTCCACGCCGACGTCCCCGGCGGTTTTGTGTCGCTCACCGGTGAGACGGGTGCCGGCAAAAGCGTCTTCCTGTCGGCGCTGGATCTGTTGCGCGGCCAGCGGGGCGACGCATCGCTAGTGCGCCAGGGAGCCGACAAAGCCGTGGTGTCGGCCCGCTTTAAGATCTCCGGCGACGATGCAACGCTCACCACCCTGCTCGAAGAGTTGGGCGCCGAGACCGAAGACGGCGAGCTCCTGATCTCCCGGGAGATCCAAGCCACCGGACGTTCGCGGGCGCGCGCCGGCGGCACCGGCGTCTCCCTCAAAGATTTGGCTAGGCTAGCCCGCCGCCTCTTCGACGTCCACGGACAGCATTCCGAACAGCGTCTCTTTGACGAGTCCGAGCACCTGCCGGTGCTCACCCGCCTGGCCGGCGCCGCGGAACTCCTCACGCGCTACCAGAAGGCCTGGAAGGCTTGGCGCGAAGTGCTGGTGCGGATTCGCGAACTGGAAGAGCAGGCCGCCGAACTAGAAAAACGTCGAGATTTCCTGGAGTTCCAGTGGAAGGAACTGGATGAGGCCAAGCTCCGTCCCGACGAGGAAGACACCCTCCAGGAACACCTGGCACTCTTAGGACAGCTTGGGCAGGTGGGCGAATGGATGGGGCAGGTCCGTGGCGTGCTGCACGACGAGTCGCCGCTCCATCGCGCCGTTGCTCAACTGGTTCGCCTTGGACAGAAATTGTCAAGTGCTGATCCGAAGCTCGCCCGCCTCCCTGACATCGTCGAGCGGCTGAGCGAGGCCGCCACCGAAGCCTCGGGTCTGGTGGACGACTATGAACTGCCCCCCGAGGCCGACCCTGCCGAGATCGACCGCTGGAACGCAAGACTCGCCCTGATCCAGCGCCTGAAATCGCGCCATCGCCGCGACTTCCCGGGGCTCTTGGCTTTGCGTGACGAGTTGCGAGCTGATCTCGACCTGCTGGAAGAGGGTGGCCTGCGCACTTCGGAACTGGAAGAAGAAGCCCGTCGCCACCGCGACGAGGCGCTTTCGCTAGGACAGGAACTTTCTAAAACGCGACGCGAAGCCGCCGGACGCCTGGACGAAGACGTAACCGGCCGCCTTCAGGCCCTGGGCATGCCGGGGGCGGAGTTCCGTACCCGTCTCGATGCGCTTTCTGAGCCGTCGCTGCAGGGACTTGAAAAGGCCGTCTTTGAGCTGTGCCCCAACCCCGGAGAAGGCTTTCGCGAACTGGCCGAGACCGCCTCGGGTGGCGAGGCGAGCCGCATCATGCTGGCCATCACGGCGGTGCTCTCGGAAGCCGACCCGGTGCCCCTCTCGGTCTTCGACGAGGTGGATACCGGCCTTGGCGGCATGACCGCCCATCGCGTCGCGACAGAACTTGCCAACCTTGCCCGCGGACGCCAGGTACTGGCCGTCACTCACCTGCCACTGGTGGCCGCCTCGGCGCCCAGCCAAATGTCCATTTCCAAGGAGACCCTCGAGGGCCGTACCCGTTCCCGCATCCGGATCCTGGCGCCTTCCGAACGCGAAGAGGAGATTTCCCGCATGCTGGGAAATCCCGAAGACCCAACCGTGCGCGAGCACGCCAGAAAGCTGCTGGAACCATGACCCATACGAAGACCCGCAAGCCGCGCTGGATGAAGCTTACCCTGATGATCCTGTGGCTGTTGTGGCTTCCGGTACTGTGGCTCATTCCCTCGCATGGCGATATCGAGGCGGCCTGCCTACTTTCGGCCCTGCTCGTGGGCAGTGCCGTGCTGGGGTGGGTCGACCGCCGCTCGCGCCAGCCGCGCGACTTCTTCCAATGGGCCGCCTGGGCCGAACGGCTGCTCCTGCTCTCAGCGCTGTGGTTCCTGGTACAGCGCCTGTGGGTGGATTCGTGGGAACCCTTCCCGTGGATGCTCATGGCACTCGCAAGCATCGCCACCCTCCGCTACGTGGGCGGAGTCACCATCCTGCTGACGCGCGCCAAGGTGGGACTGCCGCCGTTGCGCCGCGACAACTGGCAGTACACCGCGCATGTGGGGCTCTGCCTTTCCGCACTGCTCTGGATTCTGGAAATCCACCCCTGGACACAAATTGTCTCGGCCATCTCCATTTTCCTGACGCTTGCCGCCTCGCTCACCTTCCTCTCTAGCCACTACCGAGAACCGGGAAGCCGCAGCCGCATCACCGTGGCCACCCAGATCACTCTCACGCGCATCGCCATGGCGCCGGTGTTTATGGCGGTATTCTTCTACGACGGCAACGCCAACCCCTTGGACAACAGTTCGCTATTCCTGGGCATAGCCTTCGTAATGGCCATGGCCGCTGCCTTCACCGACTGGCTGGATGGTCATCTAGCTCGCAAATGGGGTGAGGTGACCACCCTCGGCAAGTATCTGGACCCCTTCAGCGACAAGGTGGTGACGGTCACCATCTTCCTGTGCTTCCTGGCCAGCGGCTGGGCCTCGGTTGCCGCCGTGGCACTCATCATCTACCGCGAGAGCGCCGTAGAGACGCTGCGCACCTTGGCCGCCGCCGACGGTCTGGTGCTGGCGGCACGGCGTTCGGGCAAGTGGAAGACGGGCATCCAGCTGGGCGCCATCATCAATCTGCTGGGCTTTGCCTTCATCTACTCGTTCCTGCGCGATTCCGGCATTCGCTGGGGTTGGTTGGACACATTCTGGAGCGTCGCCCCCAAGACCGAGATGTGGATCGTGGCCGCCGTCACGATCCTCTCGGGGTTGGACTACTTCAAGTCCAACTGGACGCACCTGGAACGCTACGTCTAGAAGACTTCCTCAGGAAAGACGATAGCGCGAGATGCTCTCTTGCAGGCTCTTGGCCATGACGGAAAGTTCGTCGGCGGTCCGGCGCACCTGATGCGAGGCGCTCTGGACGCTGTCGCTTTCGGTCCGCACCTTCGACACGTCGTTTGCGATAGAGCGTGACATCTCCGCCACTTCGGCCACCGTGCGCACATTTTCTTGCAATCCTTCTGTTGCCTGCTCCAGGTTGCGCGAGATGTCCTTGGTGGTGATCGCCTGCTCCTCCACCGCCGTGGCGATACTGGAGACGGTCCCAGCAGCGTTGTCGATCACGCTGCGAATACGCCGGATCTCCTCCACCGCATCCTTGGTCGATCCCTGCATGCCGATGATCTTGCTGCGAATTTCCTCTGTAGCGTCGGCAGTGCTGCGAGCCAGCCCCTTCACCTCGGCCGCCACCACGGCGAAGCCCTTGCCGGCCTCGCCGGCGCGGGCCGCCTCGATGGTGGCGTTGAGCGCCAAGAGCTTTGTCTGCTCGGCAATGTCAACGATCAGATCGATCACCCGTCCGATCTCCTGCGAAGAGTTGTCGAGCGTCTCCACCTTGGTGGCCGCTCCTTGGGCATACTGGACAGCCTCCCCCATGACGTTGCGGGTCATCTCGGCGCTGCGTGCGATTTCGGTCACGCTAGCTGAAAGCTCCTCCACGGCCGAAGCGACAGAAGCCATGTTCGAGGAGGATTGCTCGGTAGCCGCCGCCATGGTCTGCATGTGACCGGACATCTTGTCGGTGGCATCGGAGACCGAAGCGACATGCGAGACGGTATCCGAGGAGTTTTCAGCTGAGCTTTGGGCGACCTGGGAAAGGCTCACCGAAGCGTGATCGAGCTCCATGGCGTCCTTCTGGAAACTGCTGAAGGTCTCCACCAGGGAGTCGAGGGTAGCGTTGAGCTGCTCGCTCAGGTGCCCGATCTCGTCGTGAAAATAGATGGAAACGCGACTAGAGAGGTCTCGCCTGGCGACCTTGGCGAAGACCTCACCGGTATGGACCAACGGTTGCGTGACATGGCGGGCAAAATAGAGGCCCGAGCCAACCGAGATGGCAATGGCCAAGGCCAGCAAGATGCGCTGGAACAACAAGACCCCATCCACTTGCTTTTGGTTGGAGTCGGCCATGATTTTGGCTGCGTCAGTGTTCTTTTGGATCACCTTGGCCAAGGCAGGAGTAAGTTTGGCCGCGATGGGAGCCATCTGGGTTGCCGTCAAAGACTTGACTTCATCCATCTTACGATTGCGCACTAGCTCAAAGAACTGCGGATAAGAAGCGGAATATTGTTTCCGAAGTGTTACCAGATCGATGTAATTGGCGCTGTCTTCAGCATCGATGAAGGTCTTTTCATAATCCGCCTCAAGACTATCCAGCGACTTCACGCGCGTCTGGATAGCCTGGATGCGCTCATCGCAATGTGCGCAATCTTCGCTGTACTGCAGATAAAGCACATCCACTCGATTGAGCAAAAAGAGGTTGGTATAGGCAGTGGTGTTAGCCAGTCCCAGCGTCACAGTCTGATACATCCTCTGGTCGCGCAAATCAATCTGCTTGATCTGGGTGGCGGTCACAAGCCACATGACAATCAGCGTCAGGGCGGAGATGCCAAAGCCGATGAGGAGTTTGGTACGAATGCTGAGATTATGGAACATGGAGCCTCCAAAAGGAATAACGACTCGCCATTGTTCCATTTCCAACCTAAGGCAGCAATCTCATTTGTCAGTTATCGAAGAATCTCTGGCGATCGCTCTTGCGCCGCCCGCCAGCGAGCCCATTCGAGGTCATCAGGAGTGGTGATCTTGCGCAGGTGATCACCGCCAGAGACCAGCCGCACGTCATGCCCAAAGGCCTCGCAGAGGCCCGCTTCATCGGTGAGTCCTCTGGTCTCCAGATCGTCGTGGGCATAGCAGGCCTCCAGCACCTTTCGCGCGAAGCCCTGCGGCGTCTGGGTGAGCCACACCCGGCGGCGGTCGAGCGTCTCGGCCACCACAGGCTCCCCGGGCCGTGCCCACTTGATGGTGTCGACGGCAGGCATGGCCAGCGTGCAGGCATCCGCTTCGGAAAGTCCTTTCAAGCAGGCGTCGATGTCGGAATCCCGCACCAAGGGACGCGCCACGTCGTGGACCAGAATCTGTCGGCATTTTGCGTCCAGGGCACGCACGCCGTTGCGCACCGACTGCCAGCGTTCGTCCCCGCCCAGGGCAAAGCGCAAGCTGGGAGGCACCTTAGGCAGCAGCGCCCGCACGTTTTCCTCTTCTCCCGCCCCCACGACCAGCACCACTTGGCAAACGCGAGGGTGCGATAGGAAACGCTCCAGGCTCCAGCGGAAGACCGGCCTCCCGCAAAGGTCCAGGAACTGCTTGGGGCGGTCAGCGCCCAGGCGGCGGCCAATCCCGGCACAAGGAAGTACGACGCCGACGTCTCGCGTCATTTCAGGAGCTCCCCTCCCCACACAGAACGCGGCTCCCCGCCGGCCTCGGGCTCGACAAGGAGAGATCCGTTGTCGGCGATGGCAAGGACGCGCACCCGCTCCTCCCCCATGCCAGTGGAAAGGCGGAACACCCGTCCCGGCAGATTGCTGAAGGAACGGTAGTCCTCCGCGATGGCGGCAAAGCCCCCCTGCTGGAGGCGGACATCCACCTCGCCCCAGAGGCGCAGGAAGTCCCGCAAGGTCTCATCCAAGGACAAATTCCGTCCGAGCTCGCGCGAGAGGCTGGTGGCCGGCTGCCCCACGGTGTCGAGCACCTCCTGCGGCACCGCCACGTTGAGCCCCACCCCTACGGCGATGCCGATCCCGTCCTTGCCAGAAAAGCATTCGGCCAAGATCCCGGCGGCCTTGCGCCCGGAGAGGAGCAGGTCGTTGGGCCATTTGAGACGGATCTCGGGAATTCCCAGTTTCTGGCACAAGAGGGCAAGCGCAAGAGCCGTCCCCTGCGAGAGGTTGGCTGCCCCTTCGGGAGTGCGATCGTGGCGGATCCAGGTGGTGAGGTAGAGTCCGCCGGTGTCGGGAGAACTCCAGCGCCGATCGTAGCGGCCGCGCCCCGAAGTTTGGGAAGCAGCCACCACGGTGGTATTCCAGGGCAGGTCGCCGGCGCGCGCCAGGTCCATGGTCGAGGAAACTTCAGCGTACTGGCGAATCTCACCGCCGCGAAAGCCCCCGGAAAAGACGCGCAAAGGCTCAGGCACTGGCCATCTCGCGCACACGCCGCGCTGTCTCGCGCGCCCGGTGCGAGGCGATCTTGACCACCGGATCGTCCTTGAGGGGCGCATGCACGGTGCGGTAGTCGTCGAAGACTGCCGTGCCCCGCGCATCGTCCTTCTCGCGGCTGCGCAACACCCGACCGGCCCACAGTCGCTCCAGCACCGGAAGCCGGACCAGGAGCCGCGAGTGCACCTCGCCCGGGAACTCTTCAGACAAGAATTGTCGCGCCCAGCCGTGGAGCGGACTGGCGACTCCTTCCAGCAGCGCACGCAGGGCGGCGATCTGGAGGATCTCACCGTAGGAGACCACGGCAGCCTTGCGGTCGGCCTCGCGCATGCGGCAGCCACCGAGCTGCGGGATCTCGTTACCCGTCCAGATTTCCTGCCCCGAAACCGCCGACAGAGCCGTTCGCGCCGCGCGAACCGCCTCAAGAATGGGCTCGTCCAAAAGTGGCTTGCGGCAGGATCTGTCGCGCGTGCGGTCACGGCTGTCCCACTTGGCCTCGCAGCGCTCCAGCGCCCAGGCATTGTGCTGCCAGGTCCATCCCGGCAGACAGGGATTGGGCTCGCCAGGCGCAGCCGGCAGGATGAGACTGAAGGGCAGCGAGAAGCGCATGGGCGCAAGCACGGTGCCGGTGGCGATCAAAGTGTGGGGCGCCCGCGAAAAGTCAGCCGGGTACTTCACCTGGCTGCACAGCCCGAAGAACATGCCCTCGGCGGCGAAGAGCTCCTGGTCGGCGGCGCGGCCGGTGTGGTTGGAGCCGACGGAGGCGCCGTGGCCGACGTTGCCGCGACCTTCGGGCCACAGCGCGGCGATGAGCATCGACTGGTGGTGGAATCCCACCAAGGGCCCGAGCAGGCAGCTCGTAACCTCGCCCTCGTTCACGTCGGTGTTCGGTCCTAGAACAGAATCTGTCACCTTGGCGTGCTTGGCAGCCCCCGCGTAGGGGCAGAGCAGGGCCTTGCGCACCACCGCGTGGGAACGCACCCAGCTGCCGGCGGCCAGCACCGCGTGCTCGACCACGGCCCCGTCGCGCACCATCACCGGCTCGTCCATGGTGGAGAGTACGGCGCAATCCTTGAGCAGCTGCGCCCCGTCGATGCGGGCGCAAGGGCCGATCCAGGAGTTGCGCACCTGCACGGTGTTGTAGATGACTGCCCCCGAAGAAATCACGCCCACGGTGGCCACGATCTTTTCGAGATGCGCTTCCAAGGCCTCGCGATAGGCGGTGAGTTCCGGCGAATCCCCCGGATGCAAAGCGAGCCAGGCGGCAAGCTCCAGGTCCATCTCTGGAAAGAGGGCAATCTCGCGGCCGCCGGTCTCGAGTCCTACCGACAGATTCTGTCCGGAACCGTAGCCGCAGCGTCCCGAGGCCACCGCCGAGCCGACTCCGACCAGGGCGGCGGCATCTTCGATCACCTGGCGCGAAAGCAGGTGGACGTCGCGCACGCAGGCGTTGCCCACGGCGCAGTCCTGGATGGTGGCGCGGCGAATGCCGGTGGGAAGGCTCACGCGCCCGGGCAGAAGCACGGTGCCGTGGAAGCGCGCCAAGAAGACGTCTCCCATGAACTCCGTCTCGCGCACGGCCGAAGGATCGAAACCTTCCTGGACCCGCACGTGCTCCCAATCCTGGGCCATGCAGCCTTGAGACTCCAGCATGCGGATCTCGGGAAGCTCCAAGGTACGGGCTCGGAAGCCCAGAGGGTTGCCGCCGGCACGACAGGCGGAAGCCGTCGCCAGCAAAGGCGAATTGCGCGTCAGGCGGCGCAGGGCCGCCGAAGGAAGATAAGGCGATCCAGTCACGTGTTCAACATAGTTTCCAAGGCCGCGGGCATCAGGCCAAGAGCCTTGCAAAGATGGGCAAAAGTACCGCCGTGACGATGCCGGTGAGCCCCATGGCGAGGCTCGAAAAGGCCCCGGCGGTTTCATCAATCTGGAGTGCCCGCGAAGTGCCGACCCCGTGCGAGGCCACTCCCATGCCGAGTCCGATGGCTCGCGAGTCGCGGATACGCAGGAGTTTGAACAGCCCGGACCCGATGATGGCCCCCAATACGCCTGTGACCACCACGAAGAGCACGGTGCGCCCGGGATCCCCGCCGATCTTGCCCGCCACTCCCATGGCGATGGGAGTCGAGACCGACTTGGGAGCAAGCGAGAGGATGGTGACGCGCGAGGCTCCCAGGAGCTTTGCCAAGAGAACCGCGCTGCCGGCGGCCGTCATGGAGCCGATCACGATGGAAAAGAGCACCGGCACTAGGGCGCGGCGCACATGGTGAAGTTGGGCGTAGAGCGGCACCGCCAGCGCCACCGTGGCGGGGCCCAGCAGGAAGTGGATGATCTGCGCCCCCGAGAAGTAGCGAGCCGCAGGGATGTGCAAGAGCCACAGAAACACCGCGATCACCACAATGGCCGGCAGCACAGGATGAAACAGCGGGTGGCCTCCCATGCGCCGTTGCAGCCGAGTGGCGGCAAAGAAAGCGAGAAGGGTCGCGACCAGTCCGAAGAGCGGCGACACCGAAGTGCTGCGCAGCCAATTACCCAGCGTGAGTTCCATCAGGGCTTTTTCCTTCCGTCAAGCCATACGAAGGCAAAACCCGAGACGCCCATGGCCAGCACCGTGCTCCCCACCACCGCCACCAAAATTGGAAGCCACTCGTGCTTCAGTTCGTCGGCATGCAGAAAGGCCACCACACCGGCCGGCACAAAGAGGAGCGACAGATTATTGAGAAGCCCCGTCGACGCCGTCTGCAGGCCATGAGGAACCTTGCCATAAAGCATGAGCGCGATGAAGAGCAGGAACATCCCCACCACCGGTCCGGGAACGGGAATGCCCGTCGCGTTCGCCAAGCTTTCGCCCGCGAATTGAAAGGCCAATAGAATCATCATTCCGCCGAGCATAGGCCTCCAAATCTACCTCGCATTGCCCTTCTCGCCCTCAGTGCATTTTTGGAGCATGCAGCTTTCGCTTCTCAGTCGTTTCCGGAAACAGCTGATGGGACTCGCCATCCTGTGGATCATGACCTACCACAGCCTTTATGCCATCCCCGACGGATTTCCCTTCTCGATCCTGCACTTCGTACACCGCACCGGCTATGGAGGCGTCGAAGTCTTCTTCCTGCTTTCGGGAATGGGACTGGCCTTCGGATGGGCGCGGCGCCCGCTGTCTCCGCCGGCCTTCTGGAAGCGCCGTCTGTTGCGTCTGTTGCCGACCTTCTGGATCGGCACCCTGGCGTGGATGTTGACGCGTCCCCTGCGCGGCCTGGACGATATGCCTTCGCCAAGGACGGTGATCGAAGCCTTTTCAGGACTGGGCTTATGGATAGGAGGCGAAGGACCTTTCTGGTTCCTTTCCGCCATTGCCGCCTGCTATCTGGCCTTTCCATTTCTGGCTAAATACTGCTGGCAAGAAAATCGACTGCGCCGCCCCCAGTGGGCCTGGATGCTCGGGATCGGAGCACTTGGTACCGCAGCCCTGGCCGCATCACCCCTCGGCGATTCGGTGCTGATCGCCACCATGCGCATGCCCTTGTTCCTGCTGGGCATGGGGATCGGATTTCGCCTCAATGAGGAGGGCCCTGAACTGCGCGTCCACACCTGGATCTTAGGGCTTGCGGGAGTTGTCGGGATCATTTCCCAGTGGCTGGTCTTTTGGAACCTCGACAGGGACATGGCACAAAAATGGGGAATCTGGTGGCTTCCCTTCTGGCTCTCGACCCTGCCGGTATGCCTGTTCGCGGCTAACCTTCTTGGGCGCCTACGCGGCCGGATCGCCAACATCCTGCTCGCTCCGCTGTCATGGGCTGGAGAGCGCAGCCTGGAGCTTTACGTCTGCCACATCGTTCTTTTCAGCAGCCTGCCAAATAGCGACGACGAGCCGCGCTGGTTCTTCGTGTCACTTTCGGAACCGGCACGCATTCCCGAGTATCTCACCTATTTCGCCTTGGCGGCACTGGCAGCCGAGGCATTGGGACGCCTGCAGACAAAGATTTTTTCCCGCTAGTGCAGCAGGTTGCGAGCCCCCTCGAAGACCATCTGGGAAGCAAGCGCTGACAGAAACAATCCCGTGAGCTTGGAGAGCACCACGATGCCCTTGCGCTTGAAGAGCCGCTCGATAAAATCGGCCGCCAAGAGGATTGCTCCAATGGAAAGGATGGCAAGCACCAGCGAGGAGAGCGCGATGAGGCGCTGACGACCGTCGGTGATCTCGGCTCCCGTGACCAGGATGGCACCGGTGGTAGCCGGCCCCACGATGACGGGGACAGAAAGCGGCACCACGGCGATGTCCTTTTCAGAGGCATCCCCCTTAGGGCGCCCCTGCACGAGTTCCACCGCCGAGAGAAAAAGCAACAACCCCGCCCCCACCCGGAAAGAGTCGATGGTGATCCCCACCGCTTGGAAGATCACGTTCCCGAGAAAGAAGAGCGTGAGGCAGATGACAAAGACTGCCGCCATCACCTTGAGGGCCAGCGTCCGCTTTTCCGCGGCGGATCGGTTGGCGGTGAGCAGCACGAACATCGAAAGCGCGAAAAAGGGCGTCAGGAGGACGAAGAACTTGATCCAGCCGTTCAGGAAGTAGGACATCGAACCAAACTAGCAAGGCCACCGCGAACTAGAATTGTCAGCTTGCACCCGAAGCTCTTCCTCATCCTGCTCCTCATATCCGTCCGCGCCAGCTTCGCGACCGCGAGCGACACGCTGCCGTTTTTCTACAAGGGCCTCGACTACGGCAGCGAGAGCCAGTTCAATCCCCTGTCGGTTATGGCAAACGAGGCCTTCGACATCTCGCAGATGGAGAACCATTCCCGTTCGCCCTCGCAAATGCTCGATCCGGATGCCTTTGGAAGGCTCAACGGGTCCTTGCTCCATCCCCTCATATCGATCGACCGCATGGGAAGGGAGCGTTTTCTGACTTCCGAGATCATTCCCACGTCGTTCCGCCCTTCGCGCGCCCAATGGATCCCGAACTACCAGTTGCATCTTGTGGGCAGCGGCATGCGCAACGCAGCCCTAGAGGAGTGGTGGGCTGCACAGGGATGCGAACATCCGGGAATCGCTGCCGTCGCCACCACCTATTTCGCCCAGTACCTGAATGAAGTCTCCGAGATCAGCAGCAAGACAAGCTACCGCGACGAAGACCCGGTCGCGGACATCTACGTCTTCGATCTTGCCGGGATTCTCCTCTTCCAGCCGGTTGCCGTGCGCGAGTTCTTCTCCAAGACAGTTGAACTCTCGAACTGGCCCCTCCAGGCGAGCTGGCTGGTGCCGGAAAGCAACGTTAGCAACGTAGGGGAATACTGGGCATTCAAGATCCCCTTGCCCGCAACCGAACGCTGGAAGCTCTTCTACTACATGGGACTGGGAAATATCGCTGGCCTGACGCGTTCTTTCACAGAAGGAAACGCGCTTTCGGTGGCCGCCGGTGCCTATGCAAAGACCATCCACTCCGCTGGCGACGGAGCCAACACGGCCACCGTGAAACCAAAACTCGGCATCTTCTGGGATCGCCACAACTCCCTGATGGCATCGGCATTCTACAACAGCCAATCCACGGAACGGTTTCTGGTCAATCTCTATCCAGGAGTCCTGCCGAC
>DAIPHW010000023.1:13897-22819 GCA_036771135.1 Fibrobacterota bacterium | reverse complement strand
GCCTGCGAGGCGAAGCCATCGAACCGCTTTACCCGAGCATCCCCAAGGCTGCTGCGGGTTCCGTTTCCCTGCACGAGATGCTGGCCCTGACCGATGCGCTGCGAATCGGGCGAGCTCGGGAAGTTAAGATGGCATCCGATGCGCTGCGAAAACGATTCGAGAACTATGCCCTCCTCGCTGAACATTGAACGCCTGGATGCGGTGGCCAGGGCGTTAGGAAATCGTCTTGCAGAAACAGCCTTTGTGGGAGGAGCTGTCGTCGAACTCTACGTGGACGACCCGGCGGCACCGTCCGTCCGCAATACTGCGGATGTCGATTGCGTCGTTCCCGTGATGGCAAGGAAAGGCATGCAGCAATGCACACTCGTTGATTTCATGCCAACCGATGGGGATGTCCTGGGTTTCACCAATCCGTGGTATGCAGCGGGACTGGAGAATACGGTGCCGCACACATTGCCCAGTGGTACGGTGATCCGATTGCTTGCGCTGCCGTGGTTTGTGGCAACCAAAATGGCAGCCGTCAACGGGCGCGGAGGAGACGATCTGCGCTTCAGCCACGATTTCGAGGATGTGATCTACCTGTGGGATTGCATTCCCGATTTCTTTTCCAGGCTAAAAAAGGTTCCCGAACCTTTGGGAACATGGCTTGCCGGTGAACTGGACCGGTGGCGGCAGCGTCCAGAATGGCGCGAAGCCGTAGAATGCTGTGTGGACCAAGGAAGCGTCTCCCGGGTAGCAAGAATCCTCAAGGAATGCGCGAACCTGTCCCGGCCTTGGAATCCCTGATCGCGTATTCAACGGTGTGAGCCGCTGGATCGTGGACCGCAAAGCTCGTATCCTGATTGCAAAGGAGGTCCGCCATGCAAGTCGCCGTCCTGGGTGCAAGTCCAAAGCCTGAGCGCTACGCCAATCTCGCTCTTCATCGCCTCTCCGAGAAAGGGCACGAGCCTGTGGGAGTCAATCCCGCCCTCCCCGATCTGGGAGGCTTTCCTTGCGTGCGCGAAATCGGCGCTCTTCCCGCCGGAATCCACACCGCAAGCGTTTACCTCGGCGCGGCCCGCTCCACAGAACTTGCCGATGAAATCCTCGGCTACGGCTTCCGTCGCGCCGTCTTCAATCCTGGGGCAGAGAATCCAGAGCTAGAGGAACGCCTGCGCGCAGCGGGAGTGGAAGTCGTAGAAGGCTGCACCTTGGTGATGCTTGCTGCAGGGACTTTCTAGCCGCACACACATCAAGCCCTGTTCAGGGGGTGAATACCCCCGCGAGCGGGATTCCTAAGGGTGCGCGGCAGCACCCTTAGGCCGGGTGCAGGGCGGAGCGCCTGCAAATACCGTAAACAGCCACGAAGCAGCAGCAACCCCGCTAGCGCCGCCCTTCGACCAAGCTCAGGGCGAACGGATGGTCTTTCCCGTTCGTGGTGAGCATAGCCGAACCATGAACGGAAAGCAATATGGCACCCCATGCGCCAGGGATGCCGGCCGCGAGGCCCGGGACACCCGCCACCGGCGTAGGAAACGGCGGGGGCCAGGCAGGCAGCCCGACCACCGGCCGCAAGGCCGGTGGGGGCGCCCACCCTCAAACCACAGCGAAGAAGACTTAGACGCCGAACTGCTTGAAGAAGTCGTTGCCCTTGTCGTCCACCAAGATGAAGGCCGGGAAGTCTTCCACCTCGATCTCCCAGACGGCTTCCATGCCGAGCTCCGGGAAGTCGATGCACTGGACCTTCTTGATGTTCTGATCGGCCAAAAGCGCCGCTGGGCCACCGATCGAGCCGAGGTAGAAGCCGCCATTATTCTTGCAGGCATCGGTCACCTGCTGGGTGCGGTTGCCCTTGGCGATCATGATCATGCTGCCGCCGTTCTTCTGCAGGAGGTCCACGTAGGGATCCATGCGGTTGGCGGTCGTCGGGCCGAAGGAACCGGAGGGCTTGCCTTCCGGGGTCTTGGCCGGGCCGGCATAGTAGACCGGGTGCTTCTTCAGGTACTCGGGCAGGGGCTTGCCGGCGTCCAGGATCTCCTTGAACTTGGAGTGGGCGATGTCGCGCGCCACCACGATGGTGCCCTTCAGGAGCAGCGGCGTGCTCACCGGATGCTTGGTCAGCTCGGCCAGCACTTCGGGCATGGGGCGGTTGAGATCAATTTCGATGCCGTGCTTGTGCTTGGCGCCGCCCATGTCGGGAAGCAGGCGACCGGGATTGTGGTCGAGCTCCTCGATGAAGATGCCGTCCTTGGTGATCTTGCCCTTGGCGTTGCGGTCGGCCGAGCAGGAAACGCCCATGCCCACCGGGCAGGAAGCGCCGTGGCGCGGCAGGCGGACGACGCGGATGTCGTGGGCAAAGTACTTGCCGCCGAACTGAGCGCCGATGCCAAGCTTGTAGGCCTCTTCCAGAAGCTCCTTCTCAAGCTCAATGTCACGGAAGGCGCGTCCGTGCTCGTTGCCGGTGGTGGGCAGCGCGTCGTAGTACTTGGCGCTGGCAAGCTTCACGGTCTTGAGGCAGGTCTCGGCCGAGGTGCCGCCGATCACGAAGGCGATGTGGTACGGAGGGCAAGCCGCCGTGCCCAAGGTCTTCATCTTGGCCACCAGGAACTTCTTGAGACTGGCGGGGTTGAGCAACGCCTTGGTCTCCTGGAACAGGTAGGTCTTGTTGGCCGAACCGCCGCCCTTGGCGATGAAGAGGAACTTGTAGGCCGCGCCTTCGATGGCGTAGAGGTCGATCTGCGCCGGCAGGTTGGTGCCGGTGTTCTTCTCCTTGTACATGTCCAAGGCCACCGTCTGCGAGTAGCGCAGGTTCTCGCCGGTGTAGGTGTGGTAAATGCCCTTGGAGATCCACTCCTCGTCCTTGACGCCGGTCCAGACCTGCTGGCCCTTCTTGGCCACCACGATGGCGGTGCCGGTGTCCTGACAGAAAGGAAGCTTGCCTTCGGCGGCTACCTTGGCGTTCTGGAGCATGGCCATGGCCACGCCCTTGTCGTTGGGCGAGGCCTCGGGATCGCGCAGGATCTTGGCCACCATGTCGTTGTGCTCGGCGCGCAGGAAGAAGCTCACCTCGCGAGAACCGGCGTGGGCGATCGTCTCCAAAGCTTCCGGCGAGACCTTGAGGATCTCCTTGCCTTCGAACTCGGTGACCGAGATCCCTTCCTTGGAGATCAAGCGGTACTTGGTGGTGTCCTCGCCGAGGGGGAACGGATCCTGATAGACGAATTCTGGCGTGGCCATTTCTTCTTCTCCGCGAATGAGTGTTGGTACGAAAGTCGCCCAAAAATAGAACCATGACTCCGATTTTGCGCCAAAGCCTCTGGCGCACTTTGCCGGCGTTGTTCCCGCGAGGAATATCGTACCTTTCCCGCCCTACCATCCGAGGTCGGGTCGCCGCGACCCTCCTCGCCTTTGAAGGAGTGACCCTATATGCGATTCGACCCGAACAAGCTGCGACTCTGGCTTCCCGTCCTGACGGGCACCTTCGCTGCCGTGTTTCTGGTCTGCTGCGACCAATTGGGCGGCAAGATCCATCCGGCGGCCACTACAAATGCAGTCGTTCAAGCTCCGGCGCCGGCCCCAGCGGCACCCGCAAAGGCTCCCGCAGCAGCAGCTCCAGAGGCTATCTCCAAAGCCCCCTCGGCTCCCGTGGCAGAGCTGCGCACCGCCGAAGCTCCCGCTCCGGTGCGTCACGCCAACCTCCGCAAATCGCACCGCGCCCGGCTCGTTCCGGCCATGACGGAACCGGCACCTCTCGAAGTCCCCAAGGACTCGGCCCTTCCAATGGTTGCCGCAACTTCCCTGCCGGCTTCCACACCTGCACCTCTAGCGGTTTCTGATTCCATCGTTCCCACCTCGGCAGCGGTAGCGGCCAAAGCAGATGTCGATTCCGCCGCCATCCCGACGGCGGCGACCGAAGCCAAGGACAGCACCTTTGCCGTCCCAGCTCAGGCTCCCGCCTCGGAAAAATCGGCTTTGCCTACCGCTCAGGAAACGCCGTCGCAGCCGACCGATCCGGGCCGCACCTCGATGCTCCTACCCGAAGAAATTCGGCCGCAGTAGCCTTCAGAAGTCCGCGCCCAGGCTCCAGTACTGGGTCGGGCTGGAAAGATGGGTGGGTTGGACATTTCCTGGCGCTCCGCCGGGAACCCACATGGGCCAAGCCTCGCTCCAGCGCAGGATGAAGGCCCCCAGGTTCATGCGCAATCCCCAGCCAAGGCCCATGCCCATCTGGTCGCGCCAATCCCCACCGGTCCAAGCGCCGCCGGCATCGGCAAAGAGGACCCCCATGACGTAGTGGAACTCGGGGAAGGGAAAGCCGAACTTGAGGCTCTCGATGAAGGGGTAGCGCAGTTCCAGACTTCCCATCATGTCCTTCTTGCCCTTGAACTGCAGGTAGCCGTAACCGCGCAAGGGAATGTCCCACTCGGCGAAGTAGAGGCTCGGGATATCCATTCCCACGTTGTTGGCGTTGTAGTGGTAGTTGAGGGTGAAGTCCTCGCCGCCAGCGTAGAAGACATAGGGGTTTTCAGCTCCCGGCCAATCAAGGCTGAGTCCTCCCGAGGCCCGCATAGCGAGCGCAAAGAGCCCGGAAAAGCGCCAGTAATAGCGCAAGTCCCCGCGCAGGCGGGTGTAGCCGTAATTGTTCCAGCACGGCGGCATGGCTTGGGCAGAAAAGCGCATGCGCGCCCCGTCTAGCGGACCTGTCGGCCCCCACAGGGCGTTGTCGAAGGTCCAGGCGACTTCTTCCTGCACGTAGCGGAAGGTCTGGTTCATGTAGGCCCGCGTCGGATCGTCGACGTAGTTGCCGTCGTCATTTTCCACCTTGGCGACGCGGTCGATGGTCCCAAAGTGCGAATTGAGCTCCAGACGGTGGAAGATGCTGAAGGGCCAGATGGCCGACAGTTCGATGCCGTAACGGCGGTCGGCGAAGTAGTCGCTGGAATCCGAGGTGTAGACCATGGTGCTGGTGTACTGCATCTGATGGTAAAGGGTCAGATAGAAGTCCACCTGATAGGGCAGATATCCGTAGCGCACCAGGGCATTGGTGTTCTCAATGTCGCCGTCCATGGAAAGCCCCACCTGCAAGCTCTGATCTCCGGAGAGGTCGGAAAAGCCGAGGTAGGCCATGCCAGCGGCTCCCGAGAGGTTGTTATAACCCACGGCCGCGGCCGCGTTGTCGAGGCTCCACTGCGAACGGTAGGGTTCCGGAATCGGACGTCCCAGGGAATCGCGCCGCGGCAGGTTGCGCGGGAAGCGCGCCAAGGTGTCGTCATCCGGCTTGAGGCGGGCGGTATCGCGCGGCGGCTCCTGGGCACGCGGATAGGATCCAAAGAGGTCATCTCCGCGCCAGGTGGGCGGCGGACGGTGCGCGACAGCCCGAGCGCTGTCGCCGCGGACCCGCAAGGCGCTATCCTTGGCGATCAGGGAGTCGGCCTTCACGGTGGTGTCGTCCTTCCAGCTGGACAGATTCCGTCGCACCACGGGGCGATAGAGATGGAAGGCCGTGTCCTGGAGCGCGCGCATGAAGCGGGTCTTGGGCAGCGGCACAGTGTCCCGTTTGGGGTCGCTCTGGAGGTACAGATCCCAGCCACCGCCCTCGAAGAGGGAGAACCCGAGCGTTTTTCCGTCGGCGGCCAACGTAGGGCTGAAACAGCCAGCCAGTAAGTTGGTGACCGGGCCTTCGTCGCCAGGCTTTCCCTGCATCCGCGTGAGGTAGACCTGCGGGAGTCCCGAGCGGTCCGAGAGGAAAGCCACGGTAGCAGCAGAATCGCTCTCGCCCCCGACCACTGGGCGCGTCTGGCTGGAGAGGGAATCACGCACCAGAAGCCGCACCGAACCGGAGTCGAGATCCAGCACGAAGAGGCTTTTCTCTTTCTGCGGATGGTCGGGATCCGCTGCCTCGCGCCTTTCCGAAGAGAACACGAGGTAGCGCCCTGAGGGCGAGAAAGAGGGCTCGTCGTCCATGGAGAGCCCATCGGTCAGGCGACGGAAACTGTCCGTGGCCAGCTCGCAAAGCCAGAGTCCCGAGCGCCCGTCCTTGAGCCCGTAGAAGGCGATCCGCTTGCCGTCGCGGCTCCAGGCGGGATTGGCCACGGCGTCCAAGCCCGGATCGAGGCTGCGCACGACATGCCCGCTCTTGGAGTCCAGGATATCGATGGCGTTGTGGCCGGCGCGTTGGGCGGCGATCGCCAAACGCAGTCCATCAGGGGACCAGGCAATCCCCGAGCGAAACGGAGAGAGCGACTCGTGGCTGGGCGTGCCGCCGCCTTCCGAAATCTGTCGCGGTGCCTCCCCCTTCTCCTTGGCGAGCTTGTCCACCTCGGCCACGTAGAGCCCCTGGCGGGAGCCGCGGTCGCTGAACCAGGCGATGCGCTTGCCGTCGGGCGAGAGGGCTGGCTGGGTGTTCCAGTAGCTGCCGTCCTCGCCGTGCGAAGTGAGGCGGCGCGCCACTTCCTGTCCGTGGTTGCGGATGCCAAGCTCGGGCCAGTAGGCGGCCCGCAGGTCGCGGATCCAGATCTCCCCCACGTCCTTCAGGGAGGCGTGGACGGTCCGCTCGAAGGCCTTCTCGATCTCGTGGCTGGCCAAAGCCTCGGCCACGAACTTCTTCACCGTCCCCTTGCCGAAGCTCTGCTCCAGGAAGAAGAGGAAATTCTGTCCCATGCGGTAGGCCATGAAGCCGTCGATGTCCACCGTGGGCGGCGGCAGATACCCGAAGGTGACGCCGTCAATCAGGTAAAATTCGCTCTCGCGGTCCCAGCCGTGCAGGGAAGCGTATTCCGCCAGTCCCTCGTTGAACCAGAGCGGCCAGCGCGACTGCATAGCCCCGGCGATGGCCGATCCGCTTCGCTGCTGGAAATTGTCAAACACCACGGCGTGGGTCATCTCGTGGGCCAGCACGTGATCAAACTGCGGATAGCTTCCCTCGAAGGGCAGCACGATGCGGTTCTTGAACACCTCGGTAAAGCCGCCGATGCCTTCGGTCAGAGCTTCCTGGGTGATGTTGGTCTGCTGGAACTTGGGATGGGAATTGTACAGGAAGAAGGGCACCCGCTCGCGCAGCGAAAGCCCGGTGGCCTCCTGGACCTGCTGGTACAGTCCCTCCAGGGTATCTACGGCATGGCGCGCGACGGCATCTCCGCCCTGAGCGTAGTAGACGTCAAAATGTGCCGTGCGCAGCAGTTGCCAGTGAAAGCGCCCGTACTGCACCTTGTTCTGGCCGAACTGGGCACTAGCGGAAAGCGCCACAAAAAGGATCGCGCCGAGCACGCGCCAAAGACGGAGGCCTGGGAGGATCTTGGGCATAGGGGCAAAAGTTAGCCCGTGTCCGGAAAGTGCCGGGAGAATCCCTTCAGGGACCCGGTGCGTCGATCCGCAAGGAGCGCGGAAGATCGCCAGGGGGCTGGTCCAGAAAGTCAAGGGCGCAGGAATGCAGCCACAGCCGCTCGGCCCCGCAGACGCGGGCAATTTCTAGCGTCGTGGCATCCGCAAGCCGTGCCAGGTAGCCGAGTCCACCGCGCCCGTCGTAGAGCGGATCCCCCACGATGGGGTGCCCGATGTGCTCGGCATGGACCCGAATCTGGTGCCGCCGCCCTTGGTGGGGCCGCACCCGGCACCAGGTGCCGGCAAGCTCCGCGTCGTAGGCAAGCGGCTCGAAGGAGGTGCGCGCTTCCTTGCCACTTTCCCGCACCGCCAAGCGCGAGCGGATTTTCTCGTCTTCGGCCGGCCCGATGGGGGCGTCCACTTCCACGGGCTCTTCCAGGCGTCCCAAGAGCAGGGCGCGGTATTCTTTCTCCACTCGCCGCCGTTCAAAGGCTGTCTGCACCCATGACAAGATCTGTCGCGATCTCCCGAAGAGCACTAACCCCGAGGTGTCGCGATCCAGGCGATGGCAGGGAGACCATTCGAGGCCGTGCAGGCGGCGCACTTGCCAAACTAAGGTCTGCCGGAAGATGCGCGAGGTGGAGTGGATGGGCTGCCCCGAAGGCTTCACCACCGCCATCCAGTCCTCTCCGCGGGAGTCCACCCGCCAGTCGGTCGGGACATCCGGCTCGCGGTATTCGCCGTGGCAATAGGACAATTCCTGGTCAAGAGCCAGAATCTGTCCAGGATCGAGGATCGGCGCGCCGTCCAGTCCCACGGCGCCCGAGCGCACCAAGGCCTCCCAGGTCGCTGGAGCGTGGTAAGCAAAGGCCTTGGAGAGATGCTCGAGAAGTGTCTTGCCCACTGAGGAAGCGGGAATGCGGGAGGTGAAGACGTAGGGGCCGTCGTCGCCGGGAAGCAGCGCCACGTCCGGCCGGACTACTCCGCGCCGGGGCGCGTCAACGGGAAGTCCAGGACCACGGTAGTCCCCTCCCCCATGCGACTCTTGAGCGCGATCGTGGCACCGCACTGCTCCAGGAGCGAACGGACCACGGGAAGCCCCATGCCCACGTCGGAAGGATGGTCGGCGGCCGAATAGAAGGGATCAAAGGCGCGCTGCAACTGCTCGTCGTCCATGCCGACACCTTCGTCGCGCAGAGAGACGACTAGGCGCTCCTCCGAAGGCTCCATGAGCAGTTCCATGCGCCCGCCCGCCGGCATGGCGCGCATGGCATTGCTCAGGAGCTGGTAAAGAATGGCCTGGAGGTCCGTCGGAGAGGTCGGAATGAGCTTTCCTTGCGGAGGATTTCCCTTCACCACCAACTGATGGCTGAGCTGAGAGCCGGCCCGCAGAGCATCCCAAGCCAACGTGAGACACTCCGAGAAGCGCGCCAAGGGCGAACTGTTGTCGCGCCGGGCCCCCGAGAAGGTGACCAGCTGCTGCGAGATGGTCGCCGCCCGCTGGGATCCTTCAAGGATGGTGGAGACGTACTTGCGCAGCGGACTGTCGGCCTCCATGCGCATGTCCAAGAGCTGCGCCGCACCGGAAAGGCCGCACAGGATGTTGTTGAACTGATGGGAAAG
>DAIPHW010000023.1:0-13797 GCA_036771135.1 Fibrobacterota bacterium | reverse complement strand
AGATTGCTCAGCAATTGCCGGAAGAAATGCAGCATCCATTCATCGTCGTCTGCGATCAGGATCTTTAGCGAGGGGTCCATTATGGGCGATTAAGGTAGCAAAGATTCCTGCATCTCCGATGCCGCCTTTTGCGCCCCAACGGGACGACAGCGTTCCCTCCTGGTAACTTATCCCCGTTTCCACCAAAGGAGGAAAACATGAAGACCGTCGCTGAAGTGATCGTGGAGTCCCTGGCCGCTGCCGGGGTAAAGCGCATCTACGGCGTGGCCGGCGATTCCCTAAACGGAGTCACCGACAACATCCGCACGCGCAAGAACATGGATTGGATCTCCGTCCGCCATGAGGAGACCGCCGCCTTTGCCGCCGGCGCCGAGGCCCATCTGACCGGAAAGCTCGCCGTGTGCGCGGGAAGCTGCGGGCCAGGCAATCTGCACCTGATCAACGGGCTCTACGACTGCCAGAGAAACCGCGTGCCGGTGCTGGCTATCGCCGCCCACATTCCTTCGCAAGAGATTGGCAGCGGCTACTTCCAGGAGACCCACCCCGAGCTTCTCTTCAAGGAATGCAGCCACTACTGCGAATTGATCTCCCAGCCATCGCAGGTGCCTCGCGTGGTGGAAATCGCCATCCAGACCGCCTTGGCCCGCAGCGGCGTGGCCGTGATCGTGCTGCCGGGAGATGTCGCCTTGCGCGAGGCCGTGAACCAAGAACTCCGCATCCGCTCCTATGGCCGCACCCACACCTCCATCCGTCCCGACGACGCTACCCTGGACGAGATGGCAGACCTGCTCAACAGCGCCAAGTCCGTGACCCTGCTTGCCGGATCGGGGTGCGAAGGCGCCCACGATGAGCTGGTCAAGACCGCCGAGCGCCTGAAAGCCCCGGTCGTCCATGCCTTGCGCGGCAAGGAGTTCGTGGAGTACGACAACCCCTACGACATCGGCATGACGGGGCTTTTGGGATTTTCCAGCGGCTACCACGCCATGATGGACTGCGACGTCCTTATGATGCTGGGCACCGATTTTCCATACCAGCAGTTCTACCCCAAGAAGGCCAAGATCATCCAGCTCGACAGCCGCCCCGAGCAGCTGGGACGCCGCACCCGCATAGACCTGGGTGCCACCGGCGATGTTCACGAGACGCTGCGCGCACTGCTGCCGCGCCTCACGCCCAAGAACGACGCCTCGCACCACTTGCAGCGTTCGCTGGAACACTACAAGAAGGCCCGCAAAGGACTTGATGAACTCGCCGTTCCCACGCCCGGGCAAGCCATCCACCCGCAGTACCTGGCGCGCGTGCTCGACGAAGTGGCGGCCGAAGACGCCATCTTCACCGTGGACGTGGGAACTCCGGTGATCTGGGCGGCCCGCTATCTCACCATGAACGGCAAGCGCCGCTTGCTTGGCTCCTTCAACCACGGCTCCATGGCCAATGCCCTGCCGCAGGCCATCGGCGTGCAGGCCTCCCACCCCAAGCGGCAGGTGATCACGCTTTCGGGCGATGGCGGCCTCTCGATGCTGATGGGAGACCTCCTGACGCTGCGCCAAGATGGCCTTCCAGTGAAGCTTGTGGTCTTCAACAACAGTTCGCTCGGTTTTGTCGAAATGGAGATGAAGGCCACCGGTTTCCTGGACCATGGCACCGAACTCAAGAACCCCGACTTCGCCAAGGTCGCCGAAGGGATCGGCATCCTCGGCATCCGGGTGGAAAAGCCCGAGGACGTCCGCCCCGCTCTAGAAAAGGCCTTGGCCTACGACGGTCCGGCGCTGGTGGACATCGTGGTGGCTCGCCAGGAACTGGCCATGCCGCCCTCGCTCAAGCTCGACCAGATTGTCGACTTCAACCTGTACCTGATGAAGGCCATCCTGGACGGCCGAGGTGACCGCATCCTAGATCTAGCGCGCACCAACCTGTTCCACTAGCCATTCGCCACGTCTCGGATCGGGCGCTCCGCAATGGCTGGAGCGCCCTTCATTCCAGAACTTTAATCTGTCAGATTCCGTCCAAAGCAGCGATCACCTCGTCCACATGCCCCTTCACCGAAACCGGGCTCCAGACGCGCACGATCATTCCCTTGGCATCCACCAAAAATGTGCTGCGCACGATGCCCATGCTTTCGCGGCCCATGAACTTCTTCAGCTGCCACACTCCCCAGGCCTGACAAGCCACGCCGTCGGCATCGGTCAGGAGATCGAAGGGCAGGGACTGCTTCTCACGGAACTTCCGGTGGCTTGCCGCCGAATCCTTAGAAATTCCTAAGACCACGAGGCGACTGGTAAGGCGCGCAAAATTGTCGCGAAAGTCGCAAGCCTCGGTGGTGCAGCCAGGAGTGCTGTCCTTTGGATAGAAATACACGATGGCCGGTTTCCCAAGCTTGGAAAGATCGACCAATACCTCGTCTTGATTGGGAAGCAGGAGTTTTGGAGCCAAACTGGAAATCGCAGGCAATGACATACGTGTCCTTTCGTGGTTTCCTCCAATCTACCCGGTTCACCCACCGACAAACCACCGGCATATTTGTTGTATCTTGAGGCCTAATGGAGCGGTCCATTCCAGGCCCGCACCCCACACCCACAAAAGGAGTGGCCGCAGATGAATGGAATGTTCACCGACCGGGTCAAGAAAGTCATGCAGTTGGCGCGCGAGGAATCGGTCCGCCTGGGCAACGACTACGTGGGCACGGAACATCTTTTGCTTGGACTGATTCGCGAGGGTGACGGCGTCGCCATCGCCGTCCTGCGCAACCTACATGTGGATCTGGACGAACTGGCGCGCTCCATCGAGAAGAGCATCACCTCTTCGGGTGGCATGATGACCATCGGGCAGATGATTCCCTTCACGCCACGCGCCAAGAAGGTCCTGGAGATCGCCGCCCAGGAAGCCCGCGCCATGTCGCACAAGTACATCGGCACCGAGCACATCCTGCTTGCGCTGATGAAGGACAACGAGTCCGCCGCTGCCACCGCCCTGGCCGCCGTGGGCGTGGACTACGAGTCCAGCCGCGAAGAAATTGAGCGCGTGCTGCACGGTGCCGAGTCCGGCGCTCCTCAGGCCGGCGCCGAAGCCTCCCAAGACCCTGGCGCCTCAGACCCAGCGCTTTCCAAGAAGAAGAGCAAGACGCCCTTCCTGGATCACTTCGGCCGCGATCTCACCGAGCTTGCCAAGAGCGGAAAGCTCGACCCCATCATCGGCCGCGACCAGGAAATCGAGCGCGTCATTCAGATTCTGTCGCGCCGCAAGAAGAACAACCCGCTCTTGATCGGCGAACCGGGCGTGGGCAAGACCGCCGTGGTAGAGGGCCTCGCCCTCAAGATCATCGAGCGCAAGATCCCAGAGCTTCTGGAAAACAAGCGCGTGGTCACGCTGGACATGGCGGCCCTGGTGGCCGGCACCAAGTACCGCGGCCAGTTTGAGGAACGCCTCAAGGCGCTGATGACTGAACTCCAGAAGAACGACAACGTCATCACCTTCATCGACGAGATCCACACCATCGTGGGTGCCGGCGGTTCCGAAGGCAGCTTGGACGCCTCCAACATCTTCAAGCCGGCCCTGGCCCGCGGCGAGCTGCAGTGCATCGGCGCCACCACCTTTGACGAATACCGCAAGCACATCGAGAAGGATGGCGCCCTGGAACGCCGTTTCCAGACCATCACGATTGATCCTCCCAGCGCCGAGGAATCGATCGCGATCCTCAAGGGCCTGCGCGAGCGCTACGAGAAGCACCACAAGGTGATCTATACCGACGAGGCCATCGAGGCCGCTGTGAAGCTTTCAGAACGCTATATGAGCAACCGGCATCTGCCGGACAAGGCCATTGACATCATCGACGAGGCGGGCGCTCGCGTGCGCATCTCGTCTATGACAGTGCCCACAGAGATTCGCGACCTGGAAGCCAAGCTCGCCGAGATGGTGGAGAAGAAGGAGCAGGCCGTCACCGATCAGGACTACGAGGCTGCCGCCCGTCTGCGCGACGAGCAGGACCAGATCGCTAAGGCCCTGAATGACGCCCGCGACGCCTGGAAGGAAGCACGCGTCTCCGACCGCCTCAAGGTGGACGAAGACGTCATCACCGAGGTCGTCTCCAAGATGACCGGCATCCCCCTCTCCAAGGCCGAAGGCAAGGAATCGATCAACCTCCTCAACCTGGAAGACGAGCTGCGCAAGCGCGTGGTCGGCCAGGAGCACGCCCTGGAGGTGGTCTCCAAGGCCATCCGCCGCTCGCGGGCAGGTCTCCATTCCAACAAGCGTCCCATGGGCACCTTCATGTTCCTCGGCCCCACCGGCGTGGGCAAGACGGAACTTGCCAAGGCACTCTCGGAGCTGGTGTTCAAGAGCTCCGACTCGCTCATCCGCATCGACATGAGTGAGTACATGGAGAAGTTCGCTGTGAGCCGCCTGGTTGGGGCTCCTCCAGGATACGTCGGCTACGAGGAAGGCGGACAGCTCACCGAACGCATCCGCAAGAAGCCCTACGCCGTGGTGCTCTTGGATGAGATCGAGAAGGCCCATCCTGACGTCTTCAACCTGCTCCTGCAGATCCTGGACGAAGGCCACCTCACCGATTCCTTCGGTCGCCGGGTGAACTTCCGCAACACCATCATCATCATGACCTCCAACCTCGGTGCCCGCGACATCAAGCGCGGCGGCCTGGGCTTTGCCGCCGGCGGCGAAGACCAGACCTACGAGCGCATGGAGCGCATGGTGCAGGACGAACTGAAGCGCGCCTTCAATCCCGAATTCATCAACCGTCTGGACGAAGCGGTGGTCTTCCATCCGCTCACCCACGAGAATCTCACCCAGATCGTCGAGATCCAGATCGCCGACGTGGCGGCCCGCCTGCACGAAAAACTGGTCACCATCGACACCACTCCGGAGGCCAAGGTGCTCCTGGTGGAGAAGAGCTACGACCCCTCCTTGGGTGCCCGTCCGCTGCGCCGGACCATCCAGCGCATGGTGGAAGACGAGATGGCCGAGGAGTTCCTGCGCGGCACCTTCACCGAGGGCGACACCATTCGCATCGAGCGCAATGGAGACAAACTCGCCTTCATCAAGGTCGAGCCCCCCGCAGACTCCTAAAGTCGAGACGCCTTCCGGCTCAGAACCATTCTAGCCGGAAGGCACCTTCGAAGGTGATCTCCAGACCGCCGGCTTGCCAAGTCGGGCGTCCGGGTGAGGTTGCGCCCGGCTCCAGCAGATCGTTCCAAGTGCCGCTTCCGCGGACGCTTTCCTGGTGCCAACGTACGCGTCCGCCCCACTGCAGGAAGCGGCTTGAAACGACATTCGAGGAGATTCCGGCTGACCAGCCGTATCCCCAGCCATGCGAGGTTGTGCGGCCTTCCAAGCTGGACGCCAGCAGCCAGCCGCGCACCTCCAAGGCGAGCGGTCCCATACCTTGGATGGAGAGGATCTGGCGAGGAATCAGGAAATCTGGACCAATGCCCAATCTCCAGACTTGCACCGCAAAACTCCAATCGCAGGATGTGTCCTTGGTAACGACAGAATCGACGCGCTGAGCGCTGGCTTGGTTCCACCACACAAGCCACTGTCCCTCCACCGCCAGGCGCAGCGCCTGCTTCCACTGGAGAGCAGCCCCGATGCTCACCACCGGCGCGATCTCGCTGGACTGATACTCCTGCAGGCTCGTCAGGGTATCGCGCGCAATGATGCGCGCGGCATCCTCGCGAAACCGTGAGCGCTGCGAAAAATTGGGGAATTGCGCCCCCAGCCCCCCCTTGAACAGCAGCGTCCAGCGCGGATCGGAACGATGATGCAAGGTATCCAGACCTCGCTTCGTGGTATCCCGCACCGAAGGTAGCGAGTCCTTCGGCACCGAAGCGACAGCACTTCGCAAAGAATCGGAAGGCACCACCGCCACCGGAACAGAATCCGCCGGCGAAGAGGAAAACAAAAGGCCCAGCATCAACCAAACATGCATGCCGCAAGTTTAGCTTCCGCCAAGGCCTCTTCCTTGAGCCTATTGCCGAAAACGAAGCGCAATGTCGCGCAAATCAGAGGCCATCTTCGCCAAGTCTCCGGAGGCCACCCCCACTTGGTCGGAGCCGCTGGAGACCTCACGGGCGCCACTTGCCAATAGGCCCACGCCCTCCGAGAGCGTTGCCAGTTCTTGGGAGCCCTCGTTCACGCTGCGCACGATTTCCCCGGTGGCCGCCGACTGCTCCTCGATGGCACTGGCAATGCTGTGAGAAAGCCCGGCAATCTCGTCGATCACGGAGCCGATGCCGGAAATAGCCGAGACCGCCTGGTCGATCCCGGAACGAATGGAAGAGATCTGTCCGGAGATCTCGCCCGTCGCCTCAGCAGTCTTCTGAGCCAGGTCCTTCACTTCACCGGCAACCACAGCGAATCCGCGCCCGGCTTCGCCAGCCCGCGCCGCCTCGATGGTCGCATTCAACGCCAGGAGCTTGGTCTGTTCGGCAATGGATTGAATCACCACCACGACCTTCCCGACTTGAGCACTCGCCTCTTCCAGGCGCGTCACGGAACGATCCGCTTCTTTTACGGACGCCACGGCATTGGCCGCATGGGCGGCTGTGGTCTCGGCGCTGCGCGCCACTTCCTTGATGCCAGCCGACATTTCTTCGGCACCCGCCGCCACTTGGCGGAAGCTGCCATCCATCCTCTGGGTGGCATCGGCAATGCTTTGGGCCTGCGAAGCGCTGGAACGGGTGTTACCGGCCAACTGCATGCTTACGCTAGAAAGTTCTTCAGTGGCCCCGGCAAGAGTATGAGCGCTGCTCTGAATACCGGCAATGTCCCGACGCCAGTTACCGAGCATCTTGCCGAAATTCACGTTCAGGGCATCTTCTGAAGATCGTGGGCGGACAGATACGGTGAGATCGCCATCGGCCAAACACGCAGCCGTATGCGCCGTCTCGCCCAGATAAGCAATCATATTGGAAAAGGACGTTTGAAGCTGATCGAACTCATCGCCTCCATCGACCGCATCTAGGTGCTGATCGACCTTCCCCTGAGAAACCATCTCCGCCACCTCGGCCATGCGCTTGAGCCGATGGACAATGTACTGCGTCACCCAAACCGAAGCGCCAATGCCCACCAGAAGCGCCATGCCGGCCATGAGAAACATCCAGCGCACCATGGAAGTGGCTTCGGCCTGAAAATCCGCCTCAGCATCGTTCATCTCCTTACTCATGGATGTGCGAATGCTGCGAACCGGATCCTTCAAAGCCTTGAGACGCCCATCCATGCCCTTCTTGATCTGGACCACCTGCTCGTGAGAAAGTGATCCAGCTTCCAGTCCCGGCAGCAGGGTATCTTCAAAAGACTTGGTGAAGGCAGCAAAGGACTCGCGAACCTTGGCTGCATCGGCGCGTTCCGTGTCCGTATCTACCAGCCTGTCCAAAGTGTCGACGCGTCCTTGGCAGAGCGCCTTGACCCCCGGCCACTCCTGCCTTGCCTTGGCCGGATCCACCAGAATGGCCTTGGCAACCACCTAGTCAGCGCGCTCGCCAATGAACGAGATGCGCGCCACCAGCTCGACATCGTTAGCTCGACGGGCCTCAGCCAAGTTGGCTGCAATCAAGGAACGGGTGCGGACATGAACAAACAGCACCGTCAAGACGACGAGCGCGAGCACCAAGGCAAATCCGCCACCAAGCTTGACGGCCACGCTTTGCTTGAAAAATCCCATTGTTGCGCCTTTCTGCGAATGGATGGCTCCATTGTTCCATGCCATCCCTAAAAGGGCAAGATCGATTGCTTCTTAGGAACGCGGCGGCGGATCGCAGGGGCGGCGCAGCGGACACGCTTCGCAGCCTTCCGGAAAGGCCTGCTCACAGGCCCAAATGCGGCCGCGCGGCCGGCGCAGCAGCATGAACGGAACCCACGTCGCCGCCGGGTCGCCGGGCGACAGTTCGTGACAGATTTTGTCAGACCATTCCTGCTGGCGGGCGGGGACGGGCTCCTCGGCAACCGAATGATCCAGGTAACGCCACGCCCGCGCCACCACCGAAGGAGGAACGTGCAGCTCCTGCCGAAGCGCCGGAAGCGGCGCAAAGCCGCCCTCCCCGCGCACGATCCAGCGGGCGAGCCGCCAAGGGCGCAGGCGCCAGGGGGAACTGCGCCCGGCAAAGGGGATGTCGCCAGCCATGTCGCGCACGAAGCCGTGCGGCCCCGATCGCTCCATCCGCTCGCGCAAGCCCATGCCGCGCACGAAGTCGGAGCAGGCCATGAGGATGCCCGCAAGCTGACCCACGTGCGGCCAATGAACGCGTTCCGACACCGCGACGCCGGCAGCCTGCAGCCGCGCAAACGGAATCCGGCCAGCCTCGACGAACTCCTCCCCCAGCGCCTCCTCGAGAAGAGCGAGCACCCGCCCCGCCGAGCGCGGTGACAATTCCTGTCCGATCACCGCCAGCACCGCCATGCGCATGTCGAGGTGCCGGCCATCTCGGGGTGCCAGCCCCTCCAAGGCCAAGAACCAAGGATCCGGGGCATCAGAAAGTCGCTCCAGGTAGGTCAGGAGCGCTTGCCGCTCCTCGTTTCTCACGGGTGGAAGAGCGCTTCGCCAAGCCGGGCGGGCGTGCCCGGCGCGGGAGGTGCACCGGAAACCTTCGCTCGGGCCCCGGCATCCAGCAGCAAGACCACAGTGGAGCCCATCTCAAAGATGCCGACTTCCTGCCCCTTGGAAAGCTGCTGTCCCTTCTCGGGACGCACCTGAATGCCGGCCTCGCGTCCAAAAGAGCGGTCGTGCGAAAGGGTGATGCGTCCCACGTTCATGGCCCCCACCAGACAGGTGAGAACTCTGCCGGAACTCATCTCCTCTTCCACCCAGGAGCGTTCGTTGAGACAGAAGAGCTTCGGAATCTTGGCCACTGCCTTCTGATGCACCGGCCACAGATCTCCCGCCACGTGCCCAGAACTCACAAGCCTCCCCGCCACCGGCGCATGGACGCGATGGTAGTTGTATGGGGCTAGGTAGATGGTCACGAAATAGCCGCCCTCATAGGCTTTGCCACGAGCTTCGTCGGCCAGGAAGTCCGCAACGGGATAGCTGATCCCTTTGGCCTGGAGCGCCATGCCAGCCTCAATCGGTCCGCTCTGCCCGTAGGTCCCGTCGCAAGGAGCCACTAAGGCTTCTGAGGAAACGGCACGCGCCTCGGAACGAATGGTCCGGGTAAAGAAAGCGTTGAGCGTCGGATAGGCCTCGGGTGGCTTCACCATCTCGGTCCGGTCAATCTGGGGATACAGCCAGAGAAATACGCGGATCGAAAGCTTCGCGAACCAGCGTGGATGCTCCAAGCGGGAAAGGAATCCGAAAAGGTGGGAAAGAAGAACCCTAGGCAGAAATGAGAGGAGTGTCAGCACGATGGAGGGCAAACGTAGCATCTCGGCACTGGCCGCACCTTTGCCAAAGCAGTATGTTGTTGGGAAAGGTTCTCAAAGTCCACATCAACCAAAGGAAACTCAAATGGCTCACCAACTTCCACCTCTCCCCTATGCCGCCGGCGCCTTGGCTCCGGTGATCTCCGAAGAGACCATCTCCTTCCACTACGGCAAGCACCACCAGTCCTACGTGACCAATCTCAACGCTCTGCTGGAGGGTACCGGTCTCGAATCCCTCTCCTTGGACGAGCTGCTGGCAAGCCAGGCCAAGTGGCCGGCAGAGAAGAAGGCCGGCATCTACAATAACGCCGCCCAGATCTGGAACCACACCTTCTACTGGAATAGCCTGACCCCAGGTGGCAGCAAACCTTCAAGCGCACTCTCCGCCGCCATCGACAAGAGCTTCGGCTCTTTTGACGAGTTCAAGAAGAAGTTCCTCGCCGACAGTGCCTCGAACTTCGGCTCCGGATGGACATGGCTGGTCAAGAAGTCTGACGGCAGCCTGGCCATCGAGAAAACCTCCAACGCCGCCATCGCCGCAACGGGCACGCCGCTTCTAGTCATCGACGTGTGGGAACATGCCTACTACATCGACTACCGCAACCTGCGCCCCAAGTACGCCGAAGCTCTCTTCGGGATCTTCGACTTTGCCAAGGCAAGCGAGCGCTTCGCGGCGTAAGCTTCCCCGCAGTCGTTTAAGAGGCCTCGTCCCTAACTCGGGCGGGGCTTTTTTCATCCCACCACAGGGACACATCTCCGGTAGGCAGGCGATGAAAGCTTGGCACCCCTTCCAGGCGGCGGCGCGACCAGGCAAGCACAGGCACACCAAGAGCTGACAACGCACCTGCCGCCGGGTTCCACGGGCCGATCCATCCGCCTAGCCGCGGAGCCATCTCTAGCAGTTGCTTGACCGCTGGCAATGCAGGTACAGATGCCGCCACCATATCGGGGCTCCCGGCGTAGACCTTGGTGGCCTGCAGACGTCCTAATGCCTGGGTGAATTCCATCCACGCAGGCAAAGCCTTTGGAGCCAGGACCGGCATCTCTATTCCCAAAGTCCCACCTCGCGACAGGACTTCCGGACGTTTCAACTCCCAACCAAAAGTCTTAAACAATGCCGCCATCTCTTCGGACTTGGAACCCAGAGGATTCCCGACCTGCACCGAGAGGTTGACCCATCCCTTGGGAGCGTTGCCGATGCGCCACGAGCGCCCCAGCACCCGCAAGAACGCCAAGGACAACGGATCATCGCCATCGCCCAAATTCCAGCACCAATCAGAGCCGGAAGTATCCAGCCCCTCAGAAATCCACTGCAGGAAACTCTCATCCCACAGATCTGGCTTTGGCATCGCCAAAACGCTCAGCGTTGGCACCAGCGCCTGCCAATATGGCGCCATCGAGTCAAGCGTGAGCATCCTAAGGCCAGGAAAGCGCTCGGCCAAAGTGCGGACCCAAGGCAGCAACTGAAAGCAATGAGGATCATCGCTTGCCAAGAGCAGCAGGCCCGTGCCTTCCCACAGATTGGCGTCCCTAAAAGTTGACACGGAAGCCGGCGCCAAACGACTCAAACGACGACGCAAGAGTTCAGCTAGTACAGGTCGGGGCAAGAGTCGCAAGGGATTCAGCCACCAATGTCTTGGTTGCAAGAATAAGGGTGGCAGGTTCGGCATTCTCATCGTAGTATGAGGAAGATAAGTTTGTCTTGGCAATACGAATGAAAAACACTCGATCACTTCTTGCATGTGTTCTGGTCGGCTTTTTGGGACTGGGCGCGGGTTTCGCCAGTTCTTCCCACGTCTATTGGCTTGCAGGAGCAGCCTTGGCAATCCTTGCCATAAGTCTGCTCCTGCGCCCATGGATGTCGAAAGCGCCGCCAATCGCGAGTGATGCGTCAAAAGCCAAAACTGCGCAAGCTTTGACACCTCCGCACACAGCTCCCCTTCAGTCCCCCAACGTCCATCCGCAAGAAGAGCTCCCAGCGCTCTCCGAGACCCAAGTGCTAAAAGCCGCTTCAGCGACCAATGCCGTGGCGCGCTCGCTCCTGCAAAAGCAGGACGAAGAAGACAAGAAGCAGCTGGAAGCCTTGCTGGGACCTGTGGTGGAGTTCATGCAAGCCATCGCCAAGCCCTATTCGGCCTTGGCCTTTCTGCGCGACGAATCGGGCACGCTCCGACTCAATGCCCATGTCTCGCGTTCCCAACATTTGCGTCCCGACGCGGTCATCCGCGAGGACGAAGGACTTCTAGGAGGACTGCTCTACCGGACCTCTCCGTTCATCACCGGCGATGTGACGGCCTTCAGACGCCAGCCAGAATACTACGACGAAGGCGAACACATTCTCGCCATGATTGCTCTTCCAGTGTTCCTGGGCGATTCCCACAAGGAAGGCGACCTTCCCGAAGCCATGCTGGTCATGGACAGCATGCAGCGCTTTCGCGACGATATTACTTCGGCCATGCGCAGCTTTGCTCAAGTCTCTTCAGCTCTGATCACGGCCGAGCGCTCACGCGCCCTGCTTTCTCGTCAGCAGATCGTTCGACAAGTCCTCTACAATGTGCAGGAGCGTCTCGCCAAACACTTGAAAAGCGATCAGATCTTGCCAATCCTGATCGAAGAGCTAAGCAACATTTTTGAGTATCGCCGCTTGGTCTTCTGCACTTGGAACCCGACTCTCAAACGCGGCAGTATTGCCCATGTCGCCGGTGAACACAATGGCATGGAACCCGGAACGACCTTTGATTTTTCCCAGGGAGGCGCTTATGGGCGCATCTTCCGGCAGCAGAAACCCGAATTGATCCCAGCCGTACGCGACCATGGCAGCATTCTCTACGACAAGGAGACCGATGCCAAGCAATCCTGGCTGCCTTTGGACGTGCTTGCCGTCCCGCTGGTCAACGACGAACACCGCACCGTAGCCGTCTTGGGAATCGAGACCGATCAAAACGGCAGTTACCAGAGCGATGATCTCCAATTGCTTTCCGCCATTGCCGGCATCACCTCAATCGCCCTTCAGAAGGCCCGGATGTATGCGGAAATGGAAAAGCTCGCCACCATGGACGGCCTGACGGGGATTCCCAACCATCGTCACTTCCAGGGCCTATTGTCCCAACAGATCGAAATGGTCAATCGCTACGGCGGAACGCTGGGATTTCTGCTGTTTGACATCGACCATTTCAAGGATTTCAACGACACCTACGGACACGCCATTGGCGACCTAGTGTTGCGCGAAGTGGCCCGCTGCGTCTCGCGTTCCAGCCGGACGACGGACATCGTGGCCCGCTACGGCGGCGAAGAATTCGTCGTGGTCTTGCCGAAATCCGACCTGGAGACCTCGATGCAAAGTGCCGAGCGCGTCCGGGCAGCCATTGAAGCCATGGCGATCCCCCACGAAGGCCAGGAGCAACCCCTCAAGGTGACCGTCTCCATCGGGGTCAGCACCTATCCGGAGCAGGCCTCCACCAAGCAGCAGCTCATCGACAACTCCGACAAGGCGATGTATCTGAGCAAGCGCACGGGCCGCAATCGCGTCAGCGTCTACGGCCCCGAAGCCGAAGCGCTGGCTGTCGAGAAGGAAAAGTAGGGCAACAAAAAAGGCCTCCCCGAAAAGGGAGGCCTTAAACGTGTTCGAAATCTTCTCTTAGATGATACGGGCCATGACATCACCCGACTGCACAGGCTTGCCCTGAGCAACCGAGATGGATCCCACCTTGCCAGCCTTAGGAGCCGTCACGTAGGTGTTCATCTTCATGGCTTCGACCGTGAAGAGCTGCTGATCGGCAGCTACCGTATCGCCCACCTTGACATCAACAGAAACCACCACGCCGGAAACCTGGCTTTCCACAGCCGCGCCTTCGCCGGAATCGGCGGCAGCAGCAGCGGGAGCCGCAGCGGCAGCGACCGGAGCTGGAGCGGCAGCCGGAGCACTGGCAGAGCCCAACTTGGGAAGCGACGGAACCGCAGCGGCGGCAGGAGCCGCAGGTGCGTCCAGCGTCTCCACAAGCACATCATAGGCCTTGCCGTCGACGGTGATACGAAGCTTCTTGGTCATTGGTTTCCTCTTGTATTGATTCGGTGAGACAGGTAGATCTCGCGGCGTCCCTCCCGGGACCAGATCATCAGCGTCTTGTAGTCGTACTTGGGCGACAAAACTCCGACGATGCGGGCATTGGGACCGCAAACGGTCGCCACAGCCGCAGAAAGAACGGCCATCAACGCGTCGTCAGCGGCCACGGGAGCAGCAGCTGGAGCCGCTGCAACAACCGGGGCTGCTGCTACCGGAGCAGGAGCTGGGGCCGCAACCGGCGCCACGACAGGAGCCGGAGTCGCCACCGGAGCGAGTGCCGGAGCCGCCTCGTCCTGGGCACAATCGCATTCGCAACTACGGCCGGCACCCATGGTGCGCAGCTTGGCAAAGGCGATGACCCCCAAGAACAC
>DAIPHW010000022.1:0-23362 GCA_036771135.1 Fibrobacterota bacterium | reverse complement strand
ATCGGCTGATCGGCGGAACCCGAGGTGGACGCCAAGCCGCACTCGTAAGGTTCATCCTTGGAGCGCCACGTGGTGCGGTTGCGATTGAGGAACCAGTTGAAGCCCGTCATGAAGGCGGGAGCTCCGATGCCGATCAGGAGCAGCACCGTAAACGGAAAGACGATCTCGAAGGTGTCCATGTGCATGCAAGATAGCCTTCCGCTACGGTTCTTACCAGACCTGCAAGTCTTACTTTACATCCAAGACGACGGAGTTTCCTTCGGTGGACTTCACCACCAAAGTGTTCCGGTCCTTGTTGATCTTCATCTGATCCACGGCAGCGCAGAAGTCATCCACAGTGCCCCGCCAGACCACGTCGATCCAGAGGTTGCCGTCGGCAAGCTTTCGCTGGCTCACGCTAGCAGCGTGGACCCGCAATTCTTCCTGCACGGTCTGGGAAGCCATGTAGTTGGGGATGTTCTTCACCTGCACCCGCAGCAGCTGGCCATCGTTGGCCTTATGCTTCCAGTTCTTCAGCAGGGATGCCGAAAGCCCCCCCTCCAAAGTCTTTTGCACCGCCTTTTCGATGGCCTTGGTGGCCGCCGTCTGGGGATTGGGGTCGACCATGGGAGCATTGCCGTTGCGACTGGCGAGGATCTCGCGAGTGTTCACGTCGAGCACCTTGAGCGAAACGGTTGCTGAGGCTTGTTTCATGCCGGTGCCCTGGAAGTAGCTGGAGGAAGACATATCACCTTCCTTAGCCACCACATTGCCCACCGCCACCATCTCGGCGCCGAGTTCGCCACCAATCGCGGCAGCGGCAGCGGCATCACCGGCAGTAGCCTTGCCCAACTGCGCCGAGCGCTTGGCGCGCAGCTCAACGCTCGGTTCCACCACCTCAAAGCAGCGGTCCTGGAAATAGGTGATGAGGGCTGCTTCGGCCGTGCCATCGGATTGCTCCTCACCAAGGACCTTCTCCTTGACAAGGACAGCCACGCGCGGCTTCCCCAGCGCATCCACCAGAATGCACATGGAGGCCAACACGTCCTGCACGCCTTCGCGATTCACCACCGCCTCCACTTCGGTCTCCCAGGCACCGTCAGGCCCCTGAGTTTCCGAAAGCACTTGGTAGGTCTTCACAAAACCTTCGGTGCGTGTGATCACCTCGTCCTTCTTGGTCATGAAGTTCTCCATGACCGTAGTGGAGGTAAGCATCTGCCCAATGCCCTGCTCCAAGGCGGCGCGACGCGCGGCGCGCGAAGCCGCATCCTTGGTCGGCCCCATGCCCTTGGCCCGCACCGTGATGTCTTGGGCAAACGCCAAGGCAGGCAGGAGCAGCAGCGCCCAGAGACGCCGTCCCCAGATCACTTGCGCAACTCCTTGATGGTGCGGATGGCCAGAAGCGCATCAGCACCGCTCACCGGCTTCAAAGCGCCGAAGCTACCGTCGGACTCGCCCTGCAGAATATTCTTGTCCACCATGTTGTCGATGGCATTGGAGTAGGGCGAGGAGGCCGCCACATCCGTGAAGCGAGCTGGAGCGCCGATGTACTTGGTGGCTAGAGTCTTATCGTTCAGAGCGATCATCAGCACGTCTTCCAGAAGGAAGGCGAATTCGGCGCGCGTGAGCGACTGACCCGGCAGGAACTTGCCGTCGGGCTGAACCTGCAGGCCGCGGATGCCAAGGCCCACCGCATCCACGATGAAGTTCTCGGCCCAGTGCCCCTTGATGTCGCTGGCGATAGCTTTCTTGGCATCGTCACCCTTCACGACCATCGGATCCACCGGAGCCTTGAAACCCGTATCGAACTTGGCGCCACGGCTGCGTGCGAGAATGCGATCGATCTGCAGTTCGGCCATGAACAGAGCGGCGGCATCGGCACGACTGATCGAATCCACCATAGCGATCTTGCGTCCCACCCGCGTGCCGGGAAGCGCACGTTCCACTTTCTGCACCCGCGACCAGGCGGCATTGGCCTCCGTAGCGTAAGCGCGATCGATGGAGATGGTCTTACGATAGGCGTCGCCCGACTTGCGGATGAGCTCAACGTATTCTTCATCGCGAGCCGCCGAAAGTGAGCCCCAGGCAGCAGCGTTTCCCAGGCGATAGTAGGCTTCCCCACTCTGACCGTCGATCTTGATGGCCTTGCGGAACGCCTTCTCGGCATCCTCGAACCACTCGGCGTTCTTGCCGCCCTTTCCCTTTTCAGCGATCACCACGCCCTTGGCGATGTAGCCGTCGGGAAGCTTGTCGTCGGCCTTCGAGACGGCTTTGGAGGCGAGATCCTCGGCACTGTCGAAGTCGCGTTCGGAAGCCTTCACCATGGCAAGACCACCAAGCGCCGGGGCGAAGTTCTTGTCAAGCTCCAGGGCCAGCCGGTACTCGCTCTTGGCGCGATCCAGCTCCCCCTTGTCGTAATACTGCTTGCCGCGATCGGAGTGCGTGCGCGGGTCGTCCATGAGCCCTTGGGCGGTGCGTTTGGGGCCACAAGCCGAGAGCAGAAGCGCCGGCACCAGGAGAGCGGAGATGCGAATAGTCATTTTCATGGCATTGCCTTTCGGAAAATCAGTCGACCAGAATGATGACGCGCGCCTGAGACAGATACTTCAGGGTCTCGGCAGAGGCTCGCAGACTAGCTGCATCGGTGGCAGACAAGACGACGTCTGTCTTGGCCACACCGTCGGCCTTGATGGCCTTCAAAAGTCCTGGCTTGTCGCCAATGCGATCCTTCATGGCACGCGCCTGCTCTGGAGCCTTGGCGTAACCGGCCATGCCGTACTTGACGGCCCACTCGCGACTGACATTGGCAGCTCCGTAGACTTCCTTGCCTTGGTCGTCCAGGATGCGGGGAGCCAAAGCTGGCAGCACACCAAGGCCACGAGCGTCGATGATCAGTCCAGTATAGGCTGTTCCTTGCGAAAGGCCCGAACCAGAGGCTTCAGAGCCCGAAGGACCACCGATTTCCTTGGGAGCACCCCAGGACGTCACGCTAGGGGTGGCCTGGATGGTCGAAGGAAGCACGGCATCGGAAATGGCGTCCAAGGGGATCTCGGCGTAGACTTCCACCGTGAGATCATCCATGTAGTGCTCACGCCCGAGCTTGAAGGTCTTGATGTAGCCTTCGACCTTGGAGCGAATCTCGTCGCTCTGAGTCATGCTGCCTGCCACCGTGGTGGAACTGGTGATGGGAATGCCCTTCACCTGCTCCAAGGCGTTGCGCAACGCCGACATCTGAGCGGCACGCACAGCCCCCGGTCGAGCCGCCGATTGAGGCACCTTGGGATTGACTGCTCCGACACCTTTGGCGCAGACGGTTCGTTTGGTCCAGTCGACCCCCTCGGCACAGTCCTGAGCGGCCGCTAAGCCAGCGCAAGTCAAGCCCGCCACCGCTAGGGTTTGGAAAGAAAGGGAAAAGCGCATTGGAGATCCTCCGGATAAGGCTTGGATGACTACCTGCTATTAATTTGCATCTTTGCGAAGAAAAAAAATGTGATCTAGCTCACACTTTCCACGAATTCTCACTCTTGGCTTTCCTCATCCTATTCATTTCCGGCCTGGCTTGCCTAGGGGTGCTCACGTACGTCCTTTTCTTCTTCGGCATGTCCGTGGGACTTGTGCTCTTGAAGCAACGCAAGCGTGCCGATGGTCCTTACCCCTCCTTTTCCATCGTGATTCCCGCGCACAACGAAGAGCCGGTCCTTGCCGAGACGCTTGCGGCGCTGCGCTCTCAGGACTACCCTGGGGACTTCGAGGTGATCGTGGTGGACGACCGCTCGCACGACGGCACCGCCACCATCGTCCAGGAAGTTTCCCGAATCGACTCCCGCTTCCGCCTCGTGCAAGTCTCTGCGGACGAGCCAAATGTCGCATCTCCCAAGAAACGCGCCCTGGCGCGCGGTTTCGAGGCCTCTCGCCACGAGATTCTTGCCTCTACCGACGCCGACTGTCGCCCCCCCCGCGGTTGGATCTCAGCGCTTTCCTCCCGTTTCCTCCCACAAGTCGGCATCGTCCAGGGCCCCAAGACGCTTTCAGGACTCTCCAGCCTCTGCCACCACTACCAGCAATGTGAGACGCTAGCCTTAGTCGGCGTGGAAGCGGCCGGATTCGGGTTAGGCCATCCGCTTTTGGCCTCGGCGCCAAGCCTTGCCTATCGCCGCGAGCTGTTTGAAAAAGCCGGCGGATTTCAGGGACTGGAGCACCTGGAATCGGGTGATGACGATATGCTGGTCCACCGCATGAGTCGCCTTCCTGGGGTAGAAGTGACCTACTGCCTAGACAAAGCCGCCTGCGTCTCGACCCCAGCCGCCGATAGTTGGCGCGAAGTGCTCAACCAACGCGCCCGCTGGGCCTCCAACGGCACCGCTTACGAGAACAAGGCCTACGTGGCAGTGCTGGCCGCAATCTTCTTTTCCTGGGTCTTTTTGCTTCTCGGGTGGATTCCCGCAGCCGCCGGACTTCCGCTCTGGAAGACCTGGATCGCTTGCTGGATCGCCAAGATCGCCATCGACGTCATCTACTACAGCTTGGCCGCTTGGCGTCTCAAGCGCCTGTCGTGCCTTCTCTGGTATCCCGTCTTTGCCGTACCGCAACTAGCCATCGGGGTCTGGGCCTCTATTGCTGGCCATTTCGGCTGGTACCACTGGAACGCCCGCCCCACGTAGGGGCGATTCTGTAAAGTATGGTTTACAAGAACGTGGCAATTTCAGTTTTATAAACCGTAACAAGCAAGCGCTAAGCGGATTATCCTAGCGACACGTCGTAGCCTTCGCCAGCCCCGGCGATGGCTGCAAAAAGCCGCTTGGTATCTACCAGAGTGGTGTCGTATTCCAGACGCACTTTGCCATTCTTCACGTCCTGCGCCTGAATCCCCGGAATCGCATCTAAAGCGGTACGGATGATCTGCACGTCACTTTTTCCGACCATGCCGCCAATGCGCAGCTCCAACCGAACCAAGGCCATAGATTCTCCTCAAAGCTTCCAGAGAAGCTTGCTCAGAAAGGGAAGCAGCGGCTGCGCCAGGAGCATGCCACCGCAAAGGAAAGGTCCAAAGGGCACAGCATGAGCATCGACCCCCGCAGCCCGTGCCGTCTCGGTGGAATTTGGCAAGGCCGCACGAATCAGGAAGCCGAAGATTCCCAAGACCGCCGCCAAAGGAATCCCTACCAGCACCGCCGCCGGCCCCAGTAGAACTCCCGCGGCGGCCATCAGGTTCACGTCCCCCAACCCCAAGATCTCGGTATCGTCGTCGAAACCAGCCCACCGGCGCAGCGCCCTAGCGATCTCGCGGTAGAGGCCCAGGTTCCCGCCAAACCAACGACGACGGCGTTCCGGATGAACTAACAGGCTTCGGGAAAGGTCTCCTAAGCGGGCCAGTGCCCAGCGCAAGAGCCAAGCAAAGAGGTACAGGCCACCGGCGCACAGGGCGGCATCCCGCAGTGCAAGCACCAAGCCAGCCACAGGATTTCCCGCAAGCAGCATCCGCAGGAGGATCCCTGCGCCAAATCCCGTCAGATTGAGGCCATCGGGGATGACGAAGAACTCCCAGTCGATAAGCGCAAGCGGAATGGCAATCATGGCCAATACGTACCATCCCAGGGCAGCACGCAGATCACCGCCCCAGAGTCCCTTCAGAAGCGCAAGGCCCCAGCCCAGGGAAAGCAGAGCAGTGAAAGATTCCAACAGCACGTAGCGTGCAGAAATGCGCACCCCGCAGCAAGCGGCCCGACCGCGCTGCAGGAGCCAGGTGAGAACCGGAATGTTGCGCCAGAAGGGAATCGGCGTCCCGCAAGCGGGACAGTGGGAGCCGGGACGAACAATGCTCATGCCGCGCGGCACCCGCCACACCACCACATTGAAGAAGGAACCCAGGCACGCCCCTAGAAGGGTTAGCCCCAAGAGAAACGGGAAAGCCCCGATCACACCTTCTCCGCGACCGGAACCTCAAGCTGTCGATCACGGCTCTGGATCAGTTCGGCGATCAGGCCCATGGAAATGAACTGCATGCCCACAATCTCGGCACCCATGGCAAAGAGCAGCAACGGGCGAATGTGCAAACTACCCGTAACCGCCCACTGAAAGAGAAACCAGAGAATGGGAAGGACGCCAACCGCCATGCACAAAAGGCCCCACAGTCCGAAGAGATGGAGCGGCTGACGCAGATAGCGGTTGAGGAAGGTCAACGACAAGAGGTCGAAAAAGCCGTGGAAGTAGCGGCGGAAACCGTACTTGCTGACCCCGAAGCTACGAGCGCGGTGGTGAACCACCTTCTCGGTCACACGGAAGCCCTCCCAGTGCGCCATCACCGGGAAGAAGCGGTGCATCTGCCCGTAAAGCTTGAGATGAGGCAAGACGTCGCGTCGGTAGGCCTTGAGTCCGCAATTGAAGTCGTGCAGGCGAATGCCAGAGACCTTCGAAACCACGGCATTATAAAGCTTGCTGGGAAGGCGTTTTTCCAGCGGATCGTTGCGCACCTGCTTCCAACCCGAGACCAGATCCCAGCCGTCCTCCACGATCATGCGCGTCATCTCGATCACTTCCATGGGGTCGTCCTGCAGATCGGCGTCCATGGTGACCACGATCTCACCTGTGACTTCGGCGAAGCCGGCAGCCAAGGCAAAGGCCTTGCCGGAATTGCGGCGCAGCCGGACTCCCTTGATGTGTTCATCTTGGGTTGCGGTCTGGCGCACCGTCGCAAAGGTGGCGTCAGTCGAGCCGTCGTCCACCACGATAGCTTCCCAGTCTGGATGGCGCTCATCCAAAGCGGCATGCAGCTCCGAAAAGAGCTGCGGCAGGCTTTCCGATTCGTTGTAGGCGGGAATGACGATGCTGATCTTCATGGCTTGACTCCCCGAGCGCCGCGCGCTCCGGAAAGGAAATGCAAGAAACTTCCGACAAGGCTCGCCAGGGCTGGCACTAGCATTCCCACCACGCTGGTGAGGAAGGCCAGAGCAAGCCCCATGGAAGCAGCCTCTTGAGGAGACGATACGCCGATCATCACCCCAGGAAGGGCGAAAAAGGTCTTTTGGGCACCTTCACGAAGTCCCCACCCGCCCACCGAGATGGGAAGCACCGAAATGAGCGCCACCACCGGCACAAAGAGCAGGAACCAGGCAAAGGCAATGTGAAGCCCCAGCGCATGAGCACAAAAGGCATGCACCGAGATGCGCAAAAGTTGAGTGACAAAGGAAATGGAGAGAACTTTTCCGACAAGCACCCGAGCAGCTCGGTACTCCAGAAAAGCATGGCGCAGATCCTTGGCCATGGTGAAAAGCCGTCCCTCGCCGAGAAAGCGCACCACAGGCGCTAACCAGCCCAGTGCCCGCCGCGAGAAAAGCAAGGCCGCCGCCACGGCAAAGGCCAGGAAAGCTGCCCCGGTCAAAAAGACCAAACGCGCAAAGAAAGCTCCATGTCGCTCCGAGGCAAGCAGGAGTGCCGCCACAAAAGCGAAGATGGAGAGCGTGAAGAGGCCAGCGAAGCGGTCTAGGACGGTCGCCGCAAAGCTCTTGGCGCCGCCGCGGCTTTCGCGATGCACCGTGATGGCCCGCACCACGTCGCCCCCAACGCCGGTGGGCAGCACGAAGTTGAGAAAGGTCCCCAGATTGTAGGCGTGCAGCAACTTCCGGTAAGCTACCCGCACATTCTGGTGGCGCAGCAACAGATCCCACTGCCAGGCGCCCAAAAGCAGCGAAAGGAAGAACGCTAAGGCCCCGCCCAGGAGCCAGAGCGGCTGAGCACTCTTGATGCCCATCCAAATGCGCGTGGCATCGTTGCGCCATAGAATCCAGGAAAGCAGCGCGACGGTGGCAAGCACCTGTGCCACAGGCGCGAGGATGCGGCGAACGCGACTCATACAGTCCCTTCCAGGAGATGCGTAAGTACGCCTTCCGTTGCCTCGGCCACGGCATCCCAGCTATTCTGCTGCGCCCAGGCCAAAGCGTCTTGCGACATACGCGCCGCCAATTCCGGATTAGACAATATTTGCCCAACGCGCTCGGCCAAGGCCTCGCTGTCCCCAAAGGGGAAAAGGAAGCCGGTGCGACCATCGCGGACGCTGTCGCACAACCCCGGGACGTTCGAAGCCACCACCGGAGTGCCGCAGCCGTTGGCCTCAATGCTCGTGAGCCCGTAACCTTCCTTCATGGAGCTGTTGAGGAACACCGCAGACTCGCGCAGCAACCGCAGTTTGTCTTCTGCGCTCACCTTACCAGCAAAGGTCACTCGTTGCTCCACGCCCAAATCGCGAGCAATCCCCTGCAGACGAGGAACATCGTCCCCGCTGCCGGCGACCACCAATGTCACGTCCGGAAAACGCAGCGACAGGCCTTTGAGGGCGTGCAGCAATACCTCAAGGCCCTTGTACTTCTTGATGCGGCCTAGCGTCAGTAGTTGATAGGGCTTGCGCTCGCCAGGCTCTGGCAAGCGAAAGCCGGTAAGATCTACGCCTGACCCAACGTTCACCACCCGAGTCATGCCAAGGTTTTCGAACTCGGCCTTAGCAGAATCTGACACTGCCATCACCACGCAGTCGCGGTAGGCATGCGGCACCAGCCACTCGGAAAGGGCCACGCAGGCCGCCGCCGGAGCCGAGGCCTCCTGCCAGATCACCTTGCCGAAAAGGTGGTTGATGAGCCCCACCACCGGCACCGGCGAAAGCCACGGTGCCAAAAAGGCGAGTTTGTTGGAGTTGTCGATCACGAGATCGGCCCGCTCCTCGCGCACCCAGCGACGCAGATTGCGGTAGACCGTGAAGTTGAAGGTGTTGATCCCGCCTTCGCGCCGGATCTCCACCCCGTCCATGGTTTCGCGAGCCGGGAGCCCAGGAACCGCATGGCAACAGAGCACCGCCTCCCAGCCCTTGGCGACCAAGCGCCGCAGCACCTCATGGACATGGACCTCCGCCCCTCCCGCTAGGGGGTTGCGGAGGTCCCGCCAATTGAGCAGCAAGAGGCGGGGCGATCGTCCCGTGGTCACTGTTCCTGAGTCGCCGCCGGAGCCTGTGCTGCTGGAGCCGCAGCAGGCGCCGCCTGTCCGGAAAGACCGGGAAGTCCACCGATGCTCGGACCGGAGGCCGGACGTCGGGCAGCTTCCAGGCGCGACTGGATCATCTGGCGCAGCATGGCAAGGCGTTGGTCGCCCTGATTGCCGGCACTCAGGCGATCTACCAGAGCCAAAGCCTCTTCAAACTTGCCGATCTCGGCAAGCGTCATGGCTTCGCCTTCCAGCAGCCGCGGATCGTCCTTCATGTAGCGATTCTTGGAAGCCGAATCGTAGAGGGACATTGCCTTCTTGGCCTGACCAGCGCGCAGATAGAGGTCGCACAATCCGCGAACCAGCAAGGCTTCGTTGGGAATGATACGACGTGCCGCCTGCAGAGTGGCCTCCGCCTGTCCCAACATGCCAATCTCAGTGTAGTACTGGGAGATGTAGTAGGGCGTGCGCCATTCGTCCGGATTGAGGTCGCGGACCTTGTTCATCAGCTGCATGCCGCTCTGGACCTTGCGGGAGATTTCAGCCGGCAACTGAGCCGCCCGCGCCTTGAGAGCAGCAGGCGCGTCCGGGGCCTTGGCCTTCTGGATGGAATCCTGCATGGCCTTGATAGCCGGGACATCTTCCATGGCCACCTGCACCGCGATCGAGGAGTAGTTGGTGATCAGACGTTCGGAATCTTCATCCAGCCAAGTGCGGTTCTTGCCCAAACCGCGGAACTTGTAAACCTTCTCAAAGAGGTTCCGAGTCCCAGACACGTCCACGCGATCCTGCACCTGAGTGGGCTTAAGCACGTAGACCAGGCCGCGCATCTGCACGTAGGGTTCCAGACCGAGGAAGTTGTCGTCACCCACAGTGGCGGCGAAGTTGATCGGTTTCGGGTGCGCCAAGTGCGCATTGACATCGACAATGTGCAAGGTCATGATGTCCTGCACGCGGTAGTAGGGACGCTGTTGCTTGCTCTCCTTGACCACCACATAGTTGCCGACCTTGATCATGCCAGGCTTGCTGTCCTCGTTGCCGGTGGGCTGAAGGCTTGCGATCTCAGCATCGGTGAAGACGATGGGCACCTTTGGATCGATGTCGCGCATCTGCCGGATGTACCAGTCGGTGTTCAGAAGCGAGAGGTTCACCAAGCGCACGTCGGGGCGGATGCCGTAGGCGTACTGAAGCGCCCACAACGGGAAGGTGTCATTGTCGCCGTTGGTGAAGAGGATGGCATTCTTGTCACAACTCATCAGCAGGTTGTAGCTGTAGTCGAAGGCCACCCAGTTGTTGGAACGGTCCTTCTCCTTCCAGTTGGAAAAGCAGGCCAGAGCCGGCGTGCAACTCACCAACACCATGAAGGCCAAGAACTTGGGACGCGCCTGGCGTCCACCGGTGCCCTCATCCAGCCGTTGCTTGAGGTTCTGCGCCATCATGGCCGCGGCCATGCCGTAGAGGAGCGCCACCATCACAAAGCCCGGTGTCCAGAAGTAGTCGCGGATACGCACTTCCATATGCACTGGATCAGGCTGCTTCAGCTCCTGATCAGGATGGTTGCGCGACTGCTCCACGTATTCCTTGTGCTCCGAATAATCGGCCTTAGTGCCGTCGGCAAAGTTGATGTACCAAAGGATGCCGAAACTTGCGAATACGTAAAGGCCCGTCAGGAGGAGCGTCGCCTGCTTGTTCTGTTTCCAACCGTACTTGGCCACGTAGTAGATGGGCACATGGGCCAACAGCAGGAGAAGAAGCGAAAGAATGCGCTTATTGAAGGCGCCTGGCGTTATAGCCTTGTAGTTGTTGGCCTCGTCGGGAGCATAGCTCACCCCCAAAGCCTCGACCTGGCTAGGAATGCGGATTCCAAAGCGCTTCACAGGGAAGTCTACCTTGAACGGCAGGTACTGCGAGGTCATGTAACCGCCAAAACCCATGTTCTGATGCACTAAGAGCTGATTAGCCACCTGGCCGCGCCGGTACATGGCACGCACCAACATGTTGTCGCTCACGTACTGCTTGCGCTCGATGACCTCCTGCATGGTGGTCCAGTTCGCGGGATCAAGAGCGTAAAACAACGAACGAGGCTTCTTGAAATTTTCCCAGGTGGCCGGGTTCTGAGGGTCCACCTGCGGCCGAATCATGGCTTCACCCTCGTTCACAATGGGACGAAGACTGGCGCGAATGGGGATGTAGACGAGGATCGACCAACCCAGAAGCGCCATGAAAGAAAGCATGAAGGCCAGTTTATACTGCTTGCGGGTGCCGCCGATGGGGAAAGCCCAAAGAAGCGCCATGGCAGCCGTCAGCACCAAGGTGATGAAGGGAAAGCGACCGGGCATGAAGACGACCGACATGATGAGCACGCCCACAGCGTAGAGCGCCCAGTTTTTGCGTTTTTCTTCATCCACCGCCACGATGAAGATGGCGAAGATGGGGACGAACATTACCGAGGACAGAGTAAAACCAGTGCCCAAGAAGGAGAGGTAGACGATGAAGGCGAGAATCCGATCGCCCCACGGGGTCTTGCGAAGGTCTACCCAATAGAGCATCAGGGTGATGCAGATGAAATTCACCAAAGCCGCCGAGCAATACATTTCCGCTTCAATGGCCGAGAACCAGAAGGTGTCGTTGAAGACCGTCAGGAGGCCACCGATGACGCCGCCGAAGAGGCGCACCCAAGCGTACTTCTCGCGATTTTCGCCTTTTTGAAACAGGTAGATCCCGCGTTCCACCGAAAGGAACACGCAACCGGCCGTGAAGGCCGCCGACAGCGCCGAAATCCAGTTGACCCGCGCCCCTACGTCCCGGAACCACACGAAGGAGAGGATTGCCAGACGCGCCAAGAGGTTGTGGGTCGGCGCTCCAGGGGGGTGGCCAATGCCCAGGATGCTGCCGGCCGAGATGTACTCGCCGCAGTCCCAAAAGCTGACGGTCGGGGACATCGTCAAGGTATAGACGATGATCCCCACCAGGGTCACCAGGGCGGCCAAAAGCCATTTCTTCTGGTTGTACGTCACGTTGCGTCTCCTGTGGAACCGCCCGAACGGACGGCCTTGGCGATGGGGTCGAGCACGCCGTTTACGAAACGGCCCGACTGTTCGGTTGAATAGGACTTGGCAAGTTCGATGGATTCGTCGAGGATCACGCGCACCGGTGTCTCGGGGCAGAGCATGAGCTCGGAAACGGCAAGCCTCAGGATGCAGCGATCGAGGCTAGCCAAGCGATCCAGATCCCAGTTTTGGGAGGTAGCGCGCAAATGGGCGTCGATGGCTTCGCGGTTGGCCAAAGTCCCTTCGACCATGCGCACAGCAAAGGCCCGGTCTTCACCAGTCGGTCGCAGGAACTCGAACAGCTCCGGAAGGATCTGGGTGAGATCTTCGCCGCGAACATCCATCTGATAGAGAAGATGGAGCGCAAACTCGCGCCCGCCAGTCTGGGAGGTCTTCATTTGCCCTCGAGGCGACGCAGCAAGTCGGCCATTTCCAGCGCCGCGAGGGCTCCGTCGAAGCCCTTGTTGCCGGCCTTGCCGCCGGAGCGCTGCTGGGCTTGATCCAGGTCTTCGGTGGTCAGAACGGAATTGATGACAGGAATGTTGGCTTGGTAGGCAAGTTCCCCGATCATGCGGGTAGAGGCTGTGACCACTTGATCGAAGTGGGCCGTCTCGCCGCGAATCACACAGCCCAGGGTGATGACAGCGCCATACTTGCAGGAATCCACCAAATGGCGGGCGACCGGCCCGATCTCCAAGGCGCCCGGCACCCGGAAGAGATGGATCTCGTCCTCCTTGACGCCGTTGCGCAAAAGCGCATCGCGGGCCCCTTCGACCAGACGATCGACGACCAAGGCGTTGAAACGCGATGCCACCAAGGCAATTGGCTTGGACGGCGACTGATAGACACCTTCGACGATCTTCATGAGCGTAGTTCTCCCTAAGCAACTGGGAATGCGCCAATCTAGGAAACTCCAACGACTTGCATAGGGGGATCCGTCTTGGTGACGAGGATTTTCGTTTCCATTGTTCGCTCTTCAACGGCTTTTTCGCGCTGCCAAACCGAAGGCCATCTGGAGTGGAAGATTGGATGCTATCATTGATCAGATGCAAGCGAACGCCCAGCAGCCGATGCTGTCCGTGGTTCTTATTTCATGGAAGATGCGGGATCTCCTGGAGCGGATGCTGGATTCCTTGTACCAGTGGATGCCCTCCATTTCCCACGAAGTGATCTGCGTCGACAATGGCTCTATGGATGGTACGACGGAAATGCTGCGGCAACGATTCCCCGAAGTCCGCGTCATTGTCAACGAGCAAAATCTCGGCGTCGCCCCGGCCCGCAACCAGGCGATCTCCATGGCTACGGGGCACTACATCGCCATACTGGACGCCGACCTGGAATTCGTCGAGGACGCTTTGTCCCCCATCCTTGCCGCCTTGGAAGCAAACCCCGAAATCGGCATCGCCGGTTGCCGATTGACCTTTCCCAACGGCGTGCAGCAATACAACGCCAAGCGCTTCCCTACCCTTTTCGCTCAACTTTCCCGCCGCAGCCATTTTCTTCAGCGGCTGGACGGTGGCCGCTCGTTGGCGCATCACGAAATGCGCGAATGGGACCGCAACGACTCGCGCGAAGTCGATTACCTCATCGGCGCCTGCCAGGTCGTACGCCGCGAGGTCTTTGACCGCATCGGTCTTTTGGACGGCGCTATCTTCTACGGCCCTGAGGACATCGACTTCTGCCTGCGCGCCCGCCAAGCCGGCTGGATCTGCTGGTTCGTCCACACGGCGCGCATCCTGCATCACGAGCAGCGCATCACTCGACAGAAGCCCTTCTCGATGATCATGCGGCGGCATCTCCTAGGAATTCTGCATTTCTACTGCAAACATGGTCTGCACTATGCATGCAAGCATCACAACTTGAATTCTTGATGGATTTGTCCATCCTGACCGTTTCCTACCGCAGCGCAGAAGACACTCTGCGCTGTTTTCATGCGCTTGAGGATGGCGGCGCCGAGGGCCTGAACTGGGAACTGCTCGTGGGTGACAATGGCTCAGGCGATATAGAACGCTTGGGAGCTCTAAAGGACATTCCTCGGGTTCGTCTTTCCCCCAACACCGAGAACCTCGGCTTTGGCCGCGAAAACAATCGCCTAGCCGGAGCTGCTAGGGGCGAATTTTTACTCTGCCTGAATCCCGACACCATCGTGCCTCGCGGCACCTTGAAGGCTTTGGTAGACCACTTGCGCACGCATCCTGAATGCGGGGCCTGCGGACCATCTCTACGCAACGCCGACGGTACACCTCAGCATTCCTGGAACGGGCCGATGGGCCTTGCTTGGGAATTTGCCGAAACCCACTACCTACAGAACTTTTGGCGCGACCATTTCGAGCGGAAGATGCACCGCGAGCATCCAAAGGGGCCGTGGGCTGTGAGCTTTTCCAGCGGCGCCTGCCTCTGCTTGCGCACCACGCTCTTTCAGCAGTTGAGCGGATTCGACCCCGATTTCTTTCTGAATCACGAAGATATCGAGCTCTGCCACCGCATCCGCGAAAGCGGACTGCAAATCCACGTGTTACCCGACCTGGCGGTGACGCATCTCGACGGCACAAGTCAGCGCCGCGATTGGACGCGCTTCGTGAAGGATCGCCTCGACGCCAAACGCATCTGGCTTGGTAAGCGCTTTCACGGCATCGCCCTAGCTCTGGCCCGTCTTCTTTGGTTGGAAGGGGTCCTATTGCGGATCTCCTTGTCCTTCCTGTTTGCTCGAGGCAATGCGCGAACCCGCCTAAAGGGCTATTTTGGAGCTCTTCGGGAGTTTTTCCATGACTAGGCCGCTTCGCATTGGGCATGTACTGACCAACCTTCACGACGGTGGCATCGAACGCATGGTCTTCGAGCTCTGCACCGGCCTGGACCGTGATCGCTTCGAATCCCGGGTGTACGCCATGATTCGCGATAATCCTTGGATCGACCGCTTCCGCGAAGCGGGAATCAGCGTGCGCACGTACAATGCCATCAACCGCATTTCGCCACGCGCCTTCCCGCGCAACGCCAAGGTCATGCTGCAGCTTGCCGCCGACCTGCGCGACGACCAAATTGACATTGGTCAGGCTCACGACTTCTTCCCCGGGGTACTCGGGCGCTGTGCTATGGCCATGGCCGGAACGCCGCACCGGATTGCCACTTTGCACAACACCTACACCTGGCTGGGACGGCCGCACGGCTTTCTGAATCATCTGCTGGCCTTGGGGAGCGACCGCATTGTCGGCGTCTCGCAAGCCTGCGTCGAGGATTCTCGCAGACGCGACCGGATCCCGGAATCCAAGTACCGCGTAATCTATAACGGCGTCGACGAACGGGCCTACCACCCAGCCCCCGAATGCCGGACCGCTTTGCGGCAAGAACTCGGCTGGCCCGAGAACGCGGTGATTCTCGGAAACATCGGGACAGTCTCGGAGCGCAAGCGCCAAGCCGACCTGGTCGAGGCCTTCACCCGTCTTGCCCCCTGGCATCCGGATCTGCGTCTACTGCTGATTGGCAGCCGCCGCTCCCACGAGGCCGAGATTGCTCAAGATCTCGAGGAGCGACTCGCTCGTCCGGAATTGCAAGGGCGATGGGCTTGGCTCTCGGACCGCCATGACGTGGAAAGCCTGCTCGCCGGCTGCGACATCTTCTGCATGCCTTCGCGGGTCGAAGGCTTTTCGGTGGCCTTGATCGAGGCGCTGATGACAGGCCTTCCCGTGGTCTTGAGCGACATCCCATCTTTCCGAGAAACTGTGAGCGACGGAAAGGACGGAACGATTTTCCCCCTGGGAAACGTGAACGTCCTCGCAGAACGGCTGGAACAATTGCTGGCTGATCCGCTTCTACGCGCGCGCCTTGGTGCGGCAGGGCGTCAGAGCGCTTTGGCCAAGTTTAGTTATGCAAACATGATTCGCCGCTGGAGCCACCTCTACTCCGAGCTCACCGCCGCCCCTTTTTCGCAGACAAGCGCACCGTGAACGTCTCCATCGCTCTTTGCACCTACAATGGTGCCGCGTATCTCGAGGAGCAACTCCGTTCCATTCTTCATCAAACCCGCCTTCCCGACGAACTGATCCTACGCGACGACGGTTCCAAAGATGATACGCTCGCGATCGTTCACCGTATTTTGGACAAAGCTCCTTTCGCCGTGAACATCGCCCAGAACCCAGGCCCCTCTGGAGTGGCGGAAAATTTCCAAGAAGCACTCGCCGGTTGTGGCGGCGACATTGTCTTTCCCTGCGATCAGGACGACATCTGGGCTCCAGAGAAGATCGCGACTTGTGTCGAAGTCATGGAACGCGACGACTGCACAGCACTTTTCCACGACGCCCAGCTTATCGACGAACGGGGGCGCCTCCTTCCAGATACTCTGTGGAAACGCTTTGGTGTCGAGACACGACGCTCCGCCATTGAAACGGCCACCTTTGCGGCCACCTTGAAACGGCCCTTTGCGACCGGCTGCTGCATGGCAATCCGCAGCGAAGGCCTGAAGCGATCGTTCCCCATTGGGGTTGGGTGGATTCACGACGAGTGGATCACGGCCGTTGTCGCGGGCTTAGGTGCCTCTATTCGGGCTCTTCCGGCACCACTGGTAAGCTACCGACAGCATCAGAAGCAGAAAGTGGGCACGAAATCTACGGGAATGCGCTTTCGACTGCGGGGCGTGTTGCGAGCCGACTGCGAAAGGTACCTGGCCGAAGCCGAGAAGTTCAAAGCCTTGCAGAGGCACCTTGAAGGGGCAGAAGCCTCGGCAGCGGTCTTGGAGGAAGTGCGCGCAAAATGCCGTCACCAACGGATGCGCGCCGAGATTGGACAAGGTCCTCTGGTGCAGGAACTTTGCAGCATCATTTCGGAGCACCGTTCCGGTCACTATCGGCGCTTCTCCTGGGGGCGATTCGGCGCTCTGAAGGACCTCTTCCGCTCGTTTACCCGCCATGTCTAGTCACATTCGAGAAGCCCTTCTTCGAAGACTCCCTTCCTTTGCCAAAAGCAAGGTGTTTGAGAATGCCGTCTCCCTGTACCTCGTGCAGGGGCTTCAGTATCTGATTCCCTTGATCAGCTTTCCCTGGATGGTGCGCGCCTTGGGAAGCGACGGCTACGGCATCTTTGCGCTCAGCGGCGCCTGCGGAGCCTATGTCCAGGCCATCTGCGACTACGGATTTTCCTTGAGTGCAACCCGCAGCGTCTCGCAGCACCGCGACGATGTTATCTACCTGCGCGAAATATTCTCTTCCATCTTCTGGTCCAAGCTCCTTCTAGGAGTCGCTTCGTTGCTGCTCTCCGCCATCCTCATCATGGCCATTCCGAAGTATCGCGTCAACGTCTTAGCACTTGCGATCGGCTGCATCTCTTCCGCCATCGCAAGCCATTTTCCCGCCTGGCTGTTCCAAGGTATGGAACGAATGCGGCAGATGGCCATCCTTTCAGTGCTAAGCAAGATCTTGCAACTGCTGCTCCTGATCCTCCTAATCCACAGCCCCAAAGATTTATTGAAATCACTTCTCATCTTTGGCGCAACCAATGCGGCCCTCACCGTAGCGGCCTGGATCTTCGCCGCTCACAGCTTTCGCGTCAGACTCTCTCCCCCGTGCATGCACAGTATGCGAGAAGTGCTAGTCGAAGGCTTTGAGGTATTTGTTTCTCAGATTGGAGTCGTTGCTTTTTCCAACGCCAACATTTTAGTTCTGGGCGTCTTGGCCTCGCCGGCAATCGTTGGCGAATACTCCATCGCAGAAAAGGTTGTGCGAGTTGGAATCAACCTTGGCGGCCCGATTGGTGGGGCACTCTTCCCTCATGTTGCGGCCTTGGTCTCAGAGTCTAAGGAAAAAGCCTACGTCTTTCTCAAGAAATGCATGAAGATTGGAGGTCTTCTCTTTGCAGGCATCTCCCTAGCCATTTTTGCATCTTCTGGAATTGCCGTACAAGTCGTTTCGGGAATAGATTCACCAAGGATCTCCAACATCATCCGAATTTTGTCTCCGCTCCCTCTAAGCATCTTCGTCGGAAACATCCTGGGAACTCAAGTGCTACTCAATCTTGGTTTCAAGCGGGAATTCATGACTGCCACGGTGACTGCCGGTCTCCTTTCGATCGTCATGCTTTTCCTATTGGTGCCACTTTTCTCGGCGTACGGAGCGGCTCTTTCCTTGCTCTCTTCAGAGCTTTGGGTCCTTCTCTTTTTTGCCATCAATGTCCATCGAAAGAGCGACTTTTTCCGTTCTCAAGCGAGCCGCACATGAAGATCACCTTCGTCCTGCCTCCTCCCGTCCCCTTTCCTATCGGGGGCTACAAGGTCGCCTACGAATACGCCAATCGACTTTCGCGTAGAGGCCACCAGGTTACCATCTGCCACGCGTTGTCCCTTCGCAACGATCGCTCGTTACCGCTGCGAATCTACGACATCATCCGCCATGCTCGACTTTCTAGACAGCTACGTACCACAATCTCTTGGTTCACGTTCGATCCCGAAGTTCAACTTCTGGCAATTCCAAGCGCCACCTCGCACGATCTACCCCAAGCCGACGCGACCTTCGCTACGGCCTGGGACACCGCATCTTGGGTTGCGAAGTGCCCGCACGAAATTCGTGGAGAAGGTTTTTACCTAATTCAGCATGTCGAAGATTGGGAAATTAGCCGCGAAGCGGTGCTTTCTACCTGGCGCTTGCCACTGCAAAAAATCGTCATAGCCAAGTGGCTGCAGGACATCGCTACCGATTTGGGAGAGACCTCCATCTACATGCCCAACGGGCTCGACTTCAACGACTTCGGATGCGATATTCCGCCAACCCAGCGTCCAGATCATTCGATTGCCATGCTATGGCATGAACAATCCTGGAAAGGTTCCGCCATTGGGCTACAAGCCTTGGTGCAGGCACGCCTCGAGTTCCCCGACCTGAAGGTGACACTCTTCAGCGTTTACCCACGTCCCGAACAGATTCCGGACTGGATCGAATATTACCGCACCCCATCCAGACCGTTGCTACGCCAGATCTACAACGAATCAGCCATCTTCCTGACACCATCCCTCGCCGAAGGCTGGGCACTACCGCCAGCAGAAGCTATGCAATGCGGCTGCACACTGGTGGCCACAGCAATCGGAGGCCATAGGGACTATGCGATCGATGGAGACACCGCCGTAACCTTCCCTCCCGGGGATGTAGAAGCTCTTGGTAAGGCCCTGCGAACTGTGCTAAGTGACAAGGCCCTGCGCATGAGAATCGCTGAAAGCGGCCGGGCATGGATTGACCAGTACACTTGGGAAAGAGCGACAGCAAGCCTCGAAGCATCCATCAAGCCTCAATAGCTCAGTCCGAGGTTTTTCTTAAAGCCAGACCGCACAGCATGGCTCCCCAGAAGACCGTAGTCGGATAGAGCGGCATATTATCCAATTGGCCCATGAGCAAAGCGGCCATACCGGTTCCCCATAGGGTTCCGGACATGATCTTATCTCGGATTTTCCAAACCGCAGTGGAAACTGAACCTATCATCAAAAACAGCAAGGACTCTCCGATGGCACCAGTCTCTGCCAGAGCGTTAAAGAAGATGTTGTGCGCATGCGGTAAGTAAAGAACTGGAAAACTTTTCCACGCCCACTTGGGAAACTGTCCGATACCAATGCCCATTAGCGGATGAGCCGAGGCAATCTTGAAAACAATCCACCAGGCAACGAGGCGTCCCATACTGCTTCCATCCACCTGCTTGTGCGAGACATCGAGAGTGCCAAAAGTCTGCTTGACCTTTAAAGTATCCGGAAGGACTTGCCAGAGAAGAACGCCACCGACCAGTATCAGAGAAATCGCCACGACCTGGATGATTACTTTTTTACGCAACGGCATCCCCGGAAAAAGGGGCACCATCAAGGCAAGAATCAGCCCAACAGCCAGGATTGCCGAGCGGGTCCCAGTCATCAAAATCACAAAAAGCGCGACAAGCCCCAAAGCCACATTGAATAGAGTGAACTTCTTGGCAAAGACAGACGAAAACGCAAGCAGGGCAAATAACGCCACCAGAGTCGCAGCATAGGCCGTGGCACTAAAAAATGGCCCTTCCAATCTGGGTTTGAAGAAAAAAGCGAACTCAATACAACCAAATACGCTTAGGAAAAGGAGATAGATCTTCGCGGCAATCAGAATCTTTCTGAAGCTCGCAGATCGGCACGTCGCAACAAAGATCACAAACAACAGAGCACAGACGTGGTGCATCAGAATCATCGAGTCAAATGGGTTCCCCGAAAGAACAAGCGCCTCAAACCAGATTACCAACGCCGCGCTACCAAAAAACAGCAGATTCCAGTTCTTGTATTTCTGGGTGTCAAAGAGCGCCGTCCATCCACAGCCAGCCGACAAAAAGGCCAACAGCATGGGGATAGCATCGGGAATCCTTTGGCTGTAGCTAAGGTTCCCAAGCAGAAGAATCCCAAGCAAAAAAACCACAGTGTGGTCGCACATCGTAAAAAGTGCGATTCCCCCTAAAACGACGGGAATCAGAATCAGCACATAAGCAAGCGGCGAGCCCTGCCCATAGAAAAAGAAGAGCGCCGCTACAAAAAGAAGAATCCCGATTGAGGCCCCAAGCCTCTTATTAAGCATTCTTTGAATGCAGCTCACGCCCAACCAGCTTCTTCAGCTCCAGAATCTGCGGCGACACGGCAAGCCGGTCTTTTCGGAAGGCGTTCAGGAGCACGGCCATCGCCGAGAGAATTAAGCCCAGGAGGAAACCGACAATAGCCCAAACTCCACGTTTCGGCTTTTCTTTCCAGTCGGGCACGTAGGGATTTTGGATCATTTGCGCCGACTGTGCCTGGCTACTCAACTTTGCCTCCATCGCCAACCGCTCCTTGACGATTGTCTGCAAGGCGGAGGCGTAGAGCGCCAGCTTCGACTGCAGGCGCTTCTCCTCGATGACAAGCGGAACGCCCGTATGGGGATTCATGAGAATTCGCCCGCTCTTGCCTTTCAGGATATCCTGCTGAAAGCTCGCCACCGCCTTTTGACGGGCCTCGATCAAAGCGACCTTCCCGCTACCGTTGCCATCACTGAAACGGCCAACATTTTCTTCGACTTGGAGATTTCCCTTGGCCGTTTCAATGTTTGCCAAGGCATCGATAGAATGCAGCACCTGCTCCTGGGCGTCGAAGATGTTGTTCTTCCTATAGAAGCGCAACAGACTGTCCCGCGACTGCTCGAACGAATCCATCATTTCCTGTTCGCGACCCCGAAGATACCCAGTCGTCTGCAGGATCCTGGCATTTTCAAGCAGCGTGTATCGGGCCACAGCTACATTAAGCCATGAATTTAAAACTTGGCAGGCACGCACAGAATCATTCTGTTCGACCGCACACTCGATCAACCCATTGCCAGAAACGTCAAGGGTGAGATCCTTGACGAACATCTTCAAAATGAGATTCTTTGGTTTCTTCTTGTAGACGGTGTCGAGGTGATTTGCGGCCACGACCTGAAGCAAGACCTCGCGAGACATCAAGATGCTGGAAAACACCTCGTCAGATTGCGAAGACTGTTGACCCAAGAGGCTTTTAGCAGCAGATGCCCCCCCAGAAAGCAGGTTTGCAACGTTGTCCGAACTTTCGCCGTTCAGTCGAACGACCGACTTCGAGGAATACACCTTCGGCGACACGCTCGCGAGAAAGAAAGCAAGTACAGCACACAAAACAGCCATCACTAAAAGCCATCGGCGCTTGCAAAGCAGGGCAACAAATATGTCTGCGACCATTTTTCCTCTTACTTGGCAACTACATAGAACGTGGCAATCGACACAACCGTCCCGATCAAGGTCGCCGCTAAGGTGATCCATTGATCGGTGTAGAGGTACTTCGTCTCAGGAACGAGGACGGCCGTGCCCGGCCGAATCGTCTGTCCGACGGCAACAGGAAGGCTCGTGTAAGGATCGTACATCTTCACGTTGTCCACCCAAGCATGACTGGCAAATCCGCCCGCCAAAGCGACGTAGTCGTCCACGCTCGCCCCGCGCTTCCACGGAACATAGCCCGGACGATTCACGGCACCGCCAACCCAGACCACCTGCTCGGCCAAACGCACTAAGACCGTATCGCCCGCTTGCAGAAGCGTCAGAGGATCAGAATAACTTCCCCGCATCTGCAACTGGTAGGCAATAAGCTGCTGCTTGACTTCGGCGAACTGGGTCGCATCCTCCCAGTGGCGCATATCCACCTTCAGTTTCTGCCAATCGCGCTTCACAGAGAAGTAAGTGGTCGAATCTTCGCTGCCACGAGACCCGCCCGCTAAGTCAATCAGATCCTTGGCCGTCATCCCGGCGCGGAACGGATAGGCTCCCGGTTTTTGCACAAAGCCCCCGACCCATACCAGTCGATTGCTAAGCCTATACGTCACAGGAGCCAGTTCCAAGAGCGCAATTCCCGTATCTAGGACGGTGGTCCCGTTCATAGCAATACGTTCTCCCGAAGCACGAACCGCCTGAAGCGTCGCAGGGCACTGCGTCAAGCCAACCACTTTGACAAAAGAGTCGACAGGCTCACCGGGAATGAATTCGGCATTGCCGGCAAAGGGCGCATCACCGGAAACCGTGAGAATCGGCCCCTGGGGATAGAGGCGAATCTTGTCTCCAGTGAAGAGTCGCGGGTCGGCATCGACTTCGCCGCCATTATAGGCTTTGACCAGATCGCTCCAAAGACTATCCCGTCCACTGCCACGCACCACCAGGATCCGTCGCAACGAAGGCAAGCGGTAGTTGTCATTGGGGCCCGGAGGCGGCGCCGTCTGGCGATTGCGGAGTTCTTCGCCCACTTGCAGCCCAGCCAGCTTTAATGCCTCGGAAAGGTGCGCGCCTGGGGAGATGTCGTAGACTCCAGGTTTGGGGACCAAACCCGTAATTTGTACCTGCGCCGGCGCCAATCTGACCAACTGCAGATCCATCATCTTTACACGGACGTGAGAGCGCAACAGCTTCAGAAGATCTTCACGCACCTTCTTGAGGGTAGCTCCGCGCACATTGACCACACCCATGTCGGGAACCACTAGCTCCCAGCGGGTGTTGACGACAAGGTTTTCCGTGCCTTCGCCAACCCCCCACCAGCGCAGCTTCAATTGATCGCCTGGAGACACGTAAAACAGACTGTCTTCCACGGCAAAGGCGATGCCATCCACAAGCTTAGTCGAGGCGACAGCTGCATTGGGAAACGTATTGGAAGCCGAAGCCGACAAGTTCGTTGACTGGCCGAATTTTTGTTTCGCATCCGCCGAATCGTAGCCGTCAGCTCCATAGGAAAGACTTGCTAGCCCAATCAGGAACTGCACGCCGAAAAAACGCATCATGGCACCACGCATGTGTTTTAAGGTAGCAAGCGGCTTCGCTTCAATGCACGCTTTTCGAACGCTGCACTACCTTTGGCTGTCTCAAGGAAA
>DAIPHW010000021.1:8656-23589 GCA_036771135.1 Fibrobacterota bacterium | reverse complement strand
AGGGGTCGGGCATGCCCGACCCTTACGGGGCAGGCGCCCAAAGGACACAAAAAAAACCGAAATCGTGTGATTTCGGCTTTTCTTGGACCCTTGCGGACCCTCTCTTTATATCCCCATGGGGATTCGAACCCCAGTTAGCGGACTGAAAATCCGCTGTCCTAGGCCTCTGGACGATGGGGACCTAGTGGACGGGCAAAGATAAAGAAAACCATCGTCAAAAACAAGCCCGCAATTGATCTAGCGGCAATTTTCCTGCTGTAAGGCGGCTTCCACCTGCGCTACGTGCTCCGGACGATCCACCGCTATCCGCGGCAGATCGCGCACCAGCGCCCGCACCGCCATGCCGGCCTCCAAGGCGCGCAGCGGCTCGATGCGGCGTTCCAGCTCAACTGGAGGCTGCGGAAGGGCTCCGAAGCGGGCCAAGGCTTGCGCAGAGCCCGCATAGAGGCCCACGTGAACGCGAGCACAGGATTCTAACCCTTGGGGCAAGGTGCGATGAAAATCTGTGGCTAGGCTCACCGGAATCTCGGGATGCTCCAGACAAATCTTAACGACATCGGGATCAGCTAGCTCTGCCGCAGTCAAGGGAGCCGCCTGGGCACAAGTCCAGAGCGCTTCGGGATCTTCAGGCAGGCAGGTCGCCACATCGCGCAAGGTCTGCGGAGGAAAGAGCGGCTCGTCCCCCTGCAGGTTCACCACCCACTCCGAACCCAAGGCCTGGGCTGCCCAGGCAACGCGGTCGGTGCCAGTGGGAAACGGCGGAGTCTTCAAGGCCTCGATCATCCAGGTGCGGCACGCTGCCACGATGGCGTCGTCCTCGGCCACCACCACCACGCGCGCAAAGCAGCCAGCCGCCAAGGCCTGGCGTGCGGCGCGGACCACCAAAGGGACTCCGTCGATCAGCACCAACGGCTTGCCTGGGAAACGGCTGGAGCCGAGACGGGCCGGAAGCAGACAGTCAGCCAGCGCCAACTTAAACGGCGCCGATCACCTTCGGGATGATGAAGAAGCCATCAGCGGCCGCAGGAGCGTTTGCAAACACCACCTCGCGCGGAAGCGAGGGCTGCGGCTCATCGGCGCGCAGAGGACGCGGCGAGTCGTCGGGGTGCATCATGGGTTCGACGTCGGAAAGGTCGAGGGACGCCAGCTCCTCGAGATGCCCGAGGATGGGCTGCAAGTCAGCGGCGACAGCCTCAAGGCGGTCTTCCGGCACATGCAGGCGCGAGAGCGAAGCGATCTTGCGGACATCATCGGCTGTGAGTTGCATAGACCCAAGATACATCTGAAACGCAAGGGATGGCCAGCACGACCTCTCCCCCTTTGCCTAATGGGAAAAATCATTTCCTACCGAGAAAGGAATCTTCCCAAAGGCTTCAAGCTCCCAAGAATGGCGGCTTTTTGAGCCGGTTCTTCTTTGAAGAACCCGCGCACGCGTACGCGAGGCTTGGCACGGCTTTCGGATTGAGGATCGGTCACAAGGGTCGGAAGTCCGATCCGGGAACAGGAGACCTCACCATGAGTCCTTCGAGCATCACCAGCCTTCATGTGGAAAAGGATCGCCCCGTCATCGAGCTTTCGGTGGTTCTAGAGCGCCGCTTCCGCCTGGAAGGGGTGTTGATTCGTCCAGACGCCTCGGGGTGGACCGTCCTGCTTCCCGGCGAAGAGGATGGGCACGGCGCCCTCTTCCGTCCCTTGGGCGCCACTGCCCTGGGGTCCCTCAAGCGAGAGATTCTGGAGGCGTTCCAAAAGATCCGTCCGGGAGTGCCCCGGAAGGCCGGCGTCGCAATCTGAAAAAGGAGAAGAACCATGAGCACGAACAACATCCAGGTGACCGATGTCCAGGTGTGGCCCACCCGCAACAGCGAGAGCCGCGTCAAGGCGATGGTGACGGTGACACTGAACGGAGCGCTGAAGCTTTCGGGACTGCGGCTGATCGAGGGGAAGAATGGACTGTTTTTGTCTTATCCTAGCGAGAAGAAGGCCGGCACCGACCAGTACTTCGCCTTCGTCCACCCCATCGACCGGAGCCTGGCTGATGCCATCCAAGGGCAGGTGCTGGAAAGCTTCCGCCTGACCACTGCCCGCGCCGCTTAAAGCCCCAGCAAGGCCATGGCTCCCGAGATGGGGGCCGGGGCCTTTTCGAAAGGTTCGCTATGATCGCCACTTTGCAATCGGCCACTCTGGTCGGACTCTCTGCCGTTCCCGTGCGCATCGAATGCGAGGCTGGATTGGGGCTTCCCGGCTTTTCCCTGGTGGGACTGCCCGACGGCGCCGTGCGCGAAAGCCGTGACCGCGTACTTTCGGCGCTGAGAAATTCCGGCTTCTCGGTTCCCAACCGCCGCATCGTCGTCAATCTGGCGCCAGGGGATTTGCGCAAAGAAGGCACCGGCTTTGACCTGCCGGTGGCGCTCGGGGTGCTGTTGGCCTCGGACCAATGCACCATCCTGGACGAAGAAGCTTCGCGAGTCTTCCTGGGCGAGCTTGGACTGGACGGCCAGGTGCGCCCGGTGCGCGGCTGCTTGGCGATGGCCATGGGACTGCGCGAAAACGGCCTGACGCGCCTCGTGGTCCCGAGCGACAATTTCGCCGAGGCAAGCCTAGTGCCCGGCATGGAGGTCGTGGGCGTCGCCAATCTGGAAGAGGCTGTACGGCTAGCCCAGACCGGAACGGCACCGCCCCCGCCACCAGCGCGTCCACGAATTTCCATAGCATCCTCGCCTCCCGATTTTGCCGATGTGCGCGGCCAGGAAAGCGCCAAGCGAGCCCTCTCCATCGCCGCCGTGGGCGGCCACAACGTGCTGATGTGGGGACCTCCCGGATCGGGGAAGACGCTGCTGGCACGCCGCCTGCCCGGCATTCTACCGCCGCTTCTGGGCGAAGAGGCGCTTTCAGCTACCCGAATCCATTCGGTGGCGGGGCTTTTGGAACCGGGCACAGGACTCCTATCCGAGCGTCCGTTCCGTTCGCCGCACCACTCCTCGTCCATGGTCTCGCTGGTGGGCGGAGGCACCATTCCGCGACCCGGCGAGGTGTCGCTAGCCCACCACGGCATCCTGTTCCTGGACGAGATCGCCGAGTTCCCGCGCCACGTTTTAGAGTCGCTGCGCCAGCCTCTGGAAGATGGCGAAGTGAGCATCAGTCGCGCTCAGCAGGCCACCCGCTTTCCCTGCCGCTGCCTCGTGGTGGCGGCCATGAACCCCTGCCCTTGTGGACATCTCGGATCGCGACTGCGCTCCTGCACCTGCAGCAGCCACGAGATCGAGCGCTATCGGAATCGCCTCTCAGGACCGCTGCTTGATCGCTTCGATCTTCACCTGGAGATTCCTTCCATTTTGCCCGAAGATCTCGAAGTGGCTCCGCGCGCCGAACTGGACACAGCAACCCTGGTAGCGCGCACCTGCCGAGCACGGAAGTTCTCTCAGGAGCGACAAGGAAATCTCCTCAACGGGCAGCTGGGAGGACTTGCGCTGCGGGAAAACTGCGACCTGGAACCCTCCTCCAAAGCCTTCTTGGTACAAGCTTCCCGCAAGCTCGCCCTTTCGGCGCGCGCTCACGAAAGGGTGCTGCGGGTGGCACGCTCGGTGGCCGATCTCGATGCGCAAACGCGCGTCACGGAAGCGCACCTTGCCGAGGCATTGGCCTTTCGGGCAAGCACTCCTCAAACGCGCAGTTTCTAGGCCGCGTCCTCCTCTTCAGGGACATCTGGAGTGGCAGCGGTCTGCGGAAGCTCGACGCAAACGCGCGCGCCACCTTCGGGACGCAGAGCGATCTCCAAACTTCCCCCGTGAGCCTGGGCGATGGCCTGGCAGAGGGAAAGGCCGATGCCTCCGCGACCAGAATCGTGATCGAGCTGTTCGGGAGGAAAGCCGGGCCCGGTATCATCCAACCCCAACCGCACAGCACCGGGAATTTTTTCTGCCCACAGACACAGCGCCGTGCCGTCGGGAGTATGGCGCGCGGCGTTGTCCAGAAAGTTCACCACCACCCGTTCGAGCAGCACTCCATCCCCCCACACCAGCGGGAAATCTTCCTCCAGTCGCAGCTTCACTTGGCGCGTTCCCAGATAGGCCTGACGCTGGCGCAGCGCTGAGGCGAACAGCTCTTCGACGGAGTTCCAATCGGCCTTGAGGGAAACACCTCCCGACTGCAGGCGCGCCAGTTCCAGGAGATTGGCCACCAGATCGGCCATGCGGCGGGCTTCGGCGTTCAATTGCTGGGCGACTTGCGAGAGGTCTCCGCAGTCGTGCAACTGGAGCTCCTCGCCCAGCCGGTCAGACTGGGCCACGATGCCGGTCAAGGGCGTGCGCAAGTCGTGCGAGAGAGTGGACAAAATATGACTGCGCAGCTTCTCGCCTTCCATGCGCACTAAGGCGTCGCGCGCCACCTCAACCAGATGGATGCGCTCCAGCGCCAAGACCACGAACGAAGCGAAGGCTTCCAACAACTCCCGGTTCTCTTGAACCTGCGGGGTCTCTTCCAACGTCAGGAGGCCAAGTGTTCGACTGGGAGAGCGCAAAGGAATGGCAATACAGGACGAAGGCACCGTTTCGGGATCGTTAGCCGTCATGTCCAAGGTGGGAACGGTCCCGAATACCTCAGCGATCCGTTCGCCGGCGATGCGAGCGACCTGCGAAACCGTGACGGCGCTCGAAAGGTCGCGCGCCAGTTGCGCGGTGGTCTGAGCATTGCGTTGCCCGCGCCGCGCCGAAGCGGCCGCGATCTGGAGTCGCGCCGCCATGTGTCCGATGGCCAGGGCGATGGCCAGCATCAGGAAACAACTGAACAGATACGGGGTATCAAGCTGGAAGGAATAACGAGGCGGCAGGAAGAAGTAGGCGTAGCTGATAGCGGAGGTGATGGCCGCCACCAAGCCCGGAATGCGCCCCCATAGCGCCGCCGCCACCACCACACCGGAAAGTACAAGAAGTTCCAGGTGGTTTCCGACCAGGAAATTGCGTACTCCCAGACAGACGATGGTCGCCACAAGGCTTGCCAACACCGCTCCGACGATGGGAACGATGTGGTAACGCAAGGAGAATTTTGAAACGTCCATTTCCGTCAAGTTAGGTCGTAACAGATCTCTTCTGCCAGACGCGATTTGACATTGTTTGACGGGCGCTTGCCTCTCCAACAGTGTTCATTAGAGTCATGGCCATTTCTTTCACGAAGTCCTCCATCTTGCTCGATCTCGAAGATCGCGCCAACAGCCTGACGCACGCCGTCGGAGCGGGGATCTTCGTGGCCGGGCTGGCGCTCATCATCGTGCTGGCAAGCCTCACGGGAGACCCCTGGAAGATCGTCTCTGTGAGCATCTACGGAGCCACCTTGGTGATCCTCTACACCATCTCGACGCTCTACCACTCCGTAAAGAGCGTCAAGGTCCGCCGCGTCTTCCGCATCCTGGACCACGTCTCGATCCACCTGCTCATCGCCGGCACCTACACGCCCTTCATGCTGGTGAGTTTGCGGGGTGCCTTCGGCTGGAGCATCTTCGGGATGATCTGGGGACTCGCGGTAATCGGCATCGCCGCCGACGTCTTTTTCACCGGGCGCTTCAAGACGCTTTCCACCATCCTCTACCTGCTGATGGGATGGCTCATCGTGATCGCCCTGCGTCCCCTTTCCCACGTGCTTCCCACGGCGGGGTTGGCCCTGCTCTTTGCCGGCGGTGCCGCCTATTCGCTAGGAGCGGCCTTCTACCTCTTCGATAAGCGCCTTCCCTTCGGACACATGGTCTGGCACATTTTCGTGCTGGGCGGCAGCGTCTGCCACTACCTCTCGGTGGTGCTGGGAGTCCTAGGCTAAGGGCAAGACCCCAGCCAGTCGCAGCGCTTTAACGGGAAGCGAACTCACCAGCACCTGCGGCAATTCCTCGCGCGGGAACCAGGCCATACCTTGCGGCGCCGTTCCTGAAGCTCGCGCCTTCGCCACCCTCCAGACAATGCGGTGGCAGGTGATGGCATGACGCACCGTTCCGTCCAGAAATCTGGGCGATTCCTCGGCAAAGCCGCGCAAATTTTCGGGAAGCCGCAGCGCACCGTCCTCGGTGACAGGAAGTGTCCAAAGCCCCGACAGCAGTTCCCCGGGACCGGCCCGGCGCAGCAATACGCCGCCGGCGCCTTCCAGCACCAAGGCGGTCTGGCGGATCTCCACGATTTCAGCACGAGCGCGGGGCTGCGGGTAAAGCTCCGCTTCCTCACGTGTACCAGCCAAGCACACATTTCCAAGCGGGCAAACTTCACAGCGGGGCGAGCGGGGGGTGCAGACCACGGCGCCGAGTTCCATGGAGGCTTCGTTCACGAGGCCCGGATTCCCGGCAGAGACCCAGGCTTCGGCCGCCCGAACGAGGCGTCGGCGTCCGTCCCCGGCACGCAGGTTTCCGGATAGGGCATGGACGCGCGCCAGCACCCGCTCCAGATTGCCGTCGAGCGCCGCCACTTGCTCCCCGAAGCAAAGGCTCGCCACCGCCGCTGCCGTATAGGGCCCAACGCCGGGAAGTTCTAGCAGGCCGACAAAATCGCGCGGCCAGCCAGATTCTGTCACCTGATGCGCCAGCCGGTGCAGGGCGCGGGCGCGGGCGTAGTAGCCAAGGCCCGCCCACATCGCAAGGACATCAGATTCTTCGGCCGCCGCCAAGGAGGCGGCATCGGGAAAGCGCCGCAGCCACTCTGCAAAGCGCGGCGCTACCACCTCCATGCGCGTTTGCTGACTCATCACCTCGCTGACCAAGGTGCGCCAAGGATCGCGCCTCCCCGCCGGACGGTCGCGCCAGGGAAGCGCCCGCGCGGCCTTAGCGAACCACGCCACAAGTTCCGGCGGCGCCGGACGGAAATCGTCTTCGCCCATCATTGGGGCAATCTACCAAGAGCCGCCTCCACCGCCGTCATCAGGAACTATTCATTGACGGATGCGTTGGTTCTCGCTGCTTCTTGCCCTCGCCGTCTGCGCCCAGGCGGATTGGAAACTTGGCCTCTGGTGGGAGCTTGCCCCCGGCCGCGACTCCGTGGTCGCCAAAGAGTTTGCCCAAAAATTGTCTGCGGACTTCGATCGGCACCTGAAGGCCTCAGGTAGGCGCGGGGCTGCACTTTCTCGACTGGTGCTAGTGGACTCCGGGCGTCTCCCTCTGGCCGGCAGCGACCCTGTAGAGCACCCCGACCTACGCGACTCCGCCATAGACCTGGAATGGGGCATTCCGGCAAACCGACCACTCCCGACACCGCACGAGATCGAAGAAACCTGGCTGCGCGCCCTGGGCTGCCCCGACCCCTCTACCTTCGCCGTGGGATGGGATCTCTTCCTGCTGCAGGAAAACGGCAAGCCGCTTCTCGGGACGCCGCAATTCCCTTTGCTCCACGGGCTTTGGGCCCACGAGCCATCCTGGAAGCTTGTCGACAGCGCCGTGGACATATTCTGTCTGCGTCTTGCCGAGGCCGACACGCTCCCACACGGACCGCGCCTGACGCGCAAGGAGACGGCTCTAGCACGCCTCGTAGACATCCTTCCGGAGACGTTGACAGTTTCTGTTCGCGATGCCATTGGACACCCCATCCAGGCGCGCGTCTTTTTGTGGCACGGGCGTCCCGATGCGCGGCGTCCCTACGCCAGCCTCTTCGACGGCCCCTTCGACACCCTGGAGACCGATTCCTCCGGCCTTCTGCGCCTTTCGCGTGAGCGCTGGTTCGGAGCCGCGCCGCGCCATGGCCGCGATGGATCAAACTTGCAAGCGCTGGTGCGCACCTCTGCCGGAGGCAGATCCACCTCCTGGCGCTGGATCGAGCCGCGCGATCTGGTCCTGGACAGCGGGCGCCTCGGACTTGTCTTGCCGGCCGGAGAAAGCCAAGCCTGGACGCTGGCCAGCCACGCCTACCCGAACGGCGAGCTCATCGCCGCCCAATCCGACACCGGTGCCGTCTGGGTCGGCATCTCCCTGCTTTCCCGCTCAGACGTCGTGCTGCGCGTGCTGGAACCCGATGGCCGGGAACTGTTTCGCTCGCGCGCCTTCAACTTGGCTCCCGGCGCCTGGGAGAAGCGACTGCCGCTGCACCTCTCCAACGGCTCGGCCTACGATCTGCGCCTGGACACTCCTATCTCGCGCCGCCTAGTGCGCTTCGTGGCCGGAGCCGGCGCCTCGGCCCGCTGACGAGCGGGCTATATTCGCAAGCCATGGATCTAGATCTCCTGCGCACCTTCGTGGTCGTGTGCGACGAGGGCAGTCTCACCCGCGCCGCTTCCAAGCTCTTTCGCACCCAGCCGGCCATCACCCAGCAGATCCAAAACCTCGAGCGGGAATTCGGATACCCCCTGCTGGAGCGCACGGCTCGCGGTGTGCATCCGACTCCGCAAGGAAAGACCTTGCGCACCCGCGCCGGACGGCTCTTCCGGGAATGGGACGGCGTGGTAAACGAGATGCGCGACCTTTCCGAGGGAGTCCGCGGAGACTTGCGCATCGCCTGTAGCGACACCGTGGCGCGCTACTTCCTGCCCCGCATCCTCTCGGAATTCGTGCGTCGTCACCCCGGCGTCAAGCTGGGGCTGCGCAATGCTTCCTCTCCAGAGATCGCCCGCCTAGTCGAAGACGGCGAGTGCGAGGTCGGCTTCGTGCTTTTGCCGCTGCCGCAGAGCAAGCTCACGCTGCGCCCGGTGCTTGCCTACACGCACGTGGCCGCCTATCCTCCCGACCGCGAAGTTCCAGCTACCCCCATCGCCGCTCAGGAACTCGGACACGAGCGGTTGGTGCTGCTGCCTCGCGAGACGCGCACCCGCCGCCATATAGAAGAAGGCTTCCAGCGCCAAGGCATCTTCCCCGAAGAGGTCCTAGAAGTCGGCAACGTGTCGGTCCAGAAGGCCATGGTCCGCTCAGGTTTGGGCGTAGGCATTCTTCCCGACTACGCCCTGGACCCTGACGACGGCCTGCATTGCCGCCCCATCGCCGGCTCGCACCAGCGCACCATCGCCGCGGCCACCTCCCGCGACACCACTCCCTTCGGGGCCGCCCGAGAATTTCTGGGAATGCTCCCTCAACTGGAGTCAAGTCCGGCCTAACCCGCAAGGCGGGCACAAAAAAACCGCCCCAAATTTCTTCGGGACGGTCAAATTTCAGGACAAATACCTTAGTTCGCGGCGGAGTCTTCGCCGTCGAGCTTGACGTCGTCGAGATTGGGCTTGGCCTTGGGCAGCATGCGGCGGCCATGACGGATGGGCTGCTCAGGAGCTTCCTGCGCCAGACTCACAGCAGCCAGGGCGTCCACCGAAGAAGTATGGGATTCGGCGACCGGGGCGGGAGCCGTGCCCACGGCGGTCAGAGGACGGCGTCCACCGGCAGGACGGGACTCAGCGACAGGAGCCACGGCAGCGGCGGGAGCCGATTCAGCGGCAGCCACGACAGGCTCAGCGGCAGGGGTACGCTCAGGACGATCCGAACGCTCGGGACGGTCGCCGCGATTCTCGCGATTGCCACGGTCGCCACGCTCGTTGCGGTCACCGCGATTGCCACGATCACCACGCTCAGGACGGTCACCACGATTGCCACGGTCGCCACGCTCGTTGCGGTCACCGCGATTGCCACGATCACCACGCTCAGGACGGTCACCGCGATTGCCACGGTCGCCACGCTCAGGACGGTCACCGCGATTCTCACGAACTTCGGGACGAGCCTCGGAACGAGCGCTGTCGCGGTTCTCGGGACGCTGCAAGTTCTTGAGGCGCGCCTTGAGCTCGGGAAGATCCTGAGCACGCTTGATGGTGGGAAGCCGGACTTCCTTCAGCACTTCTTCCAGGCGCTTGTACACCAGGAAGAGGAGGCCGAGAACGGCCACGAGGACGGCTAGGATTGCATAGGACATGTGAACCTCAGGATTCTGATTCTTCTTGTTGGGAACGCTCTTTCCCATGACGGGACGCCGAGCGCAAAAGGGCGAGGTAAGGCTCCAAGGAACTTCCATTCCATTTCGACAAGGAAGAAACGTCAAAAGACAGCACATCCCCGCGAGGAGAATTGCGGCGTCTCAACCAACCGATCGCGGTCAGATCTTCCACAGCCCTTTCCACATCGCGGGCAGAGCGGCTCAAGGAGCGGCAAAGTCCGTCGAATTCCATGCGGAAACCGGGGTTGCGCAAACAGAAGGCGAAGAGTTCCTGATGGACTGGCGTGCGAACGATGACCGGAAGCAGTACGCTGGGATCCACCGTCACGCCTTGACCTGAGCCTTTTGCAAAAGGCGTTCCAGGCGCTCATCCAATTCCATGCAACGGATCGTCACGGCACTCAAGTGCGCGGCGAAAACGAGTAAGGGGGCTGCAACCAGCAGCACCAGGAGCCATACCATTCCATTTAAGATAGCTATTTGCATTCCCGATTGCGTCCAAGAACAACGCGTTCCACAAGAACGAAAGTCACAAAACATCTAGCGCCATATATCTGATCTTTTGGGTGGCTTCGTTTTTCCGAAATGGTTAAGCTTGCTTTGTAAACTTTTTGTGACATTTCCCCAAAAAACTCTGGAATCTTGCCGTCGCCAATGACGTCTAAGGTTCGTTCCCGGAGTATAGATGCCCATCCATTCCAGCACAGGAACGAGTCAGCACCGAAATCCGCAAGCCGCTGCGGAAGAAGCCGTGCATCGCGCCTTGAACGGCCTGGAAGGTCGAGCGCGCTTTCTGCTGCTGTTTGCGGGCATCGGTTACGATCAGGCAAGCATTGCCCACCACGCCTGGGAAGCGGTCGGTCGGCTGCCCATGGCAGGTTGCGGTGCCGAAGGCGGCATCGGCAAGGGCTGGAGCGAAGAGTCCCCCTTCTGGGTCAGCGCCATGGTCTTTTCGGGCGAAGGCATCACCTTCCGAACCGGTGTAACCGAAGGCCTAAGCGAAGCCTCCCAAGCGGCTGGCAAGCAGATTCGCGAAACGGCCTTCATCGGTGGGGAACGCGCCGTCTTTCTCTTTTCAGACGGCATTAGCGTAAATGTCACGGAATTCCTGCGCGGGCTGGGAACAACCAAAGCGCCCCTCCTCGGGGGCCTAGCCAGCGATGATTGGCTCAAAGAGGGGAAGACCTGGCAGTACTGCGACGGCAAGGCCTTCCATAACGCCGCCACTTGGTTTTCGGTCGCCGGCAATGTCCATGTCGCTTGGGTTAGCCAACATGGCTGCCGCCCCTTCGGGAAGGATTCCCACATCACGCGGGTCAGCGGCACCCAGATCCTGGAAATCGACAACAAGCCCGCCATGGACTATCTCGCCGACCTGACCTACTTGGAAGACAACGAAGCGGGGACGCTCCCCAGCGTCAACATCGCTCTAATCTACCAGCCTCCTGCGACCACGGAACCGAGAGCCCTCCATTTCGTTCTCCCTGAAGTTCATCGCAACGGCACTTTGCCCCGAACCCAGGTGGAACTTCCCGTCGGAACGCGCATCTGGCTAGCACGACGCGATCCGGATGCCATCCGCAAAGGCTTGCCGGCGCTGATCCAGACCCTGACGAACCGGCTATCGGGCCGGACGCCCAAAGCCCTTCTGCAGATTGATTGCGCCGGACGCGGACGTGTCATGTTCACCCAGGAGCAGATCCTGGACAACATGCGCTCCATCCAGCAAGCAGTTCCCGGAGATCCGCCCTGGAGCGGGTTCTATTCTTACGGAGAGCTTGTTCCCGATCAAGGAGGCAACGCCTGCACGCACTACACCACCCTTCTTGCGACCCTGAGCGACCCATGACTGACCTGGATCCGAGAATCGGCAACGAAGCCGTGGTAGAGGAAAATCGCCGTCTGCAGCGGGAAGTCCGGCATTTGGTCCGCGTCGAGCAGCAACTTCATTCTGCCCACGCCAAGATCGATCGCCAGATCGACGAACAACACCATCTGCTGGAAACCGCCCAGGCCATGGCCGATACCCAGGACATCGCGGAGCTTGCTCACCAAGCCGCCGCCTTCTGCGTCTACGGAATCGGATGGGCGCGAGGCTTTCTCTTCCGGACGCGCACAGGCTCACCCTTGGCCGAAGTCTGCGGCTTCGAAGGCGAACTGGATCGCAGAGACTTCGATCGTTTGCTGACACCAGAGATCTCCGCAGAACTGTTCCAGGAGATCCCCATGCCGCAGCAGCTCGGATCAAGGCTGGAGCTCGGCAATTTCGCAATTTCACAGATCCTGGAAGATGCGGAGACCTGCTATTGGCTGGTTGGCGGCAATCCGCCAGGCGCATCGCGTCACTTCCGTGCCGTGGACGATGCCCAAGCCCGGACCAGCCTCTCGCAGCTCAAGGCACTTTTGGCAACCAACCTGCGGCGCGTCCTTGCCTGGCAAGCCCTCCGCGACGCACACGTGCAACTGGAAGCGCGTGTGCGCGAACGCACCCTCCAACTGGAAGGTGCCCTGGAAGCGGCCAAGAAATCCCAACAAGAGAAGAGTTCGCTCTTTGCCGGCATGAGCCACGAGATTCGCACTCCCCTCAACGGGATTCTGGGCATGGCCGGCCTGCTACAGGAAACCAAACTCGATCCGGAACAAGCTGATCTGTTGCGGATGCTGCGCCAGAGCTCCGAAGGCCTGATGGCCATCATCAACAGTTCCCTGGATGCCGCTCGCATCGAGGCTGGCGCCGTAGAGACCTCGCAAGAAGCGTTTCGCCCCCGCGACGAGGCTTTGCACGCCCTGGAAGTCCTCTCTCCCGCGGCGCAAGCCAAGGGGATTGCGCTGATCCTGGAATGCCACCCTTCCCTAGCCGGCTCATGGCAGGGGGATCCCGTCCATTTCCGACAGATCCTGACAAATCTGGCCGGCAACGCCGTGAAGTTCACCCAGCAAGGAAGCGTGCGCGTAAGCCTCAATGTCCTGTCCCATGAAGACTCCGAGCAGCTTTCTCTGGAAATCCGCGACAGCGGAATCGGCATGAGTCCCGAGGAGATCCAGCGCATCTTCGAGCCGTGGGCCCAAGCCAATGCCTCCACCTCGCGGCGTTTTGGCGGCAGCGGCCTGGGGCTTTCCATCACGCGCAAGCTGGTGGAGCTTCTGGGAGGCACGCTCACGGTGACCTCCATCCCCAATGCGGGAACCTGCTTCACCTGCCGCATCCCCGCACAGCGCATCCCAGAAAGCCGGCAGCTCTCGGGACGCCGCATCCTGTTCGGATCGGCGCACCCAGAATACTCCGACCTGCAGGATCTGACGCGCGTCGCCCAGTTCCAGGAATTTTTGTCCCGCTTGGTCGGCGACGAGCGATGGGACGCCGCCATCCTCGATGCCGAACTGCTCCCGAGCGACTTCCACTTTCCGCGCGAATCCGTCCATTGCCCCGTCTTTTTGCTTTCGTCGCAGCAAGACCTGACGCGCTCCCGCCACGACCGCGAGCAGGGCATCGAGGGGCGCATCTTCGCTCCGCTGGGCGTCGCGGATCTAGATCAGCGTCTTTCCAAGCGCACGGTGCTTCCGGAATTTCAGGAACGGCCGCGCATCCTGCTGGCAGAAGACAATGCCGTCAATGCCCGCATTACGCAGCGCCTCCTGGAACGCCAGGGCTGCGAGATCGAACTCGTAGTCGATGGCGTCCAAGCTTTGGCCGCCTTGGCCGAGAAGCGCTTCGACTTGGTGTTGATGGACATCCAAATGCCAGAGCTGGACGGCCTGGAAGCGACCCGTCGCCTGCGCCAAAATCCCGGCAGCAACGATGGCGTCCCCGTGGTGGCCCTGACCGCCTGCGCCTTTGAGGAAGACCGCGAGCGCTGCCTAAGTGCCGGCATGAACGACTACATCTCAAAGCCCGTGGCGTCAGCAGAACTTTCCCGCATCATCCACCACTGGGTGCGCAGCTAAGGCCTACTCGGGATCACTCCAGCGCCCCTGCTCCTTGATGAGCTCCACCAGGGCATCCGGCGCCTGTGCTTCGGGAACCCCCTTGCGCACGCAATCGCGCCCCACATAGAGACTCACCGTTCCCGGGGCTCCGCCCACATAGCCGAAGTCGGCGTCGGCCATCTCGCCAGGGCCGTTCACGATGCAACCCATGATGGCGATCGAGACGTCCTTGAGATGCCCAGTGCGGGCGCGGATGCGGGCCGAGGTCTCGACCAAGTCAAAAAGCGTCCGGCCACAGCTCGGGCACGAGACGAACGAAGCCTTACTTTGACGCGCGCCAGCGGCCTGGAGCACGTCGTAGGCGAGATCCACGCACTCCTCCACTGACTTGCCGGAGAGTGCCACCAGATCGCCATAGCCATCGCACAGGAGGCTTCCCAGCACCGCCGCCATGCGCAGTTCGTCTTCCTCGTCGCCATTCAGTTTCCAGCGCAACGCCAGAAGGGGACGGCGACTTCCATTGGACAGGCGCGCCGCCAGCCGACGCACGCCCCACGGCCCTTGGGTCTCAAGCGACGAAGCCACCACCGAGGCCGAACCGACGCTTGCCAACTGGTCCTCGGTCCACTCCACAGCGCGCTCCTTGCGCTCAGGTAGGAGATGATCAGCTCCGACGCGCACCGGAGCTCCCGAACCGGCCGAGACGCCGCCAATCTGGACCGGAGCCGTCTCGCGGCGCGCATACTTCAGAGGATCGCAAGCCTCTACCAGACCATCGTCCGTCTCGGCAAGGCGAGTGCCGCCAAAGCCTGTCGCAATGGACACGTCCTCGGCAAAAGGGCGGATGCAAGCGCGCACCAGCGCACGCCCCGGTGCAATCTCCTCCACCGGATCTTCCGTCAGCGAGACGCGGATGGTGTCGCCCAGGCCGTCCAAGAGCAGCGCTCCGATGCCCACAGCAGACTTAAGGCGCCCGTCGCGACCTTCGCCAGCCTCGGTCACGCCCAAGTGGAGAGGGTAAGCCTTGTGGCCGCCTTCAGCGAGGCGGCTCACCAGCATGCGGTAGCACTGGATCACGACCTTGGGGTTGGAAGCCTTCATGGAAAAGACGACCTGGTCAAAATTCTCGGCCTCGCACACCGC
>DAIPHW010000021.1:0-8556 GCA_036771135.1 Fibrobacterota bacterium | reverse complement strand
GCGCACAACGGTACGGTGACTCCCTGGGATCGAACTCCAGCGACAATCTTCTCAAGGCAAGCGGCATCCGTCTGCGTCGGCGTAGTGATGCGCACCAGATCGCAGCCGGCCTTGGCCAGCCGCACCGTCTGGGCGATGGTGGCCGCCACGTCCTTGGTGGAGGTGGTGGTCATCGACTGCACCAGGATGGGGTGGCGCGCACCGATGAGAGCCGAACCAATGCGCACCTCGTGAGTCACGCGTCGGAATCCTGCAAAGCGACCGAGTTCTTTCATGAGGCGCAAAATACAGCAAAAAGGGGAGCTCGATGGCTCCCCGATATTTTCAAGCACAGATCTCCAGTCTTACTTGGCAGACTTTTGCGCCTCCAGCCGAGCCTTGGTATCAGCAATGGCCTTCTCGATGGCGGCGCGACGAGCCTCGTTCCTCTTGTCGAGATCTTCAATCTTCGCCTGGACCTTGGCCTTGTCCGCATCGTTCAGTTGGGCAAGGAAGACATCACGGCGGACCTTGGCGTCAACCTTCAGGGTGTCGATCTTGGCCTTCAAAGCCTCGGCATTGTTCTTCAGAGCCGTCTGCAGCGAATCGCGGAAATGCTCGATGCGTGCACGATTCTGGTCCAGGACGACCTTCACGGAATCGGGCATGTGAGCAGCCCAGTTCGTGTCGGGCTTCGTGGGAAGGCTCGCCTTGAGAGCGGCAAGCTTGGCCGAATCCCTACTTGCCATGACCTTCAAGGCCGAAGCTTCGGCGGCAAGCTTGGAGGCCTGGATCGAATCGTTGCGGCCGTACTTTGCCAGCACGCTATCGATCCCCCGACGCGTCCCGGCAGCAGTGTCGTGCGTATTGTAAATGGCCAGAATCTCATGCGAAGCCGTGTCGTGTTTGGTGTAGATGTCCGGGACACCCTTTGGGGCGACAGTGTCAGCGGCACCGGCGAAGGCACTTACACCGGCAACGAGGGTGAAAATGGCAATCATGTTCTTCATGGCATTCCCTTTCTTTTACATTGGACTTGATGGTGGTGGGCTCGGTCGCAGGCATTCCCGTGAACGCCGATCTGCCCATTGTTATTGGAACTTTCGTGCCAAAGCGGAATGAGAAGCTCACAACAAATTTTGACAGTTTCCCCCGCTTTGGCCTCCTCCTTAGGAGGGACAGATGGGGCACCGAGCCACAATTTTCTCGCCTGCAGGCGAGAAATGCGACCGGCTATTCGCGATGCTTGTAGTTCTCGGGACGGATTTCCAAGCGCTCAATCATGCGGATCAGTACCTTGCGGTCCACGTCGAGGATCCGGCTAGCCAAGCTGACGTTCCCCTGAGATTTTTCCAGGGCCCGCTCAATGCAGCGGCGTTCGGTGCGTTCGCGGACCTCATAGAGAGTTCCCTCGATTTCGCTCCCCGAGAGCAACGAAGATATTTCCGGTTCCTCGCCATCGCCCAGCCCCAGATCCTCGGGCACAATGCGCTCCTGGGACGAGAGCAGCACGGCCTTCTGGATGCGATTTTCTAGCTCTCGCACGTTTCCGGGCCAGCGATGGGAAAGGATGGCCTTCTCGGCGGCACGTCCCAATTCCTTGGGGCCAACACCATACTGAGCCGCATAGAGCTTCATGTAGTGGCGCGCCAAGAGCACCGGATCGCGATCACGCTCGCGAAGCGGAGGCAGCTTCACCTGAATCACGTTGACGCGGAAGAACAGGTCGGCGCGAAAACGTCCGGCATCCACCTCCTGCTGCAAGTCGCGGTTGGTGGCCGAGACCAGGCGGAAGTCGACAGGAATGGGAACCGTTCCGCCCACGCGCACCAGCTCTCCCTGCTGGATCACGCGCAGCAGCTTCACCTGAAGCCCCAAGGGCAGCTCTCCCAGCTCGTCCAGGAAGAGCGTGCCGCCACCAGCAGACTCTACCAGGCCGACATGCGTAGCGGCAGCGCCGGTGAAGGCCCCCTTCTCGTAGCCGAAGAATTCCGATTCCATCAAGTTCTCGGGGATGGCTCCGCAATTCACAGCTACGAACGCGCCGTCCCGGCGCGGCGAACTTTTGTGAACGAAGCGGGCAAGCATCTCCTTGCCGGTACCTGTCTCTCCTACAATCAGCACAGGAACCTGTGCCCCTGCAACTCGAGAGGCCTCCAGGAATGTGCGCGTCATCGCTTCGCACTCAAAGACCGCCCCAAGCGAAGGCAGAAGTTCGGCGTGGATCTTCTGGAGGCGGGCAATGGCCATGACCTGGCTTTCCTCGCGCAGCGAGCGCGCCAGGAGCTCCGCGAAGAAGGCGCGCCAATCTTCGAATTCCTCGCGTTCCTCCTCGGTAAAGCCTGGATGTCCCGACAACCGATCGACGTAGAGAAAGCCGTCGCCCCCGTTTTCAAAGGGCAGCGGACCGCACAGAACAGAACGGATGTCGTTGAGCAGGATGCTCTCCTGGGTCGGAAGCTCCTGAAGATCGGAATGAGAAAAGAGCACCGTACCACCGCGTCGCTCGGCCTCGGCCAGCGCGCTTCCCGAGAAGCGATTGCGGGCCGCCCCTTCGGGATAGGTCACAAGCGACCTGGGAGCCTCCTCCTGCCGCGCGAAGATGAGCTGAGCCCCGTCGCAGCGCAGACGTACCGCAACCTCTCGCAGCAGCATGGGCAGCAGGCGATCGCGATCACTTTCGCCCACCATGCGCGTGAACACGTCCACCACCAGGCGCGCCCCATCCGCAACGGACTGTCCTTCCCGGTGCGTGCCCTCTAGCACCTCGCCAGCGATGCGCACCGCAGGTTCCACTCCGCTTTCAGAAAGGCGAAAGCGGGCCGAGCCCAAGCAGAACTCATCGCCCTCATGGATCTCGATCTGATTGGCACAGGGCTTACCGTTGACCAGAACCGGATGCGCCGTGTCCAGAGAGCGCAATTGCCAAGCGCCCATCTGGAAGACCAAGTAGGCGTGGTGCGGCAGCACTCCTTCAGCTTCGACGCGAACGGTGTTGCGCGCATCGCTTCCCAGCGAGGCCATTCGCCGTTCCAAAGCAATACCTTGGGTATCGGGGATATCCAGTCGCGTCAACAGGTGGCTCATTTCATTCTTTCGGCTGCAGTGTGGAGGCTCACGACCTGATAGGCCGTGGCCTTGACGCGGCCCTGCCAGAGGAATCGCCCGCGTCTGCGCAATTGGACAAGATGATGCCCGGCGCCTAAGGGGTAATGTCCCGGCCGCGCTGCCGCCACCGGAACACCGTCTACCAGCACCGTGCAACGACACTCCTCGGGCACCAGGAGCGAAGCCGGGAGCGCCGGTGAAAGGCCTTCGGAAAAGCCCGGCCCATCCGGCATAAATTGGCCTTCGGAACGTTTGCTCCCCAGCAGTTCAGGCGCCAGCGAAAGGGAAAATCCAGGCCGCGCCGTCCTGATCACCGCACGATGGCTGCCGGCGAAATAGCCGAAAAGTCCCGCCGCGGCGACGAGACATCCTCCCAGGACCCAAGGCAAGCGACGACGGCTCGTCTTCCCGAGATCGATGCGCCCCAGCGTCTCCATGGCCGGCCAGTGGTCCGGATCCCATTCCAAAGACTCGGAGACCAGCCGAAAGGCCGTCTGCGCCTGTCCCCGTCGCAGATGTTCCTGTCCCGACTCCAGGCAGGCGCGCGACATTTCCCTGCGGAAGGGAGGATCGGCAAGTTCAGAAAGAATCTGGCGCGCCGCCGCCTCGTCGCCGGGAATCGCCGCGATTCGCTCCATCCATGCCTCAGCATCTGGCCAGCGCGCCTGCGGATCCGAGGCCATGCCGCGCCCCAGAAGATCCCGCCATGCGGAATTCAGTCCCAGCGCAGCGATTCCCCGATCTACTTCATAGGCCGCGGAAGGGCGTCGCCCCAGGAGGCATTCCCCGAGCACCAATGCCAAGGCCCACAGATCACCGTCTGCAGGGTGAGCGCCGTCCTGAATCGCTTCGGGCGGCATGTAGGCAGGCGTCCCGCACCGAGCTGCGGCCGGCCCCAAGGGCTGCGAAAATCCCAGGTCGAGGATCCGGACATCCCCGTCCTGGAGCACTAGGATGTTGGAAGGCTTCAGATCTCCGTGCGCCAAGCCTCGACGATGGATTTCCGCCAGCGTCCCAGCCAGCGTACGTCCCAACAGCCAGGTTGCGGCTTCGGGAAGTGCCCCGGCCTTTAGCAGTTTTTCTAGAGAAATTCCCTGCAGCCATTCCATGGCGACGAAGGTGCGTCCATGCCAGTGGAAGGCATCGTAGACCGCAGGAAAAGCCGGGGCATCCAGCGCAGCTTGTCGACGCGCCTCTTCGGGATCGCGCGTCCCGGGCAGGATCTTGAGCGCGACATCTCGTTCCAAGGCTTCCTGACGCGCCCGCCAGACTTCCCCCCAGGCTCCCTTTCCCAGCAGTACGGGATCACCGTAGCCGGAAGGAAGGCGTGGGAGGTTCATGTCCCCAGCCTCCGCTCCGCCTGCACCAGCCACCACAGGGAATTCTCGTCGTGAGGATCGACCTTCAGGGCACGCAGCCACCATTGGTGCGCCTGGGAAATATCACCTTCCTGCCATTCCAGGAGTCCCAGGTTGTAAAGGGACGGAACATCGGTAGAATCGATGGCGACGTTCTGCAGGAACAATTCCCGAGCCATGCGAGGATGGTTACCGCGATACTCCAGGATCCCGGCAAGATTGCGCGCCGGAAGCTGCCGCGGATCGGTGCGCAGCAGTTCCTTCAGCCGCCCCAAGGCCGCGGCGGTGTCCCCTTTCTGGACTAGACTCCTCGCCCACAGATAATTGGCACGAGACCAGCTGCTGCGCAGCGTGGTGTCGGAGGAAAAGCCCTGGGCAATTTCTAACTCCCGAACGGCATCCTCCCAAGCTGAAGGCTCGTCGCGCTGGGAAAGCGCCTGAGACTCGGCGCGTTGCACCAGGGCACGCGCCATTCCCACGCGGGCCGCCGGATCGGCCGGGTCGTCGTCCAGAATCTGCGAGAAGAGCTTCTGGGCGCGCGGCCAATCTCCCAGCTCCAAACAGCGCATGGCCGCCGATTCGCGATCGCGACGGCATCCACAAAGGAGAAGCCCCGCAGCCAGCAAAAGAGTCAAGGCACGACGCATCAAAAGGAAACGCTCCATGCAAGAGAAAACGCACGAGAATCCCAGGCGTTTTCGTCGGAATCCTTGTTCTCAATGGTACTCCAATTTTGCTCGAAGTTCCAACTTGCCGTCAAGGTTCCGCTGCGCCCAAGGTCCAATGTCGCGCCGATCGTGCCCGAGCAGTCGAGATCCTCCCGGCGCCGCACGAAAACCTCAAAGGGCAGCACGCGACGATCAATGTCATTGCCCTGGGAGGTGTGCGGCTCCATCAGATACCATTTGTCCGTCTCGCGATCATGCCAAAGCGTGATTTCGTCACTTGCAGAATTCTTTCCGAGCATGGCGATGCTCCAACGCGTCCTTTCGAACCAGATCTTCCAGGAAACCCCGCCCGTGACGAAAAGAGATGCCCTCGCGATCGGGCTCCAGGAGAGGGATGCCTCCAGGCTCGGGCCGCCGCTAGAGGAGGGAGAGACCTCCGCGAAGGGAACGTTCGCAGAGCGCGTGGGAATGCCGTAGATGCCACGGAAACCCGGCGTCCAGGAATTTCCAGAGGTGTCGTAGACAGAAAGCCAAGAGGGCAGATTCCTCAGTTCGCGCAGGTAGAGCACCGTGTCGCGCATGCCAGAGACATCAACAACCTTCGCCACCGAGTCCATGGAGCGGCTTTCGGGCCCCAGGAAAGCAGAAAGTCCCAAGGATCCCGAAAGCGAGAGCCCGTGCGGGAAACTGTGGCGCCCGGAAAAAGCTATTCCCCCTTGGGAATAGCGTACGCTCGATTCGCCCACCAGAGAAACGGAAGCCGAGCGACTCCCCGAGGCGGACACCCTCCAGTAGCCGTTGTCTACGTAGCGGGTCCAACTGGCCGATAAGCCCGCATCATTGCGCATGCCGTCGGGGAAGTAAGCCGTGCGGGAGAGGCTCGCCGAAAGGCCGAGAATACCGGCACGAAAGCCTTGCGTCCAGGAGAGACGCGTGCCTCCAGCCCATTGCGTGAGCGTGTCCGCACCCGCATCGAGGTTCAGGCGCCCCCAAGGTTCAATGCGCAGACTGCCCGACTCTCCGCGCCAAGTCCAGGTAGCGCCTGCCGAATGGGTCTTGACGCGTCCGTACACCCGCACTGTGTCGAGATTTCCCGAGACGGCCGCAGGCGGCGTTCCCCGCGTGATCTCGCTGGCAAGCTCTTGGATCCTGGAACGCACCGGCTCGTAATGAACGCGGCTATCCTCCATCTCGAAGGAGTACCAGCCGCTCCAGTTCGGAAGAACCATCTGCCGCCGGATCGGCCTCAGGAGAGCTTCCGTCTGGCGCGCTTCCTTATCCATGCCGAGAGCGCGAAAGAAGCGCAACCGCTGAGCCAGGAAGAGTTCGCTATCGCCCGGAAAGTGTCGTTCCATCGCGTAGTTCAGCCCAAGCGCGCTCTCGAAATGTCCGTCGGCAAAAAACTCGTCGCCTTCCAGCAGACGCAACCCCCGGTCTTCCCCGTAACGCCGCATGCCCTCCTCAAGAAGTCGTGCCGCAGCTCCGTGGCGCCCGGCGACCGAGAGCACAAAGGCCGCATCACGCAGAAAGGCGTTCGTGGAGGAATCCTCCCCAGCCTGCAGCGCAAGGGAATCAGTAGGCACGCAGGCGAAGGTGTCACAAGTAGAATTCCCTCTCGTCACCGCAGGAGCAAAGAAGCGACCATCCCAGCTCGCAGCGCGAACGGTAAAGATTCCTGAGAGCAAGGCAAACACGACACCAAGGAGCCCCAAGCGCGCGTCACCGCACTACGAAGAAGGTAGCGCTTCCCGTGCGTCGTGCGCCTCCATCGCCCTGCCAGGAGGCGCGCACCACGTAATGACCGCTCGGCATGCCCTCCAGGGAATGGATCGCCGATCCCTGCGCGTCGGTTTCCAACCGTCCCCACGTCCGACCACGGGTATCGAGAATCCAGCCCGTCGCCCCCGCCGGCCCGTGGATCACGAGTTTCGTCCCGTCCTGGCGCGCCAAGAACCGCACGGAGGCGGAGCGGCCAGCACTCACTCCCACATTGTTCCATGCACGAAGAACCTGGATGCTGTCCAGGTCCCGCATATAGCTTGCGTAATTCTGCGACACCGCGGCAGTGTCTCCCGCCAGATACACTTCCCAGCCATAGGTGCCATAAGCAAAGTAACGCTGGTGCCATGCCTCAGACGTGTCGCAAAGGGAACCCGAAACCTGGATGCTGTTCAGATAGGTTGCCGGAAGACTGTCCTGGCTGTAGTTCGTCCAGGAGTAGACGGATCCTCCGCAGGCATTGAACTCGATGTTGATCTTCTGGGCATAGGACATCTCGTAGGGCCAATTTGCGACCGAGTCGCTATCAGCGCTAAGTCCTTCATACAAGAAGACGCCAGCATGGACATGCTGCGCCGTGTCCTTGGGAACCCACGCGTAATGCCAAATTTGTCCAGAGGAATCGGCGCTGCTCACAGTGTCCCAGCCACTTGGAAGACTAATGGAAAGTCCCACTCCCGGAAGCGTCACCCGACTGGATGCCTCTGAAGTGGAGCCAAGGGCTGCAATCAGTAGCGGCAGCACAGCAAATGATCTTCTCATGGGGAACTCCTTTCGGGAAAGGAACGCAACAGGACTACTTGTCCCGAAAGCTCTTGGAACCCTGGGATGGACTGGAGTGCTCTTCGATCTGACGGATCTTCAAGCGCAGGCGTTCTCGCTCATCTTCTGGCAACGTTTGCAGAAAACGCTCGCGTTCCAGCTTGGCGTCCTTCTTGGCAACATCACTCTGGCGATGCTCGCGCAATGAGGACGAGTTTCCACGCAAACTCTGCAAACGCTCACGAACCTCGGGAGGAAGCTCCGAAGCGTAATCCTTCCACGCAGTGTCAGGTCCACGACCGCACCACGCCCTATTGGCCATCACAAGAGCCAACGCCACGACTAAAATTGTGCAGAAGTGTTTCATAGCCGTCTCGATTGCAGAAAGAGTTCTTTCCTTAAGATCGCAATCTTTGGGCCATTATGTCCTTAGAGGACCCAATTCTTCAAGGCCATGAGAAGACTTCATTTTTTTGAGGCAATTCGGAACAAAATTCAGGAATTGCCCCCTTTTGCCCCAACATCAACTTTCGCCGCATTCCACAGCTCGTCCAGCTCCGCAAGGCTCCGTCCATCTAAAGGCTTGCCCTGCTCGCGCGCCTGCGCCTCCATGTTCCGGTAGCGCATCTCGAACTTCCGCGAAGCCGCCAAGAGCGCTTCTTCGGCACCGATCCCCAGCTTGCGCCCGAGGTTCACGCAAGTAAACAAGAGATCGCCAAATTCATCCTCAATGGCATGGCGATCCCCTTGGCCAATCGCTTCCCGCAGTTCGCCTTCCTCTTCGGCGAGTTTTTCCCATACCGGGGCAGCATCTGGCCAGTCGAAGCCGTCCTTGGCCGCCCGCGACTGCAGCTTGGCCGCCCGAATCAGAGCCGGAAAAATCAGTGGGATGCCATCCATGC
>DAIPHW010000020.1:0-24198 GCA_036771135.1 Fibrobacterota bacterium | reverse complement strand
GCGCAAGAGGCCCCGCACCGGCAGAAGCCCCTCCACGGTGCGCAGCCACAGCCGGCCTTGGCGCACCACCAAGTCCTCGCCGTCCACCAGCTCGATGCCGAGCCGCCGCGCTAAGGCCGCGAACTCGGGAGAAGGCGTCTCATCGAGATCGGGCGCCAGGATGGCTACCCGCCCGGGCATGCTCCCGGGCACCAGAGGGCCTTCCAGCAGATCGCGCAAGCCCCCGATGCCCGAAAGTCCTTGGGCAGGATGCAGCTCGCGCAAGATCTCCGGAAAGGCCTGGGTGGAACGGGCGCGCAAAAGAGGAATGCGCTCCAGACCGCGCGGCTCCTGGACGTGATCTTCCAGCACAGTCCAGCCGCTTGCGGTGCGCACCACGTCGAAGGCGGCGATGCCCAGCCAGCCGCCACGAGGCGCTGCCCCGACCATCGGCCACAAGTAGGCAGGGTTCGCGTGGACAAGGCGCGAAGGCAGCAGGCCTTGCCGCAATACCAAGCCATTGCCGTACAGGTCTTCGGCCAGCCGTTCCAGGAAACGGGCGCGCTGCAGCAACCCCGCCTCCAGGACCTCCCAGTCGGCTTCCGCCATCAGACAGGGAAGCGGATCCTGCCGCCACGGCGCCGCCGTGAGGCTGCGGCCCACCGGACCGCTCCAGGGCGTCCATTCCGACTCGCGCCAGCGCTCTTGCAACTGCTCCAGCGACCACGAAAGGAATGGCACCGGGATGTTCCCATATCCCGGCGCAGCCAGCCTCGCCAGCTCCCCTTCGAGGGTGGATCCCGCCATGGGTCAGCTCAACGCGGCGTTGGCGGCCCCGTAGAGGCTGATGGCGTAGTCGCGGATGAGGTAGATGGGCACTTGGCGCAGCATCTTGACCAGATTGGGATTGTAGCTCTGCTCGAAGGCACGCGCGAACTGGTGCTCGTGCTCGATCCAGCGCAGTTGCTTCTGAGCCACGCCGCCGGCCAGGTAAAGGCCGCCCAGCGGCAGAAACACCGAGGCGATATCGCCCCCGAAGCGGCCCAGCATGCGCGCGAAGAGCGAGAGCATGGCGGCTGCCGTGCCGTCGGTCTCAGAGAGCTTCGAGATGAGCGGAGGACGCTGGGACGAAGGAGCGGCCTCGATCTGCTGCCAGGCCTCGCCCTTGGGAAGTCCCTTGACGTCGCGCCACCACTCGTAGAGGTTCGCGATGCCCAGGCCCGACACGAAGGGCTCTACGCCGGGAGTGCGGTCGAAACGACGCGCGAGGTATTCCTGGAAGGAGCGGGTGTCATCATCCCAGGGAGCAAAGAGGATGTGTCCGCCTTCAGAGCTTGCCGGGATGTAGCGCCGCCCGTCCCAAGCCAGGAAGCCCACGCCCAGTCCCGTGCCGGGGCCGATCACCGCCTTGGTGGTCGCCTGCGGAGGCGGGCACGAGCCGTCGGGATGGGTGAGCACCGCAATCTGGGCCGGATCGTTAACGTCCAGCGTGGGAATGCCATAGCCAATCGCGAGGAAGTCGTTGATGACGCGCACGGCGATGCCAAATTCTGCCGAGAGCGCCGGACCGTCGACGCCCCAGGAGAGGTTCGTCATGGTGCAGCGGTTGGCGGTCACAGGGCCGGCAGCGCTGATGCAGGCGCGCGAAGGTGTCAGGTCGGGGCGCTTGGCGCGGCCCAGTTCCAGGAGCTTGTGGATGGGCTCCGAAAGGCAAGTAAGGTCGCGAGAAGGAAAGACCGCCTCCACGACGATGACGAAGCGTCCGCCGGTCTCGCCGACCAAGGCGAGGTTGGTGTTCGTGCCGCCGACATCCCCGGCCAGCACCAGACGCTCAAAGGCCGCTTCGGGATTTCTCCAAACGATCTCCATGGACGTTCTCCGCGAAAAGTGTAGAGAGGGAAGATAGCTCCGCGGCCGCCCGCCCGCAGCGGTCTAGATCAGAGCGTCCCTTTGGTGCTCGGGATGCCGTCGCCGGAACGGGCCGGAGCAATAGCCATGGCCAGCGCCCGTGCAAAGGCCTTGAAGGTGCTCTCCACCGCGTGATGAGCGTTGCGGGAGCGCAGCAGGTCGAGGTGCAGCGTCATACCGGCGTGCTCGGCCAGGCTTGCGAAGAAGTGCTCCACGAGCTCCGCATCGAGATCTCCCACCTTGTCGCGTCCGGGGTGGGCGTGAAATTCCAGGGTAAAGCGCCCCGACAGATCTAGACAGCAGCGCGAAAGCGACTCGTCCAGTGGCGCGTAGTAGAAGCCGAAGCGCTCAATGCCGCGCTTGTCGCCCAGGGCCGCCTTGAGCGCCTCGCCAAGGGCGATGGCGAGGTCTTCCACCGAGTGGTGCAGGTCGATGTGGACATCTCCGACGCAGGAGGCCTCCAGATCGGTGCCGCTGTGATGACCGAGCTGCGTCAGCATGTGATCGAGAAAACCGCTGCCGGAGGCGACCTTGGGGGGCCGCGCCTGATCCAGGTTCCAGCGCACCTGGACATCCGTCTCACGGGTCTTGCGAGCGATGCGTCCTTCCCTCATAGCTTAGCCTCCTTAGCCTTTTGCTTGCGCGCGGCCTCAGCCGCAATCGCAGCTTCCCGCTTTTCCTTGAGCTTGCGGCGCTCCTCCTCCACAGCCTCGGCGCGGCGCTTCCAGTCTTCTTCCAGGGTGCCCAGCTTCTCAGAGAGCCGGTTGACGCGCAGCGTCACCCAGGCCATCAGCGGCAGTAGCCCGAAGATGAGGAGGATCGCAAGTCCCTTCATGCCGTGGCCTTAGGGAAGCAGTGCCAGAAATTGTCCAGACAGGCGGCCCCGAGCTCCGCGACCTCCTCGCCGCGCAGGCGGGAAAGCTCCGCAAGCACCAGGGCGGTGCGGGCCGGTTCGTTGGGCTTGCCGCGAAAGGGCACTGGCGAAAGGTAGGGAGCGTCGGTCTCCACCAATAGGCGTTCGCGCGGCACCAGCGGCGCAAGCTCCCGGAAGGCTGCCTTGGGATAGGTGAGATTGCCCGCAAAGCTGATGAAGAATCCCAGTTCCAAAGCCGCTTCCAGGCATTCCCGGTCCCCCCCGAAGCAGTGGAAGACCCCGCCAGGGTTGCCCTCTTCGCGAAGCACTCGCACGGTGTCGCGGTCGGCATCGCGATTGTGAATCACAATCGGGAGCTGAGCCTCTATGGCCAGGCGGATCTGCGAGCGAAAGAGCCGGTCCTGAGCCTCTTTGTCATAAGGCAGGAAGTGGTAGTCAAAGCCGATCTCCCCCACCGCCACGCAGCGCGGATGGGAAAGCAGCGCGCGAATGCGCTCCTCGTCGTGACGCGCCGGGTCTTCAGGATGGGTCCCGGCAGAAAACCACAGTCCGTGCGCCTCGGCAAGGCTTGCCGCCCTCTCCGAAGTGTCAGGATCCGTCCCCGGCAGCAGCACCGTGACGACGCCAGCCTCGCGGGCGCGGGCGAGCACCTCTGCCATCTCGTTGGCAAAACGCTCGTCCTGCAGATGGCAGTGGCTGTCGGGAAAGGAAAGCGTGACTACTCCTTGTCGCCCTTGCGGTGTCCGTGCCAGCGAGCCATGACGGCATTGTAGCGGCGGAACCATTCGGCGTCCTCCACCGAACGGACCCAGAAGGAATCTCCCTTGGAGCCCGCCTCAAAGAACTTCCAGGCTACCGAGTCCTTGGGGTTGGAGCCGGCGAACTTGAGGCACTTCCCGGAAAGGTTGCGGAAGAGCATGGTGGTGTCGCGCGGGATCTGCAGGCTGTCGTGAGCGCCTTGGAAAGTCTTCTTGTGAACCATCTCGTCGCGCAGATAGAGGACCGTCACCACTTCGGAGGTGTCCTGCAAGCGCAGGGAGGCGCCGGCGACGACCGGCGGTGTGGTCTTCTCGGCGACAGTCGCCACGCTGTCGACGGTAGAATCCTGAGCGGTGTCCGCGACCGGAACGGATGGCGGCGGGGTGGTATGCTCGGGAAGTCGGGTAAAGAGGATGGTGCCAGCAAAGAGCAGGGCGATGACGCCGATGGCAATCCAAAGCCCCACCGGCTTGCGGGTGGGCACCACCTGCTCGCTTTCGGTCTCTGGAGTGAAGTCGGTGATCACCTCGGAAGGCAGCGCCGTGTCCATGGGGACGATATTGAGCTCGCTGCGCAGGAGGCGCACGATCTCGTCCTGATCCAGGCCGTAGAGCCCGGCCAAGGTGCGCACGAAAGCGCGGGCGTACACGGCGCCCGGCAAGCGGTCCCAGTCGCCTTCCTCGATGGCCTTCAGAAAGTCCACGGGAATCTTGGTCTGCTGCGAAACGAGGTCCAGCTCCCAACCTTCGCTTTGGCGGGCTTCGCGAAGCCACTGGGAAGCGGAACGATTGACGGATTCCATGCTCATGCCATTCCTCCGATTGCAAGCAGCCGCAAGGTGGCGGCCACCGGCAATCCGGCCACATTGTAGAAACACCCGGCGATTCCCTCCACAAGTCTCGCCCCCGGGCTTTGGATCCCGTAGGCGCCAGCCTTGTCAAAGGAGTCGCCGGTATCGAGATAGGCCTCGATCTCCATTTCGGCAAGGGGGCGGAAGCGCACGCGCGTCAGAACCACCTCCTGCCCAAGCTCTTTGCCCCCGCGCACCAAGCTCACGCCAGTGTGAACCTCGTGCTCGCGCCCCGAAAGCCGCTGCAGCATGGTACGCGCCTCGTCGCGATCAGCGGGCTTTTCCAGAATCTTGCCGTCGATGTGGACCACCGTGTCGGCCCCCAGCACGAAGCGCTCCGGGAAACGCCCCGAAACCTCCAGGGCCTTGCCCCGAGCAAGCTCGCGCACCCGAAGCGAAGGATCTTCGTGATGCAAAGATCCCTCGTCGAAGTTCGAGACCACGGCATCGAAAGGAATCTGGAGAAGGGTCAGGATCTCGCGGCGGCGCGGCGAAGCGCTGGCTAAGATGATTTTTGTCATTCTGAAGTTGTGCTGCTCTTGGTTTTGCGGATGCTGGTGCTGTTGGCCTGCACCTTCACGTCGGGCAGGTCGCGGATCTTCACCTGAAAGGTCCAGCCGCGGGCAGGTCCCACCGGAGTCCAGCCGAAGTCTAGGTCCCAGCAGCCGATCTGGCGCTTGAAGGCAAAGACCTGGGAGGCGAAGTCCCCTTCGTCGAAGTTGTAGCGCGCCGTGTAGGTGGCACTCCAGGCCCGCGTAGGGCTGAGGGTCAGCGACAGGCCGCCGCTCTGGGTGCGGGTGGTCCGGAAGGTGGAACGGTTGGCTCGCGTCGCAGAAATATCGCTGGATAGGTCGGCCGAAGCGTTCCAGCCCTTGGATTCCAGGCTGTCGGGGGAGATCTGAAAGCCGTCGGCAAGGCCTCCGGAGAAGCTCCAGGTCTTGCGCAGCGACACGTTCCAGCTCTTGAGGATGGGCGCCACGATGCGGGCAGAATCTCCGCTCCAGGAATCATAGAGGGTGTGCGTCATGCCTCCCGAGAGGCTAAGAGAAAGTAGGCCGGTGCTGGCGGTGCTGACAATATCTGACCAAGGGCGCACCGTCTTCTCGAGGTCGTAGCTCACGCTGGTGTTGGCCGAAAGGAGGCTATAGGGCGTTCCCTTCTTGGCCTTGGTCTTGTCGGCGGGCTTTCCGGAGGTATCGGCGGAGTAGATCTTGGCGTCGAGCTTCTGCCCAAGCCCCAGAGTGAGCAGTTGGGCCCGGTTCTGCCCGACGCTCTGCGAGAGCGTCGGATTGGCGACGAAGCTGTAGCTGGTGTCGTAGTGCGGATAGAAGGTGTATCCGACCGACGGTGTCAGGGTGTGGCGCAGCCCCCCGAACGAGCCCCACTGCGGCATCCAGATGCCGTAGAGGTCCGTGGCGGCAGTGACGCCGGTGTTCCACAGGAAGACGTTGCTGGGATCGTAACGGTCGGAATAGTTGTGCCACCCAAGCACCGTGTCGGCGCGCGAGGCGTAGGAATTGGCCGTCCAATAATGGTTGGCGGTGATTTGCGGGGTGAAGCGCAAGTAGCCCAGGGTGTGGGTGGCCGTGAGGCTCGCCGTCTGGGTGGCTCCCATGTAGTGCAGCATCGAGGGGCGGCCGGTGAGGGTGTCGGCATCGGCCTTGCGGTTGTCGTAGCGGTTTCCTTGAGCCGAATAGGAATACTGCCAATCGGGAAGCAGGGGGATGTCCTGGTCGATCCAGGGGAAGAGCTGCCCCGAGGAGGTGAACGAGGCAGAGGGCAGTTGGCGGGTCAAGAGGCCACTGCTCAGATTCTGCTGCTGGTTCCCGGCCAAAACAAAGCTCGAGTTGTCCCAGCGGTACTGCCACTGCAAATTGGCGTTGGCCGTCTGGTTGAGCACTTCGTCGCTGGTCAGAGCGTTGTCGGAACGCACCGTGCGACTGGACACAAAGTGTCCTTCGCCCTTGATGGTGCTCTTTCCTGGCTTTGGCAGCAGCTCTTGGGAATGGGTGTAATCGGCCTGCCATCCCGACCCGGCGCTCCCGAACTGGTTCAGGTACTGCTTCCAGCCAACGCTTCCGTCCAGCAGGTAGCGCACCTTGTAGCGGGTGGTGGAGGTGAACGAGGCGTTGTCGAAGCGGCCTTCCGTTCCTTCGATGAGGTCGCTGGTGACCTGCTCGTCGGCGTAGTCGTTGATGGCCCAGTAGGCGCCGGCATTCTTGATGAAGAAACCCTGGAGCTGGTCGCCGCCAAATTTTGGCGTCAAAAGTCCTGAGCGCCGCCCCTTGCCCAGCGGGAAGTAGGCCAGCGGCAAGGCCGCGATAGGGACGTTCTCCACGTTGAGCACCACCGGAGCCGCCACCGCCGAGTTGTTCGGCTCGATCTCCATGGACTCGCTTGCGAAGTAGTAGTCGGGCTCGGTAGAATCCCCTTTGCACTCGCAGTAGTCGGCATCCACCACCTGCAGGCGCTTGTCCTGGGTGCGCCGCACCTCCAGGCCGCGGTAATGCTGGCCATTGTCGTCCGAGCCGCCGTCCAGCACCTGCCCGGAGCGCGTCTTGAGGTTGTAGCGCATGCGCCGCCCCTGGAAGGGGGCGATGGTCGGATCTTTGAGGCTCGGCGTCCCGGCGGCTTCCAGGAGGCCAGCGTTCAGGTCGTACCAAATGCTGTCAGCAGTGAGGATGCTCCTGCGGTACTCCAGGTGCGCCGATCCCGAAAGCAGGAAGATGCGCGAGGCGTCGTCGTATTCCAGCGAGCTTGCAGAATAGTGCAGCGTGTCGGGTGCCTTGGAGGTGTCGTCAAGCCCACCGGCCATGCCTGCCATGGCCCCGATGGTCGACGGGGTCCCGGAAACACCGACTTCCGCCGTCTGGGCAAGTCCCTTCACGGCCCCAAGCAGAGCCAAGGCCAGGAAGAATGGGAGACGGCGTGCAAACATCGGCCCTGCAAGAGTAGCAACCCAGCCCCCCTCTCGGCAGGATTCCCTCTCTCTTGCGTCTGACTATCTTGCCCTCCCTATGCCTGAAAATCCGGATGCAGCCAAGTCCTACCGCGTGAAAGAACTTTTCCTCACCCTCCAAGGCGAAGGCGCCCGTACCGGACGCGCCGCCGTCTTCTGCCGCTTCTCGGGCTGCAACCTGTGGTCGGGACGTCCCGAAGACCGCGACCGCGCTGCCTGCCGCTTCTGTGACACCGACTTCATTGGAACCGACGGCCAGGGCGGCGGAGAATTTTCCGCCCGCAAGCTTGTGGTCCTAGCGCGAGAACTCTGGGGCGACCGCTCAGGGGTTCCCTACGTGGTCTGCACCGGCGGCGAGCCGTTGCAGCAGCTCGACAGCAGCTTGGTGGCGGCCTTTCACGACGACGGCTTCGAGGTGGCCCTGGAGACCAACGGAACCATTCCTGTCCCCACCAGCATGGAGCTCGACTGGATCAGTGTGAGCCCCAAGGCCGGGACCCGCATCGCCCAGCGCTGGGGCGACGAGCTTAAGGTGGTGGTGCCGCAGGAGCACGATTGGGACGAGCTAGAACGCTGGGACTTCCCCAACCGCTTCGTGCAGCCCATGGACGGCCCCGAGAAGGACCACAACACGAGCCTTGCCATCGCCTTCTGCCTGTCGCGTCCTCAGTGGCGTCTTTCCCTGCAGACCCACAAGCTGCTGGGAATCGCCTAGGCGGTCTCCGAGTGACGCTTCGGGGTGAGGTGTGGCCTCAGTTGTCTTTCACGCACCGGAGCGAGTAGCCGTCCGCCTCGTCATAGTTGTAAGTGCGGGCCACATAGGCCTCGTCGTAGTAGAAAAGGCTGAGCCAAGCATTATCGTCCTTGAGCCAGAAAACTTGTCGGCCATCTTAAGAGACCCCCACTGTCCCAATGTCATCCTTTTGCCCCCAACGATGGAACGCGCATATCCAAAGGATGGGCAGCGTCACGATCGCCTTGAAAGCGCTAGTGCCCTGCCAGGATCGCCAGCACGATGCGACGGAATCCTATTGGGATTAATTACGTAATCTCCGCTACGCCTTCCGAGCAGAGAGATGATCGAAGTCCATGCGACTTGAAGCCAGATAGCGCTGAGCCGTTAGGGTCGAAAGTCGCTCCACATCTAAACTGACGCTCGCGACACGCTGCGGCTTTTCGATCAGAGCTTCCCACTCCGGAAACTGAGCAAGGACTTCCTTCTCAAGACTCTCGTTTCCCTCGGGCAGAATGCACAGGAAGGTGACGGCAATGGAGTCCGCTTCCCAGCCAGGATCAGCTTCCACCCGGATCTCCAAAATCTGATCCAGCAGTTGACCTTCAGGGCTTGCCTTGCCGTGCTTCTTCTTGATCCGCTGCTCCCATTTGCCGTACATCTGCACGATGTCGTTTGGAAACGCAAAGCGCTCCAGCCGACGCACGATCGCTCGTGACAAGGCCAAAGCCTCGTGGTCATGCTCCCATCCAGGAATACGATCCCATCCCGCGACCACGGACTTTTCGACGGCCATGGGTCGGGAAAGATCGCCAACCAATCGCCTTTCCTCCAGGGCAGGGAGGAACAGGTAACCAGGTTGCCTTCCTCTCTTGATCTCAGCCAAGTGATTTGGCTCGACTACGATCAAGGGGGCGACTTCAAGAAACGGCCGCTTATCACAAGAGCGCACAACATCGCAGGTCTGCGTCAAGACAACAGCTCCAGGGAAGGTCTGCGCTGCGACTTCCGCATCCTCGGTTGCCGCATTCCGGCCAGCCTCGGTCAGAGGGTATCGCACATCCGTCAGCCACAAGAAGTCACACGACTGAATGACGCAGTCGCCTTGCCGCCATTCGCACTGTTCCTCGCGCCAATCCGCGAGCCGCTGTTCGATCTTCTCCGAAGAGGAATCGGGGAATTCCTCCATCAGCCTTGCCTCTTCGTCGCCACCTTAAGTCGCTTTACCGGATAGTTCCCGACAGGCACCACCTCTTCAATCGGCTCAGATTCCCAGCGATCTCGGAACGGAGCGACAGGCCTCCAATTGGCCATCAGCTCCTCTTGGTTCACAGCCTTGGGTCGCGGCCGTGCAGGAGTTACCCCCATGCCAACAATGGAAGCATGTGGAAGCAATGTAAGCCGTGAAAGCAACGGCACTCCACCTTGCACGGAACGTAAACGCGAGGCCGTCGTCCGAGCATCGCCGTTGTGCAGTGCCAGCAGCTTCTCAAGGACCTCGCGAATCTTGGTCTCATGCTCGGCACTGACCTTCTCGCCATTTGCCCACAGATGCACGGATCGTAGGCTCACGCCAAAGATCCCCGCAATCTCTTTCCAAGTCAGGCCCGAGACCGCACGAATTTCCTGGATGCACGCTTGAGAGGTCATGGGTGCCTCCCCCTCAGCAGCGACACCATCCTTAACAAAATCATGCGCTCCCGAGGACGTCGACATCTCGAATACAGCCCGTGCGGGCATACTGGTAGTGGTCTGTCCGATGCACAACGGAACTGCGACGCAAATCGTCTTAACCACCGTAGCAATGCTTCCGGAACTCGTCTCCTGGCAAAGGGCAGGCGCAAACATCACGCGCCCCGCTCGATACGGAATTGGTCCGTCATCATCCAATGAAAGAAGCCGTAGGCCCGTTCGCTGAAGCGCTTGGCTAGGTCTCCGATTTCAGCCATATCCAAAGGCACACGCTCGATAGAAAGATCCATGTCCAGGATCCAGTTAGCCTCTGCGCAAGCAAGGAAAGATGGGTCATGCGTAGCTCCGGCAGGCAGATGCCCCCATCGCGCATGAATCTTTCCTTCAGGCACCGGGTAGAGTACGTCGGTGATCGCGACATCGGGAGTGCCCAGGCTTGTCACAATGCCTAGAGCCTCCCGCTGGACTAGAGTCGGCAGCCTCAGCAACTCCTCGCCCTTGATCCGATTGAGGTAGCGAAGTCCGAAGCGAGTCGCCGTGATGTTCTCAAACGAAGCCTCGAAAGCCTCCAGGATTTCAGTCCAACGGAGCAAAAAGTCCTCGCGGCCACCGTAGGCAACGGTTTCCAGCGCCAAGAAGTCGCGCGTCAGGCTGACCCGCCACTTGCTGTCAATGCTCAGCATGCGCCAGAAGACCGGGAAAGCCGTCACTTCTCCGCCATTCATGCCTGGAAGAGCAAACTGAAGGTTCGGGTGCTCCATGGCAAAGAGCGGATAGTTCTTCCGAAGTCTGTCTTGAAAGTTCGCAATGAAGGCCTGTTCATCCATCTTGGGAACGGGGGCGAAGCGAAGCTGCGTGACCACCATTTCTAGAGGAGATGAGATAAGCTTACTGTCCTGCGGCGGCACGTCCTGAAGAGGATTAAAACCTGGGAGTCCGTGGTCTTTTGACATACTCATAAACGTACAATTTCACGCGCAAGCGTGTGAAGTATAGTGTGAAGTAACGGAGAATGAATAGTTCATACCAATTCTCCAAATGCAAGAATGACTTCAAACTCTGCGAGAAGCGTTAGCGCCCCGCCAGGAGCGCCAGCACGATGCGACGGATTCCGTCAAAGACGAAGTAGAAGCCCATGACCACCGACACGATGCGCGCCGCCTTGCGCACGTAGATCTTCCGAGCGGCAAGCCCCGAGAAGAAGAAGGGCAGCATGTAGACCGAGGTCGCCAGGAAGAAGAAAAAGAAGAAGAGCACGCTCCCCACGAAGCTCTTCAGGTCCACTGCCGCCGAGAAGGCAAGTACGAAGGGCGGGCAGATGTTGAGGCCGGTGAGCAGCCCCAGCACCAGGAGGTAGTTGGAGGACTGAAAGCCCTTCGACATGGCCGCGCAGAGCTTGGCGTGGGGAAAGCTCTCGACGATGCCGTAGAGGGCCATGAGTCCTCCCGACACGATGAAGATCGCCGCCACCGCCATGTCGGGAATGCCGTGGAAGTCGCCCAGGAAATGTCCCACGAGCCCGGCCACCGCCCCCACCAGGAGGTAGGCGACGAGGCGTCCTGCCAAAAATTGTCCTAGCGCCACGGCGGTGTCCCGCAGCCGCGACTTGGACCGCGAGAGCATGGCCGAGACGAGCATCGGGAAGCAGGCAGTGGCGCAATAAAGGCCAGTGGAAAGCCCCAAGAGGAGCGCGCGGATCACCATTTCTGGCGTTCTAGGGAGGCCTGGCGCCCCTCTTCGCTCACGAAGTCGGGACTCCAAAAGCTTCCGCGCAGGACCTGCACCTCGGCTTTGCGGAAAAGGCCGGATGCATCTAGGCGCTTTCGCAACTGCTCCCGCAGCCATCCGTTGTTGGGACAGGCCGGAGAGGTGAATACTAAGCCAAGCGAAATGTTGCGAGCGGAGTCCACATCGATTCGCCTAACCAATCCCAAATCGTAGAGGCTCATCCCAAGCTCGGGATCCTCCACGCTGCGCAACAAGGCTTGGATGGATGGAGTGCTCACATCCGAACGATTGTCGATCTGCGGCGGAACGTAGCGCTTGCCACCCTGGCTTGTAGCCAGCACGCGCGCAGCCTCTCCAGGAGCAAGATGAGGTTGATCACACCGTACCTTCGCGTGAGCGACAACCGGCACCGCAACCGATTGCGCAGGAGATGTCGCCACCTCGGCCTTAGAAGAAGCTACCGGAGCTGGCGCGAGCGCTGGCGAATCCGCCGCCGGAGTGGGAGCGGGAGGAAGGAAGCGCAGCGCCGAACGCTCAGCCGTCAAGCGGACAAGCGCCGGAGGCGCCGCCAGGATCGCTCCCATCACCACCAGAGCGGCGGCCACCTGAGGCGCATGCCCACTTTTTTCCCGGAAGTTTTTCCATCCCTTGACGAGTCTGCTGCTGAAATATCCCGAACGCTCTAGGACGTGTCCAAATCCAGCTGCAACCATGCCAGCCCCACCTTGGTTGTGCAGCCGCAGCACCGTCCCGAGATCCGAAATTTCCCCTTTGAAGCAAAGCATGACCCCGGTGGCGGCCGAGACAACAAACAGCAAGAGCAGCAAAAAGTTCCAGACGGAGCGGTGGACGCCAACGCCGTATAACCCCGACCGCGAAGCAAGGAAGCTGCCTCCGTAAAGGAGGCCGGCAAAGACCAGCGGCAAGACAAATTCCGTCAAGACAATTTCTGTATGCATGTCATAATCCTTCCGCGCAGCGGAATCCCAAGGCGCCGCGCGCACTTCCGCTCGCAAGGCTCCCGCGCATGGCGACAGAAAGTGTCCGCTCCGGGGTGAACCAGCCGCCACCGCGATAGGTACGGTAGGCTCCGTCCACAGGTCCTTGGGGGGATTTGCCGGGGCTCTTCTCGTAATACCCGGAACCGTACCAGTCGGAGACCCATTCCCAGGCGTTCCCCAACATGTCATAGAGCCCCCAGGCGTTGGGAAGCTTCGCGGCGGCAGGATGGGTCACGTAGGCGCTGTTTTCCATGATCCAGGCATAAGCTGCGGCTCCCACTTTTCGGCTTTTCCAAGGAAATCGGCCCGAGCTTCCCGCCCGAGCCGCGTACTCCCACTCGGCCTCGGTGGGAAGGCGCCCTCCCGTGGCGGCGCAGTAGGCGCGGGCCTGGTCGTATTCCACGCACACGGCAGGCTGCCGGGTTCCTCTGAAGCTTTGCGGAAGGATGCCGCGCCGCCAGGACACGCCGCTCCAGACGAAGCACTCGCCGTCGTCCCAGTGCGGGTTCTTTCCCAGCAGCGCCTCGAACTGGGCGTTGGTCACCTCGTGGCGATCCATGCGAAAGCTTTCGAGGCACACCTCGTGGGCCGGCCGCTCATCGACATCCCCAGAATCATTTCCCATGACAAAGCACCCGGCGGGAATGTCCGCCCGGTCTCCGACGAGAGGCGGAGCAGAGGCCAGGGCTAGGATGAGGGCGACGCCGATCATAGTAGGTCCAAAGGGTAATCCGGGAACGGAAGGAAATCGTCATTGCAATCCCGCTGAAACCGCCCATTTATCGGCCGTTTACGCTGTCAATGACAATTTCTGTCAGAAACCTTATTGCATCAGATTTGAAATTTCCTCTCCATAGATTGCCGTGGAGCACCACCCTCCAAGGAGAAGACACAATGAGAGTTTCCAGAGACAGAACAGCCAAGTTCGTCGCCGCCGCCCTTTGCGGCTGCGCCCTGCTGGCGCACGCCGAACCCTGGAAGTTCGGCGTCATCACCGACACCCAGTGGCCCACTGATGCCGACAGCCTGAATCCGAACTCGGTGGCCGTGGGCGTCATCAACCAGATCAACAAGGAAATGGTCAAGCACAAGGTCAAGTTCGTAGCAGCCGTCGGCGATCTCACCGACCTCGCAGGTTCTTCTCCCACCGCCGCAATCGACCTCGATACCCGCGCCCTCTACGTCCAGGAACTCTACAACAACGGCATCGGCTTCTTCCCGCTGCGCGGCAATCACGAGTCCTCAAACTACGCCGCCAAAGAATTCCTGCGCGTCTTTCCACAGACTCGCACCGGCGTGCAAGACAGCCTTCCTCTGGAGAGCCTCGACGCTTCGATCTGGAAAGACAGTTCCTTCATCCATCCCGCACTGCGTCCGGCTACAGCCACCCCATTCACCATCGGCTCAGGCTTCACGACCCCATCCGGGATGAAGTCGCTCAGCTACGCCTTCAAGGTCAACAACGCCACCTTCGTCCTGCTCGATCAGTTCCTGAACTCCGACAGCGTGACCACTACCGTCAAGAGCCAGCAATCGTGGATCGACTCGGTACTCTCGCACCGCGACGCCGGAAGCCACGCCTTCGTGTTCAGCCACAAGGGCCTTCTGATGGGCGACCACACCGACAATCTCGTGAATGATACCGTGAACGGCGACTCCGCTGCCATCAACGCATTCATCGGATCGTTGCAGGCAAACAAAGCGAACATCCTGTTTTCGGGGCATGACCACATGCACGAGTATTCGCTAGTGAAAAATACCACAGGCACGGCAGCCGTCCACCAGCTGATCACTGGCTCGGCAAGTTACAAGTTCTATACCCCAGGCACCGGAACAAGCGCCAACGACAGCAGCAGCTCCGCCACGTCAAACACAACTCGCTACGGAATCTCTCGTCAGGTTCCCGCTCAGCAAGAGCTCTACGCGGTGAGCTACTACATCGTCACCGTCGACAGCAACAACGTGAGCATCGATTACTATTCGGTGAATTCAGGTGCCAGCAAGGCCTCGAGCGTCCTCACCACGACGCCCGCCCTCACCGGCAACTGGCGCTGGCGTTCCCGCTTCGGAAGCAGTCTGTCAGGCAAGGAATTCGTGATCAACCAGGGCGATGCCTACAGCGCAGTCGCCGATACCTTCTCGGGCACGTCCGTGAAGATCCTCGGCGGCGTCAACACCGCAACCGACACGAACCTTCAGGGACGCCATTTCCGTAAGCTCGTGAACACCGGCTGGTCCTCGGCCGACACCCTGAAGGGCCAGGCCAGTCGCATTCTCACCCTGTGGGGACTTGAAGCCACACTGGGCAGCGACACCACGGCGCCCTTCGCCCTTTCGCTCGGCTACGACAGCCTCAAGGCCTCCAAGGACTCGCTGCTTGCTGGCAAGGTCCACTTGCTCTCTCGCGACACCCTCGGCGCCTGGAGCCTCGCGGCCGCCCGCAGCAAAAAGGCACCCACCTTCGCCGCTCGCGCTTGGGCAAGCACCGACACTCTGGGAAGCTACGGCGTGGACGTCGCAACCCACACCGTGTGGGCCGTGGTCAACCACGGTGGCGACTATGCCGTCGCCAACATCGCTAGTGCCGTCGCTCCCGCCGGGATCGCTTCCGGCGCCAAGGTAGCCACCACCCTTCCGGTACGCGCCATCGGACGCGTCCTAGTGGCAAATCGCGCCACCGACGTGCAGGTGAAGGACATCTCCGGCCACACGGTATTCTCCCGTCGCATGGCCGCTGGCGAAACCACCGTTCTCTCCTGCCCCGCCGGCATCTACGTGCTGCGCGCCCAGGGCGCCCAAGGCACCATCCTGGTGCACTAGCCGCAACTCCCCGCATTCCCGACACGCCCCCTCCCTCATGTAGGATCAGGCATTCCTGATCCCTACAACGCGGGTGGGGGCTTTTTTGTGCCCATATATAAAAGGCCCTCCGCCGGAATCGGCAAAGGGCCTTTGTGACAATTTCTGCGAAACTCAGACGAGCTTGTCGTCGAAGCTCTGCAGCGCCTTCATGTAGTTGGCGCGCTCGTAGGCGGTCGGATCGGCAGCGTTCTTGTGCGAGAGAGCCCCGCGCATCTGGGCCACCGAGGTGTACTCATAGTCGCGCATCCAGTCGGCAAGCTCGGTGAGGATGCCGGCGGCCCGCTGCGGGCCCTTGGCGATGAATTCCGAAGCCACCTGCCCAACGGCAGCGCCCGACATCACGACCTTCACCAGATCCCTGCCGGTGTGGATGCCGGAGGTGACCGCAAGGTCGACCGGCAGCGTGTCGTGCAGGATCGCCGCCCACCGCAAGGGCAGACGGAGATCTCCAGAGGTCGAGAGCTGGATGGTCGGAGAGACGTCCAGGTTCTCGGGATCGATGTCGGGCTGCAGGAAGCGGTTGAAAAGCACCAGTCCGTTGGATCCGGCCTGCGCCAGGCGGCGCGCCAGATTCGGAAGTCCCGCGAAGAACGGCGAGAGCTTCACGGCCACGGGGATCTTCACCTGCTTGCGCACCTCGTGCACCAGGGCCACGAAGTCGTCTTCCACCTGAGCAGAAGTGACGTCGGGGTTGGTCTGCACTTGGTAGACATTGAGCTCCAGCGCGTCAGCACCGGCCTCTTCGATTCGGGAAGCCCACTTGGACCATCCGCCTAAAGTGAAGCCGTTGAGGCTTGCGATCACGGGGACGGAGAGCGCCTCCTTGGCCGAACGGATGTGCTCCAGATACTGGTCGGGCTCCATGTTGTAGTTGCCTACGTCAGGGAACCACGTCGCCGCTTCCGGAGTCGCGTTCGTCAGCCGAGTGAGATAGTAGTCCAGTTCCTGGCTCTCGTGAGCGATCTGCTCCTCGAAGAGCGAGTGAAGGACCACGGCGCCGACGCCGGCGTCCTCCAGCTTGCGCAATGAATCGAGCTTCTTGGAAAGAGCCCCGGCCGCTGCGACCAGGGGATTCCGAAGCGAAAGCCCTAAATAGTGAGTGCTAAGATCTGGCACGAAGCCCTCCTCTCCCTCAGACATTTGCCGCCGCCCCGGCCAGCGCCGACAAGCCGGCCCACTTCTGAGCGATTTGGCTGTTCTCGTGCGCCAGCAAGGAAGCTGCCCGATCCTTGTCCATGCGGGTGAGCATCTTGTAGCGCGTCTCGTTGTAGGCGTACTGCTCGAAGCTCACCGTCGGATCCTTCGAGTCGAGCTGGAGAGGATTCTTCCCCTGCTCGATCAGGCGCGGATCGTAGCGGTAGAGCGGCCAGTGACCAGACTGGACGGCCAGCTTCTGCTGGGCCAAACCGTTCTGCATGTTGATGCCGTGCGAGATACAGTGGCTGTAAGCCAGGATCAAGGACGGTCCATCGAAGCTTTCGGCTTCCAGGAAGGCCTTCACCGTCTGCACGTCGTTGGCACCCAGGGCCACCTTGGCCACGTAGATGTAGCCGTAAGCCATGGCGATCATGCCCATGTCCTTCTTGGGCATGGCCTTGCCGTTGGTTGCGAACTTGGCAACGGCACCAATCGGAGTGGACTTGGAAGCCTGACCACCGGTGTTCGAGTACACCTCGGTGTCCAGCACCAGGATGTTCACGTTGCGACCGGTAGAGAGGACGTGATCCACGCCGCCGTACCCGATGTCGTAAGCCCAACCGTCGCCGCCCACGATCCAGACGGAACGACTGACCAGCGTGTCGGCCACCTGCAGCAGGTCCTTGGCCGGCTGCGAGGTCTGTCCGGCGAGCTTGTCGCGCAGATGCTTGACGCGCAAGCGCTGATCGGCGATGCCCTTCTCGGTCGACTGATCGGCCTCAAGAATGGCGGTCACCAATTCATCACCCACCACCGAAGCATGGGCCTTCAGCAGTTCCTTGGCAAATTCCGTCTGCTTGTCAACGGCCAGGCGCATGCCCAGGCCAAACTCGGCATTGTCCTCGAAGAGGCTGTTGGACCAGGCCGGGCCGCGTCCGTCAGCGTTCTTGGTATACGGAGTCGTCGGCAGGTTGCCCGAATAGATGGAGGAGCAGCCGGTGGCGTTGGCGATGTGCGCACGGTCGCCGAAGAGCTGGCTCATCAGCTTGACGTACGGGGTCTCGCCGCAACCCGAGCAGGCGCCCGAGAATTCGAAGAGCGGCTGCAGCAGCTGGCTGCCCTTCACGTTGTTCAGGGTCACCAGGGTGCGATCCATGTCGGGAAGCGACAGGAAGTAATCCCAGTTGCCGTTGGTCTTCGAACGCGCATCCTCGATGGAGTGCATGTTGAGGGCCTTGCGGCTGGCATCCGTCTTGTCCTTGGCAGGGCAGACCTCAACGCACAGGGCGCAGCCGGTGCAGTCTTCCACCGAGACTTGGATGGTGAACTTCTTGCCCGGGAATTCCTTGAAGAACTTGGCCGGAGTCGACAGGAAAGTCGAAGGCGCCTTCGCGATGTCGGCATCGTCCACGATCTTCTGGCGGATCACGGCGTGCGGGCAGACGATCGAACACTTGCCACACTGGATACACACGTCCGGGTTCCACTCGGGGACATCCAGCGCGATGCCGCGCTTTTCCCAGGCGGCAGTGCCGGTGGGGAAGGTGCTGTCCACAGGAATGGAAGAGACCGGCAGGATGTCGCCATTGAAGCCGATCATGGGTCCGAGCACGTCCTTGACGAAGGCCGGTGCATTGGCCGGAACCGGAGCCAGGCGAGGCTTGCCGGTGACCGTCGCGGGAACCTTCACCTCGAACATGTTGGCCACCGACTGGTCGACGGCGTTCCAGTTCTTCTTGACGACTTCCTCGCCCTTCTTGAGATAGGTCTTCTTGATGGAAGCCTTGATCTTGTCGATGGCTTGGTCGGAGGGAAGAATCTGGGAGATGGCGAAGAAGCAGGCCTGCATCACGGTGTTGATGCGTCCACCCATGCCCGTGGCCTTGGCCACCTTGAAGGCATCGATGACGTAGAACTTGAGCTTGCGATCGATGATGATCTTCTGCGTCTCAGCCGGGATGTGTTCCCAAACTTCGTCGGGCCCGTAAGGGGAGTTCAGCAGGAACGTGCCGCCCTCGATGGCTCCGGAGAGCACATCGAGCTGCTGGACGTAGCCGAACTTGTGAACAGCGATGAAGTTGGCCTTGGTGATCAGGTACGGAGCCTTGATCGGATTGGGCCCGAAGCGAAGGTGCGAAACGGTGATGCCGCCCGACTTCTTCGAATCGTAGAAGAAGTACCCCTGTGCGTAGTTGGGGGTCTCTTCACCGATGATCTTGATCGAGTTCTTGTTGGCGCCCACCGTGCCGTCAGCGCCGAGGCCCCAGAACATGCAGCGAACGCAGCTCTTGTCCTCGATGTCGAAGTTCGGATCGTAGTCCAAGCTCAGATGGGTGACGTCGTCGTTGATGCCCACCGTGAAGTGGTTCTTGGGAGCAGCGGTCTTCAGGTTGTCGAAGACGGCCTTGGCCATGGCAGGAGTGAACTCCTTGCTCGAAAGGCCGTAGCGACCACCGTAGATCTTGATGTTCACGCGACCGGTTTCCATGAGGGCCGAAGCCACGTCCTGGAAAAGCGGCTCGCCGGCGGAGCCCGGCTCCTTGGTGCGGTCCAGCACGGCGATCGACTTGACGGAAGCCGGGATGGCTGCCACGAAGTCCTTGACGTCGAAGGGACGGAACAGGCGAACCTTGAGTACGCCCACCTTCTCACCCTTTTCCACCAGCACCTTGACGGTCTCTTCGACCACCTCGGCGCCCGAACCCATGACCACGGTCACGTGCTCGGCGTCAGGAGCTCCCACGTATTCGTAGAGCTTGTAGGAACGACCGGTGAGCTTCTCGAAGCGCTCGAAGTACTTCTTGACGATGCCCGGAACAGCGTTGTAGAACGGATTGGAGACCTCGCGCGCCTGGAAGTAGACGTCGGGGTTCTGGGCCGTGCCGCGCAGCATCGGGGCATCAGGAGTAAGGCCGCGGGAGCGGTGTGCCTGAACCAGATCGTGGTCGACCATGGCCGCCAGATCCTCGTCCGAGAGGGTCTCGAGCTTGTTGATCTCGTGGCTGGTGCGGAAACCGTCGAAGAAATGCACGAACGGCACGCGGGATTCAAGCGTAGCCGCCGTGGCGATGGCCGCGAAGTCCTGAGCTTCCTGCACGTTGTTGGAGCACAGCATCGCAAAGCCGGTCTGACGCACAGCCATCACGTCCTGATGGTCGCCGTAGATCGAAAGTCCCTGCGAAGCCAAGGCGCGCGCCGTCACCTGGAAGACGGTCGACGTAAGTTCGCCGGCGATCTTGTACATGTTGGGGATCATCAACAGGAGTCCCTGCGACGCGGTGAACGTCGTGGTGATCGCTCCTGTGGTGAGCGCTCCGTGAACGGCGCCCGCGGCACCGCCCTCCGACTGCAGCTCCATCACACTGGGGATGGTGCCCCAGATGTTCTTCTTCCCCTGCGCCGAATACTGATCGGCGAACTCTCCAATGGGGGTAGAAGGAGTGATCGGATAGATGGCGATCACCTCGCTGAGCTTATGAGCGACAGCGGCCACCGCTTCGTTCGCATCGATAGTGACCTTGGCTCTGCCCTTGACCTCTGCCATGCTGTTCCTTTCTGTGGCGGAAAAAGTCCGTTCCACTTTTCACGCTGGGACGAAAGATAAGGTTTCTCTCGAAGATATAAGACGGATTTATCTAGTGATTTCTCCACTATCGCTTCCTTTTCGCGCACGGATTTCTTTGCCCGGCTGACTGTGCGGACAGAGCACTTTCACGCAAAGGAAAGCTGTTGCTTCACTAACTTCGCGAGAACGGCTATAGTTGTAGCGAACTTGGAGGCAGACGGCAGTGGCCCTGAAGCTTGGAGAAATGCTGGTCGAGAGCGGGCTCATCTCGAAGGAGCAGCTTCTAGCTGCGCTCAAGAGCCAGCGCGCTAGCGGTGGCAAGCTCGGCGAGAACTTGGTGCGGGTGGGCGCCATCCTCGACGAAGAGGAAATGGCAAGCTTCATCGCCCGCCAGATGAACCTCGGAATCATCACCCTTTCCGAGATCGAGATCGACGAAGAGACGGTGCGACTGGTTCCCAAGGACCTCGCCCAGAAGTACCTGCTGATTCCCGTCTCGCGCACCAACCGCGTGCTCACCGTGGCCACCGCAGATCCTCGCAACGTGCAGGCCCTGGACGCCATCAAGTTCATCACCGGCTGCACCGTAAAGCCCGTGGTCGCTCCCGAAGGTCAAATTCGCGCCTGCCTGGAGCGCTACTACTCCGCCGACATGCAGCGCGAGATGAACGACATCCTGGGCGCCGCCTCCGAGGAGATGGAGGTCATCAAGGAAAGCGAGGCCGAGAGCGAAGCCGCCACCATGGCCACCATCGACGACGCTCCGCTCGTAAAACTCGTCAACAAGATCCTGCTCGACGCCATCCGCCAGGGCGCCAGCGACATTCACATCGAGGTCTACGAGAAGGTGATGCGGGTACGCTACCGCGTCGACGGCACTTTGCGCGAGGTGAGCACACTTCCCTTCAAGCTGCGCCAGGCCATCATCAGCCGCCTCAAGATCATGTCCAACCTGGATATCTCAGAACGCCGCCTTCCCCAGGACGGTCGCATCAAACTGAAGACCCCGAACGGCAAGACCGTCGATCTGCGCGTCTCCTGCCTTCCCTGCATCTTCGGCGAGAAGGTGGTGATGCGCATCCTGGACCAGTCCAATCTGCAGTTGGATCTTGGCAAGCTCGGGCTCCACGAGAAGGGCCGACAAGATCTGCAGGACGCTCTAGAAGCCCCCTACGGCATGATCCTGGTCACCGGCCCGACAGGTTCTGGAAAATCCACCACGCTCTATTCGGCCCTCTCTACCATCAACTCTCCCGACGTCAACATCATGACCGCCGAGGACCCGGTGGAGTACAACCTGCCCGGCATCAACCAAGTGCAGGTGCATTCCGAGATCGGTCTCACCTTCGCCGCGGCCCTGCGCTCCTTCTTGCGCCAGGATCCCGACATCATCATGGTGGGCGAAATGCGCGACCTGGAGACCGCCGAGATCGGCGTCAAGGCGGCTCTCACCGGCCACCTGGTGCTTTCCACTCTGCACACCAACGACGCGCCCTCCACCATCAACCGCCTAGTGGACATGGGCATCGAGCCTTTCCTGGTGGCAAGCTCTGTGCGCCTAATTGTGGCCCAGCGCCTGGTGCGCCGTATCTGTCCCAACTGCAAGGTCGAGGAAACGGAAAAGCCCCTCATCCTGCAGCGCCTGCTTCATCTGGACGATTCCCAATTTGCCGCCCTTAAGACCTGGAAGGGCCAGGGCTGCGACTTGTGCAACGGCACCGGCTACAAAGGGCGCCAAGGCATCTACGAGATCATGCCCATCACGAACTCCCTCAAGCAACTCATCATCGACCGCGCCTCGACCACCGAGATCGGCGAGCAGGCGGTTTCCGAGGGCGTCCTCACTCTGCGTGCGGCAGCCATGCGACTTCTGGAAGAAGGCATCACCACCGCCACGGAAGTCATCCAGAGCACCGACTCCTGAGGAGCCGGCATTCTATGATAGTTTTTGACAAAATTTGTTCCCAAGAGATGGAGACACCATGGCTAACATCCTCGATTTGATCGTCAAGATGATCGAATGGAAGGCTTCTGACCTGCACCTGACGGTCGGCGCCGCCCCTATGCTGCGCGTGGATGGCGAACTGCGCCCCTTCGACAATCACCCACTGACCCCCGACGAGACGCAGTCGCTTGCCTACTCGGTAATGAAGGAGGAGCAGAAGAAGAAGTTTGAGGACTTCGACCTCGACAAGGAGCGCGGCCGCCAGGTGGACTTCTCCTTCGGCATCCGCCACCAGACCGCCGACGGCCATCCCTTCGACGCGCGTTTCCGCGCCAACGTCTTCATGCAGCGCGGCATGGTCTCGCTGGTGCTGCGCCACATTCCCACCGAGATTAAGGACTTCGACGCCCTAGGCGCCCCCAAGATTCTCGCCGAATTCTGTGATCGCCCGCGCGGGTTGGTGTTGGTCACCGGCCCGACAGGATCTGGCAAATCCACCACGCTTGCCGCCATGGTGGACAAGATCAACCGCGAACGCTCCGAGCACATTCTCACTATTGAGGACCCCATCGAGTTTGTCCACAAGCACAAGAAGTGCATCGTCAACCAGCGCGAGGTCTATTCCGACACCACGAGCTTTGCGCAGGCCCTCAAGGTCGCGCTGCGCCAGGATCCTGACGTGGTGCTCTTGGGAGAAATCCGCGACAAGATCACCGCCGAGATCGCCCTCCAGATCGCAGAGACCGGTCACCTTACCTTTGCCACCCTGCACACCAACTCGGCGGCCCAGACCATCAACCGCCTGATCGACATGTTCGAGCAGGGCGAGCGCGACGCCGTGCGAGGCCAGCTCGGCTTCGTGCTGGAAGGCGTGTGCTGCCAGCAGCTTATCCCCAAAATTGGTGGCGGCCGCGCCCTGGCCGCCGAGGTGCTCAATGTCACGCCGGCCATCCGCTCGCTAATCCGCGACGACAAGATCCACCAGATCCAGGGCATCATGGAAGTGAGCCAGAAGTACGGCATGCAGACCCTGAACATGGACCTCGCCAAGCTCGTCATCAGCCGCAAGATCTCCAAGGAAGAGGCCTTCACTTATTCCACCGAGCACGAGCAGCTCGAAAAGTTCATCTCCGGCAATTTCCGCATGTGAGAAGCGTCATTGGCAAAACGAGCGCTAGATTGAGGAAAACCCTGTCGAGGAGGATCTGATGGCGAAGTTCGCCTACACGGGCAAAGGACTGAACGGCAAGGATGTGAGCGGCGAGGTAGAAGCCGAGAGCTCCGACGCCGCGCTGTCCCTGGTCAAGAAGAAGCGCCTCAAAGAGATCAAGATCCACAAGGTCGGAGGCATGAAGTTCCAGTTCGGGACCGGCATTGCTCTCAAGGACCTCTCGCGCTTCACGCGCCAGTTCTCGGCCATGACGCAGGCGGGCCTCCCTCTCATCCAGTGCCTGGACATCCTCTCCGAACAGACCGAGAACAAAAACATGTCAGCCATCGTGAAGAAGGTCTCGATGGACATTCAGGGCGGCGGCACGCTGGCTGAGTCACTGGAAAAGCACAAGCCGATCTTCACTGAACTCTATTGCCAGATGGTGCGCGCTGGCGAGGCTGGCGGTATCTTGGACACCATTCTTAACCGCTTAGCCGACTACCAGGAAGCCGCCGAAGAGCTGCGCCGCAAAGTGAAGGGCGCTCTCACCTACCCGGTGCTGGTGGCCATCGTAGCTGTAGTCGCAGTGATCGCCATGCTGACCTTCGTGATCCCGGTCTTCGCCGGCATGTTCAAGGACATGGGCGGCGAACTTCCGGCACCGACTCGGGCCGTGATGGCCATGTCGGACTTCGTGAAGCACTACATCATCTACATGATCCTGGGCGTCGGCGCCGCGGTCTTTGCATTGACGCGCTACATCCGCACCCCCAAAGGGCGATGGAACTGGGACAAGATGATGCTGGTGCTCCCGCTCTTCGGTGACCTTACCAAAAAGAGCGCCGTGGCCCGCTTCTGCCGCACCCTGGGGACCCTGCTTTCTTCCGGCGTGCCCATCATCGAGGCGCTCACGGTCACAGCACGCACCTCCGGCAACAAGGTGATCGAGCAGGGCATCTTCAAGACGGTGGAGGCTATCTCCGGCGGCCAGTCGATCGCCGACCCGCTCAAGGCCACTGGAGTCTTCCCCCCCATGGTCATCCAGATGATCGC
>DAIPHW010000019.1:0-24382 GCA_036771135.1 Fibrobacterota bacterium | reverse complement strand
CGGCACTTAGTAGCTTGGCAGCTATGAAGGATCGGGCGCGGAAGGCGGCCAGGGAGCGGCTCTCGGAGCGGCTGGCCATGCTGCCGGACTCTCCGGGCGTGTACCTGATGAAGGACGCCCAGGACGTCATCATTTACATCGGCAAGGCGGTGAATCTCAAGAACCGCGTGCGCAGCTACTTCACGGGCGGTGCCCGCGAGCACCGCGCCGCCATGATCCTGCCCAAGCACGTGGTCGACATCGAGTGGATCCTCACCGGCTCGGAGATCGAGGCCTTGATCCTCGAAGCCAACCTGATCCGCAAGCACCGGCCTCGCTACAACGTCCTCTGCAAGGACGACAAGCACTTCCCCTACATCCAGGTCACCTGGGGGGAGGACTTTCCGCGCGTGCGGGTGGTGCGCCGTGTGGACGAAAAATCCCCGCACCACATCTTCGGTCCCTACACTGACGTGACCTCCATGCGCCAAGCGCTGGCCGCCGTGCGCGAGGTTTTCAAGGTGCGCTCCTGTGCCCTCAAGTTGCCGGCCCAGAAGATCGATCGCCCGTGCTTGGATTACCACATTGGACGCTGCGACGCCCCTTGCGTGGGCCTTCAGAGTCGCGAGGACTACCGGGCCATGATTACCCAGGTGGAGCTGGCCCTTTCGGGCAAGGAAGCCGCCCTGCGCGCCGAGCTGGAGGCCGACATGCGCGCCTGCGCGGAACGCATGGACTTTGAGGGAGCGGCGCAACGGCGCGACCAGATCCGTTCGTTGGAGGCGCTGCGGCAGCGGCAGCGGGTGGATCTCGCCGACGCCTCGGATGTGGACGTGGTGGCCTTGGCCCGCGAGGGGCGCTGGGGAGTGGTCACCTGGATGGAGATCCGCGGCGGCTGCGTGCAGGGAAGGCATCAGGAGACGCTTTCCTGTCCGCTTTCGCAGGAGGATCCGGAGGTGATGGCCGGTGCCCTGGTGGGACGTTACCTCGATCGCCTGCCGCCGCCGGAGATTTTGGTCACCAGCCTTCCCGACGACCACGAGCTGCTGGAGCGGCACTTCGGCGAGCGTCTGGGACGCAAGGTGGCGATCCTCCTGGCGCGCCAGGGGAAGCGCTTCCGGCTGGCGGAGCTGGCCCACGCCAACGCCCGCATGCTGCTGGCCGAGCACATGGCCCACCTGGAGGCGCGCGATCGCGTGACAGGTTCTGTCAAGGAGTTGCAGGAGGCGCTGGGGCTGGCGCATCCGCCGCGGCGCATCGAGGGCTTCGACATCTCGCACCTCTCGGGGACCGGCACGGTGGCTTCGATGGTGGTCTTCATCGACGGCAAGCCGGCCAAGGCCGAGTACCGGCGCTTCCACGTCAAGACCGTCGAAGGCATCGACGACTTCGCCTCCATGCGCGAGATCCTGGGACGCCGCTTCCGCCGCATCCGCGAGGACGGCCTGGAGCCGCCCGACCTGGTGCTGATCGACGGCGGCAAGGGCCAACTGGGCATGGCGGTGGAGGCCATGCGCGAGGAGGGCTTCCCCGACCAGGCGGTGCTGGGACTCGCGAAGCGCATCGAGGAAGTCTTCCTGCCGGGGGAGTCGGAGCCGCACATCTTGCCGCACACTACGCCGGCTCTGCAGTTGCTGCAGCGCCTGCGCGACGAGGCGCACCGCTTTGCCATCACCTTTCAGCGCGAGCAACGGACGGCCACCATCACCAGTTCCTGGCTGGACGGCATTCCCGGCGTGGGCCCCCAGAAGAAGCAGCTGCTGCTGCGTCACTTCGGCAGCGCCGCCAAGGTTCGCGAGGCCGCCGAGTCTGAGCTCGCGCAGATCGTGGGGCCGCGCGTGGCAGCCGGCATTGTCGCCACCATCAAGGTGGAGGACGGACGGAAACTGTCACAAGAACCGGCGTTCCTGATGGCCGCCGAGGATCCTGCGTAGGGAAATAAAAAGCCCCTCCGGAAAATCCGAAGGGGCCATGTTTGACAGATTCTGTTTTTCCCGTTAAGGAAGATCAGTCCTGAGGCTGGGCCTGGGCCGGCTGCTGCTCGAGCATCACGGCCTTGTGGGAAAGGCGAACCTTGCCCTGACCGTCGATGCCGATGCACTTCACCACCAGGGTGTCGCCCAGGGCAACCACGTCTTCAACCTTCTCGACGCGCTTCAGGTCCAGCTCCGAGACATGGACGAGACCGTCCTTGCCAGGAAGGAACTCGACGAAGGCGCCGAAGGAGGTGATGGACTTCACCTTGCCGGTGTAGGTCTTGCCGACCTCGGCTTCCATCATCATCTCCTCGATCATGCGGCGGGCCTTGACGCCCGAACGACGATCGACCGCCGAGACGGTGACGTTGCCCTGATCGTCCACGTTCACCGTGGCGCCGGACTCGTCCTGGATGCCGCGGATGACCTTGCCGCCCGGGCCGATCAGTTCGCGGATCTTGTCTTCGGGGATCTTGAGCGAGATGATGGTCGGAGCGTACTCGCTGCGATGTTCGCGCGGCGCCGAGAGCGTGGCGTTCATGGCGGCCAGGAAGTTCTCGCGACCCTGGCGGGCCTGAGCCAACGCCTGACGCAGGATCTCCTGAGGCAGACCGTCGTCCACCTTGATGTCCATCTGGAAACCGGTGATGCCTTCGGTGGTGCCACAGATCTTGAAATCCATGTCGCCGAGGTGATCTTCGGTGCCCGTGATGTCCGAGAGGATCGCGACCTTGTCGCCTTCCTTGATCAGACCCATGGCGATGCCGGCCACCGGTTCCTTGAGGGGAACGCCGGCGTCCATCAGAGCCAGCGAACCGCCGCACACCGAAGCCATGCTGGAAGAGCCGTTCGACTCAAGGATCTCGGACACCACGCGAATGGTGTACGGGAAGCTCTCGGGAACCGGCAGCACTGGCGACAACGAACGCTCGGCCAGGTGGCCGTGTCCGATTTCGCGACGCCCCGGAGAGCCGAAGCGCTTGGTCTCCCCGACCGAGTAGGGCGGGAAGTTGTAGTGCAGCATGTAGTTCTTGAAGGTGTCGCCGCGCAGGCTATCGATGCGCTGCTCGTCGGCCTTGGTGCCCAGCGTGACGCTGACCAAGGACTGCGTCTCGCCGCGCTGGAAGATGGCCGATCCGTGGACGCGGGGCAGAGGTCCAACCTCGCACTCCACCGGGCGGGTGTCGCTGGGGCAACGACCGTCGGGACGGATCCCGTCGGTCAGGATCACCGTGCGCATCGCCGAGCGCTTGACTTCGTCCTGGTAGCCGACGGCGATCTTGACCTTGTCGGCCTCGAGGTCCGAAAGGCTCTCCACGAACTCCTTCTTGATGACTTCCAGAGCCGGGTACAGCTCGGTCTTGGGAAGCTTGGAGCGGAAGATGCTCTCGTACTTGGCCTTGACAGCGCCTTCGGCGCGAGCCCACAGCTCCTCGTCCCGGACGGGGGCGACGAACTCGGTCTTCTGGATGCCAGCGGCGATGCCCAATTCCTTGATGCCGGCGATGATCTTGCGGATGGCCGCATGACCGACGTCCAGGGCTTCCAGGAGACGCTCTTCGGGAACTTCGAAAGCTCCGCCTTCGACCATGGTGATGGAACGCTCGGTAGCGGCCATCACCAGTTCGAGATCGGCGCTCTCGGTTTCTTCGTAGGTCGGATTGACGATGTACTTGCCATCCAGCAGCGCCACGCGGACGCCAGCGGCAGGCTCGGCCACCGGGAAACGATCAGAAAGCCACACGGCGGCGCAGCCACCGGCAAGGCCCAGGGTATCGGGGTCGAACTGTCCGTCGGAGGACAGCACTGTGCCGATCACCTGCACTTCGCGATTGTAGCCATCGGGGAACATCGGACGCAGGGGGCGGTCGATGATGCGGCAGGTCAGCACTTCCTTTTCGGTCGGCTTGCCTTCGCGCTTGAAGAAACCGCCAGGAATCTTGCCCGCGGCGTAAGCCGATTCGCGGTAGTCTACCGTGAGGGGGAAGAAATCAAAAGCAGCTTGTCCGCCTTCGCAGGCGGTGACCAGGACGACAGTGTCGCCCAGGCGGATCACGGCAGCACCATGAGCTTGCTTGGCAAGCTTATGGGTCTGGATGGTCATGATTTTACCCGGGGCGATCTCGATTGAGACCTCCCGCATCTTGTCGGTAAGAATTCCCATTTCGATCTCCTTGTTTAGTGACGGATTTCGAGCTGGGCAATCAGGGCACGGTAGCCGATCAGGTCACGCTTGTAGTAGTAATTGAGCAGGCGACGACGCTGGCTGACGAGGTTCAAAAGGCCACGACGGGTGTGGTTGTCCTTCTTATGAATCTTGAGATGCTCGGTAAGCGCCTTGATGCGCTCGGTGAGAATAGCGATCTGGACTTTGACGTCTCCGGTGTCCTTTTCGGTCTTTCCGAACTTGGCAACGATCGTATTCACTTTTTCAGTGGTCATGGTGGCCATAAAACTTGGTCCCTTAGATTTTTTTGATGGTTTTCGAAGATCGTCGGCGTTGGACCGACGCAGTTAGACTCGAGACGATTCTCAAGTGAGCCATAAAAGATACGATATCCAAAGGACCAATGATTTCCATATTCTTTACTGAATGCATGGAATAGCCAATACTTTGATCGTCCTTTTGGGGCTTCTGTTGTTGATGAGCGTCTTCGTCATCACCGAGATGTCGATGGTCACGGCGCGGCGAAGTCGCTTGCAGGCGCGGGCCGAGGAAGGTGATCGTGGAGCTCGCACGGCCATGGATTTGCAGGAACATCCCAACCGTTTCCTGTCCACCGTGCAGATCGGCATCTCGCTCCTGACCACGCTGGTGGCAGCCTGGTCGGGGCCGCGGCTGGAAAGGCCGGTGGTGGAGTTCATGGCCCCTTGGCTTGGTGGCAACGGCGAGACGGTGGCCTTTGCGGTGGTGGTTGGGGGGCTCACCTACGTGGAGTTGGTGCTCTGCGAGTTGGTGCCCAAGCGATTGGCGTTGCGGGCTCCCGAGAGCATCGCGGCGCGGATGGCGCGTCCCATGCTACTGCTTTCCCGGGTGGCACGACCTGTGGTGTCGTTGCTCTCCTTTTCCACCGAGGCCATGCTTTGGATTCTGCGCCGCCGCACCACCGAGGAGGAGCACGTCACTGCCGACGACATCCGCCAGATGGTGCACGAAGGCGCCGAGGAGGGGACCGTCCAGGAGCACGAGGAGCAGCTCATCGAGTCGGTGTTCCGCATGGGGGAGCGCAAGATCCGCCAGATCCGCACCCCCCGCGCTGATGTGGTGGGCGTTGACTTGGCCCGCTCGCTGCCGCAGCAATTGCCGGAGATCCTGGAATGCGGCTACTCGCGCTTGCCCGCCTACGAGGAGGATCTCGACCACGTGGTGGGCATCCTGATGGTCAAGGACCTGCTGCGCATTCCCTCCGGAGGCGATGTCCGCACCCTGCTGCGGCCTCCCGTCTACGTCCACGAGGAGTCGCTGGCCATCCAGGTGCTCAAGCGGCTGCAGCGGGACAAGACGCATCTGGCGCTGGTGGTGGACGAGCACGGGGCCTTCGAGGGTGTGGTGAGCATGGAGGACCTGCTGGAGGAGATCGTCGGCGAGATCGAGGACGAGTACGACAAGGACACTCCGGACGTGGTCGAGAGCGGTTCCGGCGAGTGGGTGGTGGAGGGCGGCATGGCCCCGGATCGCCTGCGCGAGGTGCTAGAGCTGCGCGATCCGTTCCCCGGGGAGCTCGAGGGACATTACGATACGGTGGCCGGTTTCGTGCTGGATGCGCTGGGGCACATTCCCTCTCAGGGCGAGACGTTGCACTGGGAGGCCCTCGAATTCGAGGTGCTCACCATGGACGGCCTGCGCATCGCCTCGCTCCGGGTGCGGCAGCGAATCCTGCCGTCCGCGGAGGCGTGATCCTTCCCGACGCCCACCGGCACGGCCCGGCCCAGGCGGGTTCCTGGGCGCTGCGGGTCTGGGAGCCGGACGAGCTCCCGCTTGCGATTCCAGAACGGCCATTTTCTGTCGGCCTGCATCCCTGGAAATTGGAGGCAAACTCCCTGGAGGCCGGGCTTTCCCGGCTGGCGCTTCTCTTAGACACATATTGTCCGGAGGCGCTGGGGGAGTGCGGGCTCGATCGCGCCTGCGCCACTCCCTGGGAGCTGCAGCGGAAGGCTTTTGCAGCCCAGGTGGAACTGGCGCGCCGACGCCGCCTGCCGCTGGTGCTGCACGCCGTGCGGGCTTTCCCCGAGATTTTGGCCGAGCGGCGGCCGGGAGATCTCCCCGGCATCGTCCACGGCTTTCGCGGCGGTGCGGAACTGGCCCGGGAGCTCTGGCGCCACGACCTCCGCCTTTCGTTCGGCTTTTCCTTAATGACCTCCCCCAAGGCGCAGACGGCGTTTCGAGAACTGCCCGCCGAAGCGCTGCTCTTGGAAAGCGACACCGAAAACCGTCCTCTGGCGGATCTTTACGCCTTGGCGGCCTCCCTGCGCGGGATCCCAGTCGAATCCCTGGCGGAGCTTGTCGGACAGAATCTGTCAGACGGTGGGATCTGTCGCGAGAGGCGAATCTAGCACTCAGAACCCGGGCAGGCCGGGCATGTGGAAGGAGTCCATCAAGGCGGCACTCTTGGCGTCGGCCTTGGTCTTGGCGTCCTTGAAGGCGGTGAGGATCAGATCTTCCAGGAGCTCGACGTCTTCGGGATCAACCACCGACTTGTCGATGGAGATCGAGCGCAGTTCCCCCTTGCCGGTGAGCAGCAGCTTGAGCTTGCCGGATCCGGCTTCGCCCTCGTACTCGGCGGCTTCGATCTCTTCCTTGGCCGTGAGCATCTTGGTCTGCATCTTCTGCATCTGCTTCATCATGGCCTGCATGTTCATCGTCATGATCCTATTCGCTTTGCGGCACGGCGTCGAAGCTCTTCGTCAGTGCCATGAGGGTGTCATCGTTCTGGACGGCCTTGGCGAAGGTCGTCGGTTCTTCAATCGGAGCGCGGGGGCTCTGAGGACTTTGGGTCGCGGGGGCGCTAGGGGAAGGAGCGGAAGCGGCGATTGCTGCCGGTGGCGGGAGAGCCGAACCAGCACGAGGCGCAACGGCGGGAGAGCCGCCTTCCAGTAGACGTCGCAGGTCGGCCATCTTGTCGAGGCTGGCCATGCGGGCCACCAGAAGCTCCAGGAGCAGGCGCGGATTGTGAGCGTCGCGGATCTGCTGCGCTGCTTCGGAGACCATCTTCGACCAGCGCAGGACATCACCTTCGGCAACCGTGGTGGTGGCCAGGCGCAAGCGTTCGCGTTCCTGGGGCATCAGGGCCAGCGAGGCCTCGGGGAGTCCCTCAAGCCGGCAGAAGAGCACGTTGCGCAGGAATTCGCCAAAGCCTCGCAGGTATTCGAGCGGTTCGACGCCGCGTTCTAAAGCGGCATGCACCTCGGCGATGCCAGCGGAAGCGGCTCCAGAGACTAGGGCCGTGAGCAGCCGTTCATGGGAGGCGTTGTCGGGAACGCCGAGAATAAAGCGAGTGCCCTCGGCGGTGATGGGCGAGCCGCAGTAGGCCCATACTTGATCAAAGAGCGAGAGGCCGTCGCGCATGGAGCCGTCGGCGCGGATGGCCACGATCTCCAGGGCTTCGGGTTCGTACTCGATCTTGTCGGCTTCGCAGATGGTGCGCAGGCGTCCGGCCACCTGCGATGGCGACAGGCGACGGAAGTCGTAGCGCTGCACTCGCGAGAGGATGGTCTGGGGGACCTTGTGGACTTCGGTCGTGGCCAGAATGAAGACCACATGGGGAGGAGGCTCTTCCAGGGTCTTCAGCAAGGCGTTGAAGGCGGCCTTGGAGAGCATGTGGACTTCGTCGAGGATGACCACGCGATAGCTGCCGTGGCTTGCCGCATAGCGCAGCTGCTCGCGCAGGTCGCGTACGTCGTCGACACCGGTGTGGCTGGCGGCGTCGATTTCCAGCACGTCCATGCTGGTGCCGCGGGCGATCTCCAGGCAGGTCTCGCACTTGCCGCAAGGACGGATCATGGGATCCGGATCCGAGCAGTTGAGCATGCGCGCCAAGATGCGCGCCGAGGTCGTCTTGCCCACGCCGCGGGTGCCGGTGAAAAGAAACGCATGCGCCAGTTGGCCGTGAACCAGGGCGTTGCGCAAGGTCTTGGCAACGTGTTCCTGTCCGACCATGTCCTCGAAACGCTCCGGGCGCCAGCGGCGCGCCGTGGCTTGAAAGCTCAAGAATTCCCTCCTTCGGGGTGAATGCGCAAACGTACCGTCACAACGTTTCCCTTTTCGTTGTATTCCATGGAGTCGAAGGAATGGCGGGCCATCAGAATGCCGCGACCGTGGCGGGCTTCTACGCCTTCGCCTTCCAAGGGGTTCGGGGCTTCGCGCCAGTTGAAGCCCTTGCCTTCGTCCATCACCTTGTAGGTGATCCAGCCTTGGGCGGCGTCTTGAGAGGCCTCTACCACCACTTTGCGCGAGTTCCACGGTGTGGTCTTGGCTTTTTCCGTGGCCAGGCGGTAGAAGTAGCTGCCTTTCAGGGCGTGATTCTTTTCCTGGTAGTCGATTTCCAGGTTGCCGTGTTCGATGGCGTTGTTCAGAAGTTCCACCAGCCCCAAGGTGACGTGATTGCGGCGCGGATCGATGGGCGAGAGGGTGGTGTCGACGACGCTTTTGGCAAGTGGGGTGACGAGATCAAAATCGTTGGAGATCTCGACGCGCCGCGTGTCCAGCAGGGAGGCCGTCGGGTTGTAGCGTTCGGACACCGAAGCCAGCAGATTGCCGACCGAGAAGATGACTTCTTCGCCGTGCAAGGGACGCCGCAGACAGGCGTGGGCTCCCATGCGCAAGGCTTCCACAGTGACCTCGCGGCGCTCTTCGGGGACGATGGCCACGAAGGGGAGGCCTGGGCGGGTGTGAGTGCAAGTGCGCACATTGGCTGCTGCGGTGGGCCCCTGGGAGAAGTCCAGGATGGCGGCGATGGTGCTTTCCTGATGCAAGGCCTGCCGCAGGTCACTTTCGCAGCAAACATGCACCGTCGAATGGCCGAATTCCGTGACCGCTTGCTCTAGCAACTCGAGTTCCACCGGATCATCGATCAAGAGGATCACCGTGCGCGTCGTGTATTCGGCATCCAGCATCAGAGTGGAAGGCATCCCTTAAATATGCCTTTCGCGAAGGTGGCTCCGCAGGCAAAATGACGCCTGCCGAAAGCTTTTATTCTTCGATCAGCCGTAGTTGGCGAATGGTGTCCAAGGGGATCTCTCGCAAGACCCCTTCGGAATTGCGAGCCCGCAAGGTGACCGGGCTTTTGCGCTTGTCGAGTTTTTCCGGCCACAGCTTCACCAGCCGCTTGGGGGCATTCTTCAGCGTCAGCTCCAAGGTGGATTCCATCACCACGGCGTAGTCGAGGAGCGGCCCGAGTTCGGACATCGGCAACTCGCGCAGCTCGCCAGAAAAGCGCGTGCGCGTGCTGGGGAGATGCGCCGAGGTGGCAACTTCAGCCTTAGGCCAGACGGGATCGGCAGCGGATTCCCCTTCGGTCGAGCGGGGAATTTCCAGATCGGGAATCTGATTGACCGGCAGCCAAGTCACTTCTTCTTCGCGCAAGGGAGGCGGTTCGTAGCCCAGTCGGGAAAGCAATTCGCGCAAGGCGCCTTCGCGGGACGAATCGAGAATGAAACCCCAGCCGGGAATTTCTTCGCGGATGAATTCGGCCATCTGCGGAAGGCTTGCCAATTCGCGCTGACGGCGAGGGTCGCGCACCTGCAAGACTGTGATGCTGCGCAGGGCGCACAAGGTCCGGGCTTGGGTCCACGTCTCCAGGCTCTGGCGCACGTTGTCGGAAGGCTGCAGCGATTCGACCCATTTCCAGGCATCTTCGCTTCCGACGATGGAGATGCCGCCAAGCCAGGCTTCGCGCTCCAGGCGGAAGCGGGTGTAGAGCTCGCTCGATTCCATGACTCCCAGCAGGTGGGAGCGGTACCAGTCGCCAAGCGAGGCTCCGGGCGGAAGCAGGAGCTTCAGGTCGGGAGTCATGCGGGAAACGTCCGTTTCAGGAGCGGCAAGCTCGTGACTGCGCATGGCAAGCGGCCGTCCGTCCTGGAAGCGGGCCTCTACCAGGCCGCAAAGGATTGCCAGGCGCAGCGGCAGGGGGAGGTCTTCCCACAGTGGCGGCTTATTTGACGGAGCGGCGCCAAACCACAGCGCGGCTTCCTTGGCGTCGATCCAGCGCTCCTGCCAGAGCTTCAAAAGTCCGTTGATCTCGGGATACTTTTCCCGCCACCAAGTGCGGCACCGGGACGAGAAGGCTTGCAAGATCTCGACGGCATCGCTGACCAGGTCCAGTCGCCCCGCGGAGCTCCGCAGTTCGCCATCCTCGCAAAGGAGAGAAAGACCCAACCGTACGGCATCGGCAGGCGCTTGAGCCCCGATGGCCAGGAGCGGCTCGAAGGAGTCTTCCAACCCCTGCTGGTCGCGGCGGTTGATGCGACCGTCGCGGTTGGTGCGCGCCTTGCCCAGGCGCAGTCGGGCGCACAGGCCGCTCATGCCTTGCTGGAAGCGCCAGTGCCAGGGAATCGGCGGTGACGGCGGGGCTTCAAAGTTCTCTTGGCGTTCCAGGCGACGCTGCAACACCGTCTCGAAATGGTCGGCGAAGATCGAAAGGGTAAAGCCTTCCTCGTCGCGTTCCATGGCGCACCACAGTTCGTCGCGCAGGCGCTCGAAGCGATCGGTGGCGGTGGCTTCGTCCAGTTCGTCGTCTTGGCAAATCGAAGCGATGGAAACGCGACGCCCGCCCGCTAGAGCGACACGCTCGAGCAGATCATGGCAAGGGGGATCCAGTTCGTCCAAGCGGACTGGGTTGCGGGCCCAGTCCAAGAGCTCCTGGGCAACCCGGGAACGTGAATAGATGCCTTCTCGCAGGCAACGTGCGGCGTGCAAAGCCACAGGGATTTCGCGCGGTGCGCGGTCGAGCCAATCTTGTAGGGTATACATCGGAGGAACGGGAAATCTACTGAAATCCGCGCCGGTGAGCGCGCTCAGAATCCGCCCATGCCGGGTAGCTTGAGCGAGGGGGGCAGTTTGCCGCCGCCCATTTTGCGGAGCGCACCCATGCGTCCGCCCATCTTTCCGATCTGTGCCATGAGAGTCTTCATTTGGTCGTATTGTTTCAAAACTTGATTGACGTCCTGTAGCGTAGTGCCCGACCCCTTGGCGATGCGAGCGCGACGCTGTCCGTTGATGATCTTAGGGGTCCGTCGTTCCTTCTTCGTCATGGAAGAAAGGACGGCTTCTACGTGCAACAACTGCTTGGGATCCACCTTGGAGGCGGCGTCCTTCATGGCGGCGCCGCCGGGAAGCATGCCCATGATGTCGGCGATGGAGCCCATCTTCCGCACTTGGCGGATCTGGGCCAGCATGTCCTCCAGGTCGAAGGTGCTCTTGAGCATCTTCTTGGAGAGGCGGTCCATCTCCTCCTTGTCCAGGGTGTCCTGGGCGCGTTCCACTAGGCCCACGATGTCGCCCATGCCCAGGATGCGCCCGGCCATGCGATCGGGATCGAAGAGCTCGAAGGCGTTGACCCCTTCACCGGTGCCGGCGTAGGCCACGCGGGTGCCGGTGGCGCGGGCTAGCGACAGGGCCGCACCGCCGCGGGCATCGCCATCGGTCTTGGTCAGGATGACGCCGGTGACGGTGAGCTTTTCGTGGAAGGCCTTGGCGACTCGCACGGCCTCTTGGCCGGTCATGGCGTCGGCCACGAAGAAGACCTGGTCGGGCGAGAGCTCTTTCTTGATCTGGCCGAGCTCGGCCATCAGGGCTTCGTCAATCTGGAGGCGTCCGGCGGTGTCGTAGATCACGACGTCGCAGCCCAGGTCGCGCGCCTTTTGACGGGCGCGGCGGGCGATGCCGACGGCGTCCTTGGGCTCCTCGAAATGGACGGGGATGCCGATCTTCTCGCCCAGCACCTTGAGCTGCTCGATGGCGGCGGGGCGGTAGATGTCGCAGGCGGCAAGCAGAGGTTTGCGGCCCTTCTTGTCGCGCAGGTGGAGCGCGAGCTTGGCGGCCGTGGTGGTCTTGCCAGAGCCCTGCAAGCCGCAGAGGAGAATCTGGGAAGGATTCCCGCCGTAGACGGGCTCCTTGGGGGCGCCGCCGAGAGCATCGACCAAAGCGTCGTGCAGGAGCTTCACCATGTGCTGGCCGGCCGTGACAGAAATTGTCACGTTCTCGCCTAGCGCTTTCTCCTTGATCTTGGCGATGAACTCGCGCGCCACGTCGAGTTCGACGTCGGCTTCCAGGAGGGCGCGGCGCACGTCGCGCAGGGCCTCGGAGACATTTTCCTCGGTTAGCCGCGACTCACCGCGCAGCTTCTTCATGACGCCTTCTAGGCGCCTTTCCAGAGACTCGAACATAGGTGTACAAAGGTACACCCGCGAAGCTCACTTCCTCAAAAGATTCCAGAGCTCAAACGTGCCGTGGAGCTCTTTAGACAGAAAAATGCGAGAGCAGGTTGGCGATCCAGTCCTTGAGCTCGGGGCGCTTGATCACCGCGTCCAGAAAGCCGTGCTTCAGCAGGAACTCGGAACGCTGGAAGCCGTCGGGCAGCGCCTGGCGGATGGTCTCGCGGATCACCCGCTCGCCGGCAAAGCCGATCAGGGTGCCGGGTTCGGCGATGTTGACGTCTCCGAGCATGGCAAAGCTCGCCGTCACGCCGCCGGTGGTGGGGTTGGTCAAGAGCGAGATGTAGGGAATGCCCTTCTCGTTCAAGAGGCCAATCAGGGCCGAGGTCTTGGCCATCTGCATCAGCGAGTAGGTGCCTTCGTGCATGCGGGCACCACCCGAGGCTGCGATCACCAGGGCGGGAGCGCCGGTCTCGAGGCTGCGCTTGAAGCAGCGGGCGATCTTCTCGCCTTCCACCGAACCCATGGAGCCGCCCAGGAAGCGGAAGTCCATCACGGCCACCGAGATGTCCTTGCCTGCGAGCTTTCCCATGCCGCCGATCACGCCCGAAAGTTGTCCGGTGGATTTCTGCGCCGAAGCTAGGCTGTCGCGGTACTTCTTCTTGGCGGCAAAGTTCAGGGGATCCTGAGGAGCCAGGCCGGCATCGGCTTCTTGGAAGGAACCTTCATCCAAAAGGAGACGCAAGTAGTCATGAGCCGGTAGGCGGTCGTGGTGGCCGCAGGCTGGGCAGACATTCCATGCAGCTTCCCAGTCGCTCTTGTAGATGACTTCGCGGCAGGCTTCGCACTTGATAAAAAGGTTCTCAGGAAGCTCCCGCTTCTCGCCACTCTCAATGCCATTTTTGGCACGTCCAAACCAGTCAGCCATTCTTGACCTCTTCGAGAATTTTGGATGCGGATGCCAGCTGGGTTGCCACGGAGCGCGGCCCCGTCCCACCTTCGATATTTCGGCGAGAAAGCGCGGTTTCAAAGGACAAACGCTGGCGCAGAGAGTCTCCCTTAGGGATGCTCTGCCATTCTGAGCTGTCTAGATCCAGAAGACCACAATGATGATGCGCGGCGCGTCCTACCAGAGATCCGACCAAGTGGTGGGCATCGCGGAAAGGAATGCCGTCTTCTACTAGAAGGTCGGCAAGGTCGGTGGCCAGCAATAGATCCGTGAGCCGCGAACGCATGGTCTCGGCGTGGAAGTCGGCCTCCGAAAGGGCACCAGCAAAGACATCCAAGAGCACCAAGACGGTTTCGGCCGAATCGAAGACGGGTTCCTTGTCTTCTTGTAGATCGCGGCTGTAGGTGAGGGGAGCGCCCTTCACGGTGGCAAGGAGCGAGGTGAGGTTGCCGATCAGGCGTCCGCACTTGCCGCGCACCAGCTCAAAGGTGTCGGGGTTCTTCTTGTTGGGCATCATCGAGGAGCCCGAAGTGTAGCGGTCCGAGAAGGTGACGTAGCCGAACTCGCTGGAGGACCAGGTCACGAAGTCCTCGGCGTAGCGCGAGAGGGTGGTTCCCAGGATGGCACAGGCCGAGAGGAATTCCAGCGCGAAGTCGCGGTGCGAGACACCGTCCATGGAGTTTTCGGTGACGCCTTCAAAGCCCAGTTCCCGAGCCACGGCGCGACGGTCGACGGCAAAGGAGGATCCGGCGATGGCGCCTGAGCCGAGCGGATTCTTGCCGGCCCGCAGGCGGGCTTGGGTGAAGCGCTCGACGTCGCGCTCCAGCACCCAGAAGAGCGAAAGCAGGTAATGGGACAGCACCACCGGTTGGGCTTGCTGCAGATGGGTGTAGCCCGCCAGCAGCGTGTGTTCGTGGGCTTGCGCTTGGGTCAGCACTTCGCGCTGCAGGGCGCGGATGCCGCTGATGACCCGTTCGCACTGGTGGCGGATGTAGAGGCGGAAGGCGGTGGCCACTTGGTCGTTGCGGGAGCGACCGGTGTGAAGTTTCTTGCCGGCCTCGCCGATGCGCTCCGAGAGCACCCGCTCCACCGCCATGTGGACGTCTTCGTCTTCGTCGTTCCAGAGGGCTTTGCCAGCATGAACGTCGGCCAGGATTCCGGAGAGTCCTGACACAATGGCTTCGCATTCTTCTTGCGAAAGCACCCCTAGGGCCGCCAAGGAACGGGCATGTGCCTGGCTTCCGGCGATGTCGTAGGGAAGCAGCTTGCCATCAAAGTGAAGCGAAAAGGACAGGCGTCGCAGGGCGTCGCTCATGCCTTCTTCAAAGCGGCCCGCCCACAGGGCGGACGAGGCGGACTCGGTCATTCAATCTCCTTGATCTGCAATTGTACTTGCCGGACGCCGCGGAACTCGTTCCAACCCGGCACAAAAGTGGCGCGCACCCGGGCGCCCACCTGATACTCCAGGGCCCGCTCGCCCTGCGAAAAGCCGATGGCCTCGAAGACCGAGGCGCCTTGGGCCAACCGCGCCTTGAGGTGGCGTCCCCCTTCGCCGACGCGGGAGATCCAGAGGAGCTCGGCGTCGCGGCATTCAAAGAGCGGTATGGGGTTGCCCTGTCCAAAGGGCTCCATCTTCTCAAGCCCCTTCAAGAGGGCGGCATCCACCTGTGCGAGTGGGATCTCCAGGTCGGGCGTCAGGCCGGGAAGCGTCATCTGACTCTTCATGGCTTCGCGGACGGCCTCCAGGAAAGCGATGCGGAATTCCTCCACCTTCTCGCGGCGGATGGAAAGGCCAGCAGCATGGCAGTGACCTCCCCAGCGCACCAAGAAACCAGAGCAACCCAGCAGGATATGGTGCAGGTCGACGCGTCCGCCAGAACGGGCGGAGCCGCGCAGTTCGCCAGGTCGGGCCGGGTCGGGCGCCAAGATGACCATCGGTACGTTGCGCACTTCGGCCACCCGGGAGGCCACGATGCCGCTCACGCCTTCGTGCCAGTCTTCGCCGTAGAGCACGTAGCCGGGAACGTCTTTGTCTTCGGCTTCGGCCAAGACATGGGCTTCGCGTGTGATGCGCTGGTCCAGCGCTTGCCGCTGGTGGTTGAGCTCTTCGAGCTGTGCGGCGAGGCTCCGAGCGTGTTCAGAGGACGGCGAGGTCAGGAGGCGGATGGCCACTTCGCCGCGGCGCATGCGACCGGCCGAATTGAGGCGCGGGGCGATTTTGAAACCCACATCCCCAATGCGCGGGACGCTGCCGTTTTGGAAGCCGGCCACCTGAAAGAGCGCTTTGACGCCGGGCAGCGGGCGCTGCGACCATTCAAGCCAGCCAAGCCGCACCAGGGCGCGGTTCTCAGCCGTGAGAGGAACCATGTCGGCCATGGTGGCCAGGGCCACCAGTTGCAGGAGGCGGGTCGGGTCGGCGCCCTCGGGAGTGCCCAGGCGATGGTAGACCTCAAGCACCAGCTTCCAGGCCACGCCAGCACCGCACAAGCCCTTGTTGGCGTAGCCGCAGCCCTCTTGCTGAGGGTTCACCACGGCGGCGGCCTTGGTGGGGTAGGTGTCTTCGCTGGGGATGTGATGGTCGGTGACGATCACACCGAGGCCGTTGGCAGTGGCGCGCTCGATCTCGGGACCTCCGGTAATGCCGGTGTCCACGGAAAGCACCCACTTGGCGCGAGGGTCGCGCAGCGTGAGATCGCCTTCGACTCCGCCACCGGCTTGGCAGCGGGCAAGGGATGCGTCGGTGAGGCCGTAGCCTTCGCCGTCGCGACGCGGCAGCGTCCAGCCGACCTGGAAGCCGGCGCGCTGCAGGCCCAGGTAAAGAATGGAGGTGCCGGCCATGCCGTCGACGTCGTAGTCGCCGTGGATGACCACCGTTTCGCCGTTCCAACGGGCCCGGCACAGAAGTTCGGCCGCCTGGGAAAGTCCAAGCATGCCATCGGGAGGCAATAGCGATGCCTCCAGGTCGTTTCGTTCCCACGACAGGAAGCGACGGATCTCGTCGGCTCCGTGGCAGCCTCGCTTTTCTAAGAGGGAGGCGATCGGGGAGGGGAGCGTGTCTTCGCTCGTCGCTGTCGACACGGTGGGTTCAAGCAACAGGTGCGGTCTCCAAGTGGAGGGTGAGGACCAGGCGCGAAAGCGCCAGGGCGGGTTTGCAATAGCCGTCGATGTCCCGAATCGCCTGCTCGGTGCCGCGTCGCAGCGCTTCCAGGTGATCGAGAGTTTCAAGATCGAAGGGGTGGGAAAGCAGTCGCCGTCGCAACAGCAAGAGCGAGGCTTCCAGGACTTCCTGAATGGGACGTCGCTCCTTGGCGGCCACTTCGGGCGCCTCGCCGATCCAGGCCAGGGCTGGGTCAGGACTGGCGGCAAGACACACGTCCAGCCACTCTCCGGCGCGGTTGCGCACGGCGCGGGAGGATTCCTGAGAAAGCCGCAGCGCTAGACCCGGGCGACCTTGGGCAAGTTCGGCGGCTTCTTCGCGGCTCTCCAGCGGGACGTTGCGGCGTTCCAGAAACGCGAGCGTTTCTTCGTGCGTCCAGGTGGGGACGCTCACCAAGGCGCTGCGGGAGCGGATGGTGGGCAGCACGTGGTCGGGAGAGGGAGCTGCCATCAGGAAGTGGACCCCGGCGGGCGGCTCTTCGAGGATCTTCAGAAGGGCGTTCGAGGAGCTCTGGTTCAGGCTTTCGGCATGGGGCATGAGCACCACGCGGTGGTGCGATTCGGAGCGCCCCAGCGCCAAGGCCAAGCCGCGCACGCCGGCAGCCATGAGCGGATAGGTGGGCTGGACGACCCCGTCGCCTCCGACCGGGATCTGGGCCGAACGCGGCGGGACGGCGGCCATCCAAGGGTCCGAGAGGATCATCTGGGGGCCGTAAGGCTCAATCTTGGCAGCCATCTCTTCGGAGACCTGCGGCAGCAGCCAGTAGACGCGCGGATGGCCGTGCGGGAACATGGCGCAGTCGGGACATTCTCCGCAAGCTTCCAAGTCGGTCGGATTCTGGCAAACCAAGGCCTTGGCAAGGTCTACCAGAAGGGGACGGATGCCCACGCCATGGGGGCCGTGAAAGAGCAGGCTCTGCGGCAACTGTCCGCGACGGTGGGCCTCGGTCAGTTTGCCGAGCACCGCGGCCGCGCCGGCCGATCTGGAATCGTGGTTCATCTGGTCAGCCATTCCAATGGATCCAGGGCAGAAAGGCCCTTGCGAAGCTCAAAATACAACTTCGCGCCATTGTCCGATTCATCGCTCCCCACCTGGGCGATTTCCTTGCAGGCGGCGACGTCCGCTCCTTCGCGAACCAGCACCCGCGAGAGGTGGCCGTAGAGGGTGAAGTATCCCCCTGGATGCTCCAACACCAAGGTGGTGCCGCGCCCTGGCAGATGCAGGATGGCGGCCACCTTGCCTCCCGAGGCCGAGAGGACGGGCTGGCCTTGGTTGCCCGAGACCTCGATGCCGAGATTGCGCGTGGTGGTTCCCAAGACCGGATTCTTTTGAAGCCCAAAGCGCGAGAGGATCTGGCCGTGTACTGGCCAGCACATGCCTTTGCGGGCCGGGGCGGCTCCCTGGGGGAGCGAGCTGCGGCTAGGCTTGGGGGGCGGCGGTGGAGGGGGGGCTTCTGCGACCTCCGGCTCGACGGGCGGCGGAGCCTTGCCGGCCTTGCGGGCGCGTTCCTTGTCCTTTTGCGCCTTCTGCGCCTTTTGAGCGCGGCGCTGTTGGTCTTGTTCCCACTTCTTTTGCTGGCGCACCAAGTCGGCTTGGTGCTTTTCCTCGGCCTTGCGGCGCTTTTCCAAGGTCTGCAGCAACTGGGCGATGGCCGCCTGCGAGGCTTCCAACTTCTTCAGCCGATCCCTCTCAGCCTGGGCCTTGTCCTGGAGCACGGCGAGCTTCTGCTCTTCCCCGACGCGGTTGCGACCCAGGGCGGCCAGTTCGTCCTGCTTTTGAGCCTCGATCTCTTGGAGTCCGGCCACGCGCCGGCGATGGGCTTGGACGCGTTCGGCAAGCACTTCGCCACGCCGCTTCACCTGCGAGAGCAGACGCGTATCGGCATCCACCACAGCCTGGAAGGCCTTGCGGCGGCGCAGCCATTCGTCGGGATTGTCCTGCCCGAGCCAAGCAAGGCCTGGATCGGGGCGCCCGCGCATCCAGATGCGGCGCACGCGTTGGGCCAGGATGACGCGGCGATCTTGCAGGTCGTTCTGCGCCTCTCCCAGCTGGTGACTGGATTCTTCCAGCAACTTCCGGTATTGCCCTTCGGCTTGGTCAATTTTTTGCAAAACCTGCTGGGCCAGCTGTTCGTTGGCCCGCACCTGCTGCACGGCATCCTGCTGATGGCGCGCTTGTCCTTCCAGGGCCTTGACGCGCTGGCGTCCTGCCGCCAGTTGTCGCCGCAACGCCTGCAGTTCGGCCTTCTGTCCCTGAATGGCCTGCTCCATGCCCTGCATGTCGTTGCGCGCCTGGCAGAGCAGGGGAAGGAGAAGGACGACCAAAAAGCCGGGCATCGGACTCAACGCACCGCGCGCCGGATGGTCCACCATCCGCTCAGGGCGCCAAGCAGGGCGGCAAAGAGGATGACAAAACCGCCGGAGGTCAGCGCCCAGTTCCAGGAAAGCGGCAGCGGCAGCGGAAAGAAGCGCGCCGTCATGCAGAGACCAGTCCAGGGCACGATGGTGGCGATCAAGCCTCCGAACATGCCTTGCAGCAAGCCTTCGGCGGCGAAGGGGATTTCCATGTGCCAGGGGCTTGCGCCACACAGGCGCATGTTGTCGATCAGGGCGCCGCGAGCTCCCAATGAGAGGGAAATGGAGTTGTGGACGATCCCGAGCAGCACCAGCGAAAGCAGTATGGCGGTGCCCAACGCCAAGCGACTGGCCCACACCTGCAGGCGTTCCACCTGAGAGAGCGAGCTCTGGGGGACGCGGACTTCCTCGGCCTCTGGCAGTGCTTCGAGCTTCTGTTTCAGGGATGTCAGACCTGCCGAGTCGCCGTGGGCCGCGGCTACGCTATGGAGGCGTAGGCTCGCTGGCAAAGGGTTGCGGTCCAGGGCGTCGAGCATGTCGGCACCGAATTCCCGACGGAATTCCGTGCGCGCCTGTTCGGCGCTCACCGGCTGGATGCCGTCGATGCCGGCAAAGCCTCGTACGGCAGCCGTCGCCGAGTCCAGGTTGCTGCCGTCCTTGAGATAGACCTCGACCCAGCCGTGAACCTCGCGCTGCTGGCGAGTCCAGTCGCCAAAGGCCTGCCAGGCGTAGAAGAAGAGAAAGAGCACCGAGCAGGAGAGGCCGATGCTGAAGGTGGCCGCCAGGGCGACCCGGCGCGAGCGCCGAAAGCCGCGCAACGACTCGGCGGCAAGCCATGCCACTTGCCCAAGCCAGGTTCCGCCGCGCCCCGACATTAGCCGTCCTTTCGGGGCGCGAGGTTCTGGAAGCGTCCGATCTGCGGATACCACAGTTGCCAAGCGCAACGGCTTTGTCCGAGGGCCGGCAGGCTTGCTTGCAGCACCGAGGGCTGCCGCTCGTTTCCCGATTCCGAGAGCAGGCGAGGAAGCAGTTGCCGCGCCATTTCCTTGTCGGGATCGGCATCGGAAAGCGCGTCGCACCAGCTCTGCAGACTGGCGGTACCAGTCACGAGCTTTGCCCGCACGTCCCAGGTGCATTCCTGCCAGAGACTGGTTTCAGTGGCCGAAAGCCAGATGGTGAGGTGCGATTCCTGCGCCAGATGGCGCAGCCGTCGCAGCGCCGGCCCAGTGCCTTCATGACAGAAATCGTCAAAGCCGTCGAGCACCAGCACTCCAGGGAGTCGCGAGAGGGCGTCGTCGGACTCGCGCAGCTCGCGGATCTGGCGAGAAAGTCCTTCTAAGGTCTCGTCGGCAGAAAGCGAGAGCATCACCGCGGGGCGGGAAAACTGCTCCCGCAGTTGGGCCTGGACGGCAGACGCCAGGGCGGGATCGGCAATGCCTTCAATGTCGGCCAAGGCCTTTCCTGTGTGGCGCTCCAAGCTGCGCACCCAAAAATCGCCAGCAGAGATGCGGGTACTGGCGAAGAAACCGAGCACTTCAGACTGCTTCAGGGCGTTTTCCAGCGCCATCCCCAGGTAGTCCTGCAGGATGCGGTGCGAGGTGCCGGTCAAGAGCGCCACTTCGCCCGGGCGGGAACCGCCGCGCAGCCATTGGGTGATGGCCTTGGAGGGCCAGGGCATCTGCCAGCGGTGGCGCAGACGCCGCAGGAAGCCTTCGCGAGCGGTGTTCTCCAGGGTTTCCAGCTGCCCTTTGGCCTGCTTGCCTTCCTCTGATTCGATGCGCAGTGGAGCGCCCTTGGGAAGGATCCCATTGCCTTCCACGAAAGGCTCGCTACTGATGCTGTCTTCGTCTTCCCAGTCATTCACCAGGCCTTCGAGCTGCGGGATGCCCGTCGTCGGAGCCGTGATTTGAGCCGTCTGGGGAAGCGATTTGCCACCTTGCAGGTCTGCCAGCAATTGCGGCAGCACCGGGTCGGGCATGTCGGCGGGAGCGTAGAGGCGTCGGCCTGGAAGCTGAAGATTGCCCACGATCTGCGAGAGGCCTACCGGGGGGTCGTACAGCTCCGGACTGGAGCGGGCCACAATCTCGAAGAGTTCGCGCTCGTCGGCCTTCATGGCCGAGCGGAAGGTCTCCTCGAGCTTTAGGAAAAGTGCGCGGGCGGCTTCCGGATCGCCATAACTGCGCAGCGGCGTCGGTTCCATGGGAATGCGCATGCACAGCACCGGCCCGCCTTGTTCTACCGAATACTTGCCGATGCCCATGCGCACCATCAGTCCGCAAGCGGCCTCGGCAATGGCTTCCGGGGCATTGGAACTGCGCGGCAGCAGCGTAAAGACCGTCTGCGTGAGCATTTCTAGCTGCTCCAGCGGAACCGTCTTCTGGTTGGAGCGATTGAACTGGTTTGTCGTTCCCGAAGCCTGTAGCGCCGACAGCGGGCTGGGGTTGCGGCACACCTGCACGTTGTACATCTCGGCGTACATGGGGAGCGTGGCCACCAGCAAGTCCACATCGGTGAAGAGGCCGGTGGCGCGGATCTCCTGGTTGCGCGGATCAAGCAGCACCCATTCGCTGCAGCCGCCAGCTTGCTGGTGTCCAAGGCGCTGCGCGAAATCGCGCAATTCGTCTTCGTTGAGGCTTCCCGGATTCATCGGTGTCCTTCCTTGGGGCCGAATGCCCGCTGGTGGGGCCTTCGCCCCTTCCGAGGCCGCAAATCTACTTACGCAAAGGAAGGTTCCCGAGCGCTTTGCCTATTCTGCGCTTTTGCCAGCCCCGATGGGGCGCACCACATGGGCGTACCACGCCAAGCCTTCGTATTCGCGGTATCCCTTGGTGCGCGAAGATCCCAACAGATAGCTGCCGGTGGCGGTGCGGAAGACCGAGGAGGTCGTCTCTCCCTTTCCGAGCCGCTGCACCAGGGCGGGCAGCTCGACGTGACTACCCACCGGAAACGTCATCTCGTCGGTGGTCTCGATCACTTCGCCCTTGGCGTTGGTGTAGAAGGCGGCACTTCCCTCGATGGAGTTCCCTAAGGCGTCGCGGGGAAGGCAGGTGGCAAGGATCTTCCCAGCCTCGGTGTCCCAGTCGAAGAGGGTCCCGAGCACCCCGATGGAATCGCCTTCGCGTGCACCGCCGCGTCGCACGCCTCCCGAATAGGCCAGCGAGCGCGCCTTGGACTTTTCCAAGCTGGACTTCTGGACGTCCTGGACGGCAAACTCCTCCGAGCGGGCGGTGCGCATGCCCAGTTGGAACCAGCTCTGGTCGGAGACGTTGATCTTGGAAAGTTCGTTGCGCAGTTCGGTGCGCGAGCAGGCCACGATGTTGCCCGAATCGTCGGCCAAGATGATGTTGCGGTACATGGTGTAGCTGCCGTTGATCACCTTGAGCCGCTCCGAGGCCTTGTGGAAGTTCTCTGCCGTGGGGTTTTCCAAGGCGTTCCAGAAGTACTGGTCGGTGGCCCACCAGCGGATATCGGCGGCGCGCTCGAAGAGGTTTCTGTCCACCAGGTCAATGGCCTGCTTGGAGAAATTTTCCAGGGCCTGGAGGTTGAGCTTGAGCTCTCCGAGGGCCATTTCCTTGAGGATGTCTTCCATGCGTGAGGTCACGAAGTCGCCAGTGCGGGTGATCTGGTTGAAGATCGGCCCCAGCGCTCCGCCGCGCTTTCCCAGCTTGCTCGCGAAGACGATGCCGTTCAGGGAGATGAGTTGGATCGATTCCTTGTCGTCCTGGACGCGCAGGTAGGTCTGCTTGTTGATCTCGGGAATGATGCAGGAGTCCATCAGCTCCTCGGCCGAGATGCCGATGCCTTCAGGGGGAGTGGCCAGCTCGAAGAGATGCGACTTGGGCACGATGACGTGGGAGCACCACCCGAGGCCCCGGTAATCCAGGTAGCCGTCGGTGCTGGCCGAAAAGATGGCCGATTCCACCCCCTCGAAGACCATGTACTGCGACTTGCGCTCGCCCAATCCCAAGCAGCGATTGCCACGTGGCAGATGAGCCACGGCACCGGCTTTGAGGCATACCGGATCGGTAGAGGCAATGATGGTGCCTTCGCGGTCGGTGAAGAGCGAATAGGCGCCGTCAATGGGGGCACCACTGGCATCCCGCGGCATGTATTCGCCCAGGATCAGCGAAGCTTCGTCCTGGAAGTCGAAGAACACGCCCATGGCGCCGATGCCTTTGCCGTTCTCGTTGGAGGCTTCGCGCACGGCGGTGGCGTAGACCAGCGAGAGCGCCGTCTCGACTTGCGAGGCGCTGATGTCCTGGGCATGGTACTCGGTGCCGTTCCTGGTCTCCAAGGATTTCTGGAACCAGCTTTCCCCGGAGACGTCGAGTCCCAGCACGCGGGCGCGGGTGTCGGGATTGGCGTTGGCCAGCACGATGCCGTCCTGGGTGGCTAGTACGATGTCGCGGTAGAGGGTGTAGGAGTGGCGGATGTCCTCCAGGCGGTCGCACGAGAGGTGGATGGCCGCTTCCAGCTCCTCCAGGGTCTTGGAAAAGACCTCGATTTGCCGGCGCAGCGGGGCGCTCGGTCCGCGTTCGGCGCGCCACGCCTCGAAGCGCTTCCGAAAGACCGAAAGTTCCCCGTGGCGCAGCAGCGGCGCGAAGTCTAGCAGTTCCGGCAGTTCGCCCTCCTCGTCGGCCAGCAGTTCGGGGTCCAGGTAGGAGGTGCGGGCGTCGCCGTCGACGACAGAATCTGGCGTCGAGGGCATCTCCTCTCCCGAAAGTAGTGCCGAGAGGCGCCGCGCTTGCTCGCGCGCCCTCCCGTAGCTGGAAAGGCAAGCTGAGAAAGCCGTCTCCAGGGCCCACCAGCGCACGTCGCAGGTGCGCTCCAACAGATTTCTGTCCAGGGTGTTGATCTTGTTGTAGGCGGTGGTGGTAAGGATGGAGCGGTGCAGCGCTTCCTTGGCCACGTAGTACTGGTCAAAGAGCTTCTTGGTCACCTCTAGGAGGTCGCCAGAAAATGTCTCGACCCGCTTCATAAGTTCGGTGATCTGCTCCTGCTCGGTGGGGTTTTCGGAGATCTCGACGGCCGTCGATTCCCCCTGGTTGCACACCGGCAAGAGCCCGTTGAGCTCGCTCACGATGCGCTCGTAGAACTCGCGGTGCTCGAAGCGGATGGCGGGATCGAAGATGCTGAAACGCTTTTCTGCGGTGCTGCTCACGGGACGTCCTCCTTGTGGGGCATCAGATCCTCCACTAGACGCGGGATGGAGATTAAGGTCATCAGTCGCTCATTCACCTTCATGACGCCTTCGACGTAGCGTTCCGAGACGTGCGCCGGGGGCGGGTGAAATTCCATTTTCTGTCCATCGACGATTCCCTGGACCTCGTCGGCCACCAGCACCAGCGTCTCGCGATGGGAATCGAGTCCCATTTCGCGCGCTTCGGTGGAGAGCGTGTCGGTGGTTTCCAGAACGATGAACTTGCTGCGTCGGCGCGGGATGGCGTCGGCCAGGTTGCCGAGCAGGGCGCGCCGCAGGTCCAGGGCCACGGCGGTGCGGCCGCGCAGATTGACAAGTCCTGCCACGCGCGGGTCGTGCCCGGGAATGGGGAAGATCTCGACCGGCTTCCCGATCTCCTGCACCAGCGCCACGGGG